>NZ_JAQJCI010000030.1:0-42251 GCF_030182495.1 Rhizobium aureum | reverse complement strand
TCCGTCAACGCGTCGGCCTGGGTACAGTCGGCGACCTGCCCACCGGTCAGACGAAGGTTGACGGGGCGACCTTCGGCATCGACGAGCGCGTGGATTTTGCTCGTAAGTCCGCCGCGGGAACGTCCCATGCCGCCATCATCTCCATCCCCTTTTTTCCCGTGGCCGCATGCTGATGAACGCGGACACAGGTCGAGTCGATCATGACGATGTCACCATCGTAGGCGGCCGAGACTGCTTCGAGAAGCCGATCCCATACTCCGGCTTTGCGCCAGCGCACGAAGTGGTTGTAGCAGGTGGTCGGCGGGCCATAGCGCTCCGGGACTTCCGCCCAGGGCGAACCTGTCCGGAACCGCCAAAGGATACCGTTCAGCACCCGCCGGTCATCCACGCGGGGAACACCGCGGGGCTTGTTGGGCAACAACGGCGATATGATCGACCATTCATGCTCGGTAAGTTCGTAGCGGCGACGCGTCATCAAAGGCCTCCGTAGTTGGAAGCCTTGAATCAGAGCCGACCATAAACGACAAGCAATTTTATGAGTTTACGCCGTAGTCCCGCTAACCTGTTCAACGACTTGCTTACAAAGCCCTGCCAGCACAACGCCAGAAAGGCTAATGAGATCGCGACAGACCTCAATCCCAAGACTTCACTCCGACGAAACAACGTGCTGGTTGAGGTCCGCCTTAAGGTCGAGAATGTCCTTATCGTCGTAACTGTCGAAGCGGACGAAGATGTTCTTCGTGAAAGGCGCCCTAAGCGTGATCCTCCCCAATTCCGCTGCAATCTCCCGTTTAAACCCTTCTCCCACCATCACCTCCAACCTGGCCCGGGAGAAAAGCCTCGATGTCGAAACTACGCGTCGCCGTTCTGTTTGGCGGTCAGTCCAGCGAGCATGAGGTTTCCGTCATGTCGGCCCGCAATGTCGTCAAGGCGATCGATGGCGGCAGATATGAGATCGTGCCGATCCTGATCGATCGCGCCGGGCGCTGGCTGCTGGTGGAGGAAAAGGGCGGCGCGCTGCCGGAGCCGGTTGCCTATGAGGGCCGGCAAGTCTGCCTGGTTCCGGGCGGCAAGGGCCGGCTGATGGCGCTGGAAGGGGCAGGCGCCCGCGAGCTGCCTGCGGTCGACGTGCTGTTTCCGGTGCTGCATGGGCTGAACGGCGAGGATGGCTCCATTCAGGGCCTTGCCCAGATCATCGGCCTGCCCCTCGTCGGCTGCGGCATTCTCGGCTCGGCCAATGCGATCGACAAGGATATGGCAAAGCGCCTGCTGCGCGAGGCCGGCCTGCCGGTGGCCCGCTCGGTCACACTGACGCGTGGCGACAAGCCAGATTTCGATGAGATCGCAGCCACGCTCGGCTCGCCCGTCTTCGTCAAACCCACGCGCCAGGGCTCGTCGGTCGGCGTCAGCAAGGTGCAGGATGCCAAAGGGTTCGAGAGCGCGCTCACCGAAGCCTTCCGGCATGACCGCAAGGTGCTGGTGGAAGAATTCGTGCGCGCCCGCGAGATCGAATGCGCCGTGCTGGAAGAGCCTGACGGCTCGCTCTTCGTCTCCGTGCCGGGCGAGATCGCGACGGCCGCGACGCACGGCTTCTATTCCTACGAGGCAAAATATCTCGACCAGAACGGCGCCGTCGTCACCGTGCCGGCGGATATTCCGGCTGATACGGCAGACATGCTGAAGCGCATGGCAGCGGATGGCTTTCGCGCGCTCGGATGCGAAGGGCTGGCGCGCGTCGATTTCTTTTTAGCGCCGGATGGCAGCGTCGTCATCAACGAGATCAACACCATGCCCGGCTTCACCAATATCAGCATGTATCCCAAGGCCATGGGAGCCTCGGGCATTTCCTATCCGGAGCTTGTCAGCCGGCTGATCGAGCACGGGCTTGCGCGGGCGCGGCAGGCCTGATCCATAGCGGCGGCAGGCTCCGATGCCGCCTGCCGTCAGACCTTTTCTTTTTTCCTGGTCTTCACCTTCGGCTCGGCGGGCGCATCCGGCGTCGGCGCGAGCAGCTTTCTGAGCGAAGCGATCTTGTCCTTCACCAGTGGACGGAAGCGGCTGGCGCGATAGGGCATGTCGGCGGCGCCATAGCCTTCCGGGCCGTCATCATTACCGCGATGGATCTCCTCGAGCTTCACGCCGATGAAGGTGCCGTCGACATAATGCGTGTACTCGCCGACCCAGCGGATGGTGTAGATCGTTCCCTTGCGGATCAGCTGATCGATGCTGACATGCTTGAACGTATCGTCGATGCAGACGACCTTCTGGCCCACATGGAAATCGTAGCTCACCCTGCCCTCCTTGACGCGACTGAAGCGATCCGCCGCGTGGTTGAGATACAAGCATAGCCGCATATGCACAGTCGAGTAAACGCGGGCCGGCGTCGCAGCCGCGATCAATGAAACGGCGGGGCAATTGCATATGGGGTGAGATCGTTGTCGCGCACCCTCCTTCTCCCCTCGGGGAGAAGGTCCCGACAGGGGGATGAGGGGGATTTGCCGGAAGCACGAAATTCTCGGATTCGGTTCAATCGCCCCCTCATCCGACCCTTCGGGCCACCTTCTCCCCGAGGGGAGAAGGTACATGCGGCACCTGCCTGCTCCATATGCCATGGCCCGACATGAAACGGTGACAAAGCAACCCGTTGACATCCCTAATGGAAGGCTGAAGATTGCGCTTCGTCCGAGCCGCCGCAAGGTCTCCCGTCCACTCCGATATCCGCTACCCGCAAGGCCGCTGAAGGCTCCTAAAGTTCATGCCCACTCTCCGCCTCATTGCTGATGACCTCACGGGCGCGCTCGATACCGCCGTCGAATTCGTCGGTGTCTACGGGCCAATCGCGGTCGAGCGCAGCGATGCGCTTTCCAACAAGCTGCCGGATTGCCTGGCGATCGATAGCGGCACCCGCGAGAAGACAGCCACCGAGGCGGAAGCAATCGTCGGCGGCATTGCACCGCTGCTGCAGGGGGCCGATCTCGCCTTCAAGAAGGTGGATAGCCTGTTTCGCGGCCCCTGGGCGGCGGAATTGGCTGCCTGCTTCCGGCTCGGCTATTGGCGGCATTGCATTCTGGCGCCAGCCTTCCCGCATCACGGACGGCACACGAAGGGCGGGCGGCAGGTGCTTTATGCCGGCAAGGACGCCTGGCGCGATGTCAGCGGCGATCTCGTGACCCATTTGCGCGCCGAGGGATTGCCGGCCTTCAACACGACGCTTGGTAGCCTCGAAGGCAAGCACATTCCGGATGGCATCCATGTTTTCGATGCGCATACGGATGACGATCTCGATGCCATCATCGCATGGGTGTCCTCGCGGCTGGAGGGGCCGGTTCTCTGGAGCGGCACCGGCGGGCTCGCCCGTGCTCTCGCACGCAATATCGAGTTGGCAACGCAGCTTCTGCCCCACGCCGAAAGAGACGCAGGCGAACGCCATCCGGCCCCCTCCGTTCCCATCTCGCGCCGGCTGCAACGGCCGGTGCTCGGCCTGTTCGGCTCGGACCAGCCGATCACCCTGGCGCAACTCCAGGCCTGCGGTCCCAACTGGCTGAAGCTTGGCGAAGATGCTGATGCCAAAACCGTCGATCATCAAATCCGGCAAAGCGGCGTCGCCATGGTCAGCCTCGACCTGCCGACAGGGCTTGAACGCGACGATGCTGCAAGGCGGATCGCGACCACCTTCGGCCGCATGGCCAGGGCATTGCCCGCCCCGGGCACATTGATCGTCGCCGGCGGCGAGACCCTGCGAAACCTGTGCTCGGCGCTCGACGTGTCAGCGCTCAGCATCACCGGCCAGGCAGCGCCGGGCCTGCCGCGCTCCACGATCGTCGACGGCCCCTGGCAAGGCACCACTGTCATCTCGAAATCAGGTGCATTCGGCGGCCCCACCCTGTGGCGCGATCTCTTAAGTGAAAACGGGCTGATTGCCGGAGGAGAAGAACCATGACGCGGCACTTAGCGATCACCATGGGCGATCCCGCCGGCATCGGCCCGGAAATCATCGTCAAGGCTGCAGCACGACTCAAAGATAGGCTCGATGAAGGTAAGCTGAAGCTGACCATTATCGGCAGCGGCCCTGCCCTGCGGCTTGCCGAGCAACAGCTTGGCCTCGATATCGAAATTCCGGACGTGCAGATGGAGGCCGATTGGCCGAACCTCTGCTTCATCCAGGCCGATGCCGAGGGAGAGCCGATCCTGCCGGGCCGGCTTTCCGCCGATGGCGGCCGCATGGCGTTCAAGGCGATCGAAAAGGGCGTTCAGCTGGCGCTGTCAGGCAAGGTCGGCGGCATCGTCACCGCGCCGCTCAACAAGGAAGCACTGAACAAGGCTGGCTTCCATTATGCCGGTCATACCGAGCTTTTGGCCGAGCTCACCGGCGCGCGCGGCTCCGTGATGATGCTCGCCCATGGCAATATGCGCGTCAGCCACGTCACCACCCATGTCGCACTCGAGGATGTGCCGAAGCGCCTGACGCCCGAGCGGCTGCGCCTCGTGATCGACCTCACCCACAAGGCGCTCAGGAATCTCGGCATAACCAGCCCGAAGATCGCGGTGGCGGCGCTCAATCCGCATGCCGGCGAAGGCGGCCTCTTCGGCCGGCAGGATATCGATATCTCCGCGCCCACCATCGCCAGGGCGGTGTCCGACGGGCTCGATATCGTCGGTCCCGTTCCCGGCGACACCGTCTTCGTCAAGCTGCGCGCCGGCCAGTATGACGCCGTCATCGCCATGTATCACGATCAGGGCCATATCCCGGTCAAGCTGCTCGGCTTCGAGATCGATCCCGCGACGGGCAAATGGATGGATCTTTCCGGCGTCAACATCACGCTCGGCCTGCCGATCGTGCGCACCTCGGTCGACCACGGCACCGCCTTCGACATCGCCGGCAAGGGCATCGCCAATGAGCGCAGCCTGATCGAGGCGATCGAATTCGCGGAGAGGCTGGCGACGAGCGATTGAGCTTGGTGTCGCATCGGCCAAATACCTTTCTCGCCTATCGCACCGCTAATACCCCCCTCTGTCCCTCTCGGGACATCTCCCCCACATGGGGGGAGATCGCTGGGAGTATGTCGCTCCGTTTCAGCTAAAACAACAGGAACACAGGAATCAGCAAGTTTAATGCTTGCTTGAGGCAGGAAGGTGCAGCGAGTGACCAATCTCCCCCCTTGTGGCAGGGCTATCGCATATGGAGGCGGACGAGCACCGTAAGCTCCTTCTCCCCTTGGGGAGAAGGTGGCCCGAAGGGTCGGATGAGGGGGTTATCTATTTGAATTCATGGATTTTAGTGGCCTTGGCGGGCACCCCCTCATCCGCCTGGCGGCACCTTCTCCCCGCTGGGGAGAAGGGGGACAGCGGCGCCCTCCGCGAGTTCACAATCGATATCTAAAAGACAATTCTACCCGCCCGCATCGCGTTGAAAGGCATTTTTCAAAGCTCGGTGTCGGCATCCTGTTTCCTCAGACGTCCTCCGGCAGCTTAGCTAGAGAAGTCCATTCGAGAGAGGAACACCCAATGTCCAAGATTGCCCCATGCCTGTGGTTTGCGCGGGAAGCCGAGGAAGCTGCGAATTTCTATGTCTCGCTCTTCCCCGATTCCCGGATCGATCATGTGCAGAAGAATATTGTCGACATGCCCTCCGGCAAACCCGATGAGGTTCTGGTCGTCACCTTCACGCTCGCCGGCCAGCGCTTCATGGCACTGAACGGCGGCGACCGCATCGAATATAATCATGCGATCTCGCTGGAGGTGGATTGCGCCGACCAGGCTGAGGTCGACCGCCTTTGGGACGGCCTTGTCGATGGCGGCGCGCCGGTGGAATGCGGTTGGGTGACGGATCGCTATGGCGTCTACTGGCAGGTCGTGCCGGCGGTGCTCCGCAAGTATATCGCCGATCCGGATCCGGCAAAGGCCGCTCGCGTCATGCGAGCCTGGATGGGCATGGTCAAACTCGACATTGCCGGGCTCGAGGCCGCCTATCGCGGTTGAGCGATCGTTCTGGAGATCGCGTCATGGGCGAGGTTTCCGACGGCGTTCTGAAATTCCCTGCAATTTCAGCGGTTCAGACCAATGCCTGTGCTCGTAAGACTTGCGGCAGGTCCATGCTTGGAATACCGTCCTATAAGGACTCGCCGAAAGCGGGTTTCTCGACACTATTTCAGGCAATTGGACTGCCGCGGCCGTTCAGGCACGACCCGGCGGGGAACGGTCGATTTCATGCAGCAGCAACGGAACCGCATCGATCTCACGGGACGGGATTATACCGCGATCTATGCGCTGAGCGACATCCATGGCTGCCACGACGAGATGGCGGAGGCTGAAAGGCGTATCATTGCCGACGCCCGCACCCTTCCCGGCCGAAAGCTCCTGCTGTTTCTCGGCGATTATGTCGATCGCGGCCCGCGCTCCAGTGACGTGCTGGCCCATCTCAGCGCGCCGCCGCCGGAAGGCTTCGACCGCTATGCGCTTTGCGGCAATCACGACGATGTCTTCCTGCGCTTTCTCGATGATCCCGATACCAACATCCATTGGCTCGAATTCGGCGCGCTGCCGACGCTCGCCTCCTATGGCATCGATGCCCGGCATGTTCTTTTCGACCTTGGCTATAGCGTCCAGCAATTGCGCGACATGACGCTCAGCGCCATGCCGCCGGCGCATGTCGATCTGCTGCGTTCATTGGCGGTAGCCGTCACGTTCGGCTCGACGCTCTTCGTCCATGCCGGCATCAAGCCCGGCATTCCCTTAAGCTATCAGACGGATGAAGACCTGATGTGGATCCGCGAACCCTTCCTGTCGGAAGGACCGCAATTGCCGCTGCTGGTGGTCCACGGTCACACACCGCATTCGCGCCCCACGTTCGGCTCGGGCCGCATCGGCATCGACACGGCAGTCTCCATGGGCGGAAGCCTGACGATCCTGAAGATCGCCGAAGGTAAACACACGATCCTGCTATCGATCTGAACGGCTCAAACAAATATCCCGGCTCGAAAGCCGGGATATTTGTTTCTTTCAGATCTTTTACTCCGCGGCCACGGCCGGCGGCAGCTGGATCGTATTCTGCTCCTCCTCGTCGGCCCGCTCCTTGGCCGGCGGCTCGACCGACTTGCTCTTGGGCTCGCGACCGAAGAACAGGGCATAGCCGGCAGGCAGGACAAAGATCGTCAGCACGGTCGCGACCAGAATGCCGCCCATCATGGCGTAGGCGAGCGGTCCCCAGAAGACGCCGCGCGAAATCGGGATCAGCGCCAGCACGGCCGTCAGCGCCGTCAGCATGATCGGCCGGAAACGACGCACGGCCGAGCCGATGATCGCCTCCTTCCGATCCATGCCCGCCGCGATATCCTGGTCGATCTGGTCGACGAGGATGATCGAGTTGCGGATGATGATGCCGAGCAGCGCGATGACGCCGAGGATCGCGACGAAGCCGAAGGGCGCGCCGCTGATCAGGAGGGCACCGGCGGCACCGATGATGCCGAGCGGGCCGGTGGCGAGCACCAGCATCGCCTTGCCGAAGTGCTGCAGCTGCGCCATCAGGAGCACGACGATGATGACGAGCATGATCGGCGCCTTGGCGGCGATCGAGGCCTGGCTTTCGGCGCTGTCCTCGGCGCCGCCCTGGATCTCGATCTTGTAGCCGGCCGGCAGGCTGCTCCTCAGATCAGCCATGTCGTTGTAGAGCTTGGCCGTCACGTCGTTCGACTGCACATTGTCGGGCAGGGTCGCCCGCACGCTGATGGTCGGAAGGCGGTCACGGCGCCATTCTATGCCTTGCTCCATCACGGGCACGATCTTGGCGACCTGCGAGAGCGGCACGAAGCCGCCGCTATCGGTCGGGATATAGACCGAATTCACCGAGGTCAGCAGGTGACGGCTCGCGTCCGGCTCGCGGGCGACGATCCCGACAGTTTCTTCGCCTTCGCGATAATTGTCGAGCGTGACACCGGACATCGTGGCCTGCAGCATCTGGCGGATGCGCTGCGAGGTGACGCCGAGAGCGCGGGCGCGATCCTGATCGATCACCAGCTTCATGGCCGGCACAGGCTCGAGCCAGTCGTCATGGATGGCGCCGAGCAGCGGGTTCTGGGCAAAGCGCTGCTTCACCTCGTCGGCTATACGGCGAACCTCCTGCCGGTCGGGACCCATGACGCGCAGCTGCACGGGCCAGCCGGTGGGCGGACCGAGGAACAGGCGGTCGACCTTACCACGGACGGAGGGGAAATCCGCCGCCAGGATGCCGCGCATCTTGGCGATCAGCCGCTCGCGGGCCGGCTCGTCCTTGGCCATGACAAGCATCTGGGCATAGTTCGGGTTGGTGAGCTGCTGATCGAGCGGCAGGAAGAAGCGTGGCGCGCCCTGGCCGACATAGGTAGCGATGAAGCGCTTGTCCGGATCATCGGCCATGCGGGCTTCCAGCGCCTGCGCCTGCCGTTCGACTTCCTTGATGCTGGTGCCCTCGGGCAGCCACAGGTCGACGAGAATTTCCGGACGCGACGACTGCGGGAAGAAGTTCTGCGGAATGAACTGGAACGACCACAGGCTGCCGACGAAGGCGGCAAGCGTCAGGAGCAGCACGATGACGCGGTGGCGTACGGCCCAGGTGACCGACGACCGCAGGCGGCGATAGAAGCGCGTGTCGAACACATCATGATGCTCGCCGGCATGGTGGCGCTGCTTGAGGATCATGTAGCCGAGCCATGGCGTGAAATAGACGGCCACGAACCAGGAGACCACGAGCGCGATGCCGACGACGTAGAACAGCGTGCGGACATATTCCCCGGCCGTCGATGCCGCAAAGCCTACCGGGATGAAGCCGGCTGTGGTGATCAGCGTGCCCGTCAGCATCGGGAAGGCGGTCGAGGAATAGGCGAAGCTCGCGGCATCGAGCTTTACGAGCCCCTCTTCCAGCTTGCGCTCCATGAGCTCGACCACGATCATGGCGTCATCAACAAGCAGGCCGAGCGCGATGATGAGCGCGCCGAGCGAAATGCGCTGCAGGTCGATGCCGAACTCGTACATGATGGCGAAGGTCGCGGCCAGCACCAGCGGAATGGCGATGGCGATCACGAGGCCGGAACGCCAGCCGATCGAGAGGAACGAGACGATCAGCACGATGACGAGCGCTTCGCCCAGCGCATGCATGAATTCGCTGATCGCGTCGGTGACGACGTCTGGCTGGTTGGCGATCTGATCGACCTGAACGCCGACCGGCAGCGAGGCTTCGAAGCGCTTATAGGTTTCCTCAATGGATTTGCCGACATCGGTCACCTTGAAGCCAGGAGCCATGACGACGCCGAGCTGCACGCTTGGATGGCCGTTGAAGAGGAACTTGGCGGTATAGGGGTCCTGCAGCCCGGCGGTGACGGTGGCGATATCGCCGAGACGGGTCACCTGGCCGCCGGCGTTGAGCCGCAGGTTCTTGATATCCTCGATCTTGTTGACGTCACCCTCGACCGAGATGCGCACAGAGCGGGTGCTGGTATCGACGGTGCCGGCCGGATCGACATTATTCTGGCCGATAATGGCGTTCCTCAGGTCGTTGAGCGTCAATCCACGCTCGGCCAGGACCTTGGAGGAGACGTCGATATAGATCTGCTCCGCCTGGTCGCCGATGATGGTGGCCTTCTCGACGCCGGGCGTCGAGAGCAGCATGTCACGGGCCTGGATGGCGAATTTCTTCAGCTCCGGATAGGTGTAGCCGTCGCCGCTGATCGAATGCAGCGTGATGAAAGTATCGCCGAATTCATCGTTGAAATAGGGACCGAGCAGGCCGGACGGCAGCTCGTTGCCGATATCGCCCACCTTCTTGCGGATCTGGTAGAAGGCGTCCTTCACCTCGGCGGTGTTAGTGTCGCCCTTGATCTGGATGGTGGTGATGGCAAAGCCGGCGCGAGTGTAGGATTTGACCCAATCGAGATGCGGCGTTTCCTGCAGCTTGCGCTCGATCTTGTTGACCACCTGGTCTTCCATGTCCTGCAGCGAGGCGCCCGGCCAGACAGTCTGCACGACCATGACGCGGAAGGTGAAATCCGGATCTTCCTTCTGGCCCATATGGGTGAGACCGAGCGCGCCGGCGATGATGATGAGCCCGAACAGAAAACGAGCGATGCTTGGATGGGCGATCGCCCAGCGCGACAGGTTGAAACGCTTCCTCTCGCCGGAGGTGCTGTTGATGGACATGATCTCGTCCCCTCGATCCGGGTCAGCGTACGATATCCGCCGAGGCGGCTTTGGTGTCTGCGGAGGCCTGCTGAGCGCCAGCGCTCGGAAGCTTGACCTTCATGTTCTCGGTCATGAACTGCGTGCCGGCGGCAATGACGACATCGCCGGCCTTCAGGCCATCGGCAACCCTTACGCCGTCATCGGCGAAATCGACAACCTTGATGGCACGGGAATGGACCGTGCCTCCGCTCCGATCGACAATCCAGACGATCTGCTGTCCGTCCTTTTGCGCAAGCGCGCTCAGCGGAATGGACACATAGGGCTGCGTATTGCCGGCGAGCGCTTCGATGGTCGCGGTCATGCCGAGCAGCACGCGCGGATCGTTCGGCAGGCTCACGCGCACCGCGAAGGTGCGCGACTGGTCGGCGCTGCCCGATACTTCGCGCACCTTTCCATCCAGGACGAGAGCCGAGTCGGACCAGAAGCGTGCCTTGACGTCCTTGCCGACCTTGAATTGCGCGATATCCATTTCCGGCACGGCAACCTGCACTTCCTTCTCGCCATCGACAGCAACGGTGATGACGGGCGTGCCGGAACTGACCACCTGGCCAACATCGGCATTGATCGCAGTCACGATACCGCTCATGTCCGCGGTCAGGTCGGCATAGGCGACCTGGTTCTTCGCCTCGGTCAATGCCGAAGCCGCGGAATCCCGGGTCGAGACGGCCTGCTCATAGGAAAGCTCCGCCTGTTCGAGCTGCGACTTGGAGGTGACATTCTTGTCGAAGAGCGTCCGTGCACGCGTGCGGGCGAGCTCGGTCGTCTGCACCTGTTTTTCCGCCGCATCCAGATCGGCCTGCGAGCGGCGCACCGCAAGAATATAGTCGGTGGCGTCCATGCGGGCGATCACATCGCCGGGTTTTACCCTCTGGCCGATATCCACCTTGCGCTCGACGATCTTACCGTTGACGCGAAAGCCGAGATTCATGTCCGTCCGCGCGCGAACGACGCCGGAATAATCGAGTTTGCGCGTTGTATCAGCCTGAGCGATCTCGACGACCTTCACCGGCCGGATCACCTCCGCCGTCTCCTCTTTCTTCTCATTGCAGCCCGCAAGCCCAAGCCCGAAAGCGGCAAAAAGAGCCGCGCCGGCAATGGTCCGTAAAGTGTTGGTCGTCAGCGAAACCATGTCGCTCTCCTAAAGTCGAACAAAGAGTAAGAGCACGCCGGGCACCCGGATGCGCATTGTTATTTCTTCAAAGCCCTAATGACGAACGCGATGATATCTTCGGGATCCGCCTGGTAGGATTTGGCAAGGCACTGTGCCACCATCTGCGGATGACAGAGATCGACGGTCGTCGCAGCGAAGCATTTGGCGGCAAGATGCGGATCCTGTTCGGCGAATTCGCCGGCAGCGATGCCCTCGGCGATGATCTCGGCGACCAGCGCCTGCGTACGCTCGATATGCTTTTCGATGACATGCCAGTCGCGCTCGATGGCGACGATGACCATCTCGTGAACCTTCTGCTCATCCAGCATGGTCTCCAGTATCATCTTGTACTGGGATAGCGCGTAAGCCCGCAGCCGCTCGGTCGCGCTGATCGGCTGATTGCGGATACCAAGGGCCATCTGGTAGCTCTGGCCGAGCATCCGCCCACAGATAGCCTGATGGATTTCCGTCTTGGAACCGAAGAATCGGTAGATATTCGCCGTTGACATGCCGAGATCGCGCGCAATGTCGGCCACGTTCGTCTTGCTGTAGCCATAGTGGCGAAACAGCTTTTCGGCGGCATCGAGAATGCGGGTGATGTTTTCCTGGCGGGCAGGATCGGCGCTGACGTCGGAAAGGTCGAGCATGAGCAAGCCTGATGGTTTACGAGTGACGATTTTCAATTTTCGTCACTCGTAAACCATCAGAGCGCCGATGTCAAGAAAACCGCCTGCAACCCACAGGCGGTTTTCGGATGCTATTCAATAAACCGAGAATGCGCCGAACAACTTGAAACAAGAGTTAAATCATCGACAACGTTCCTCGCGGAACGCAGCGAAAGTGTCCGGCATTTTATCGCAGCGGCGAAAGTCGCCTGCTCAGGCGCCGATAAGCGTCGGATGAAAGCGGCGAAGGCTGAAAAAGCCGACGAACACGATCACCACCAGCAGCACCACCTGCGCGGCTAATATCGGCGGCTCGTTGCCATTCGGCGCCAGCGCGTTGAGCACCGGTATCTTCTGGAACGACTGAACGATCAGCACGAGACAGTTGAAGAAGAGCAGCACCAGAGCGCCGATCACGAAGACGGGACGCCAGATACCTGCAAGATGAAACCTGTAGCGCGCCAGCGCCGTCGGAATGAAGATGAGAAGACAGACAGTCCCGACGATGATCGCCGGCGTGACGCCGTGAAATGGAAATAGAAAACCCGTCAGACTGGTGAGAACGGTGGTCAGCATATAGACGAGCGTCGACCGATTGTGACGGTTGCCCACGAGAAATCCATAGGCCACGACAATGCCGCTCATGATGGCAATCAAGCTTATGACAACATGAATCAAGAGAATTCCAGACATTCGCCTCTCTCCGTGAGCACCGCATTTCAATGGAAATGACAGCCCAATGCCCGGATGCGGAATATATACGAAACGCGCCGCGCCAGCTAGCGCGACGCATAAACCTGAAATTGCGGCCTAGGCGGCGTGAACTTCCAGGGAAATCGGAACGGAGGCAAGCGCCTTGGAAACCGGGCAACCGGCTTTCGCCTTGTTGGCGAGCTCGGTGAAGGTCGCTTCGTCGGCGCCGGGAACCTTGCCCGTCAGCGTCAGATGGATCGCGGTGATGGCGAAGCCGCCTTCGACGCTTTCAAGCGTGACCTTCGCCGTCGTCTCCATGCTTTCGGCAGTGAAGCCGGCTTCATTGAGGATCAGCGACAAGGCCATGGTGAAGCAGCCGGCATGCGCAGCACCGATCAGCTCTTCCGGATTGGTGCCGGGAACGCCTTCGAAACGGCTGGCAAAGCCGTAGGGATAATGATTGAGCGCACCGCTTTGCGTCGAGATTTGACCCTTGCCGTCCTTCAAACCGCCTGACCATTGAGCCGAACCTGTACGATTGATCTGCATGTCGTCCTCCTTGTCGTTGAATGAAATTAGGGAGCGGAAGCCGCCTCCCCGTGATGATCGACGGCAAGCGGCTTGGCCACCTGCACCGCCACCATAACCCTTCTATCCGCTGAAGACGACGCCGCGGTAACAAAAGCGGCGTCGATCCCAAAAGGCAATACGAGTTTTCCAAATCATCATACAAGAATATTGCCAATGTATGATGATTATCGTATCATGATATCGACACGGCCGCGAAAGCTGGCCGGGCATCGCCTGCATGCAAGATCCGCCTGCCCTTGGCCGGGGAGATATTGGGAAAGCATGCGAAACGGTGTGGGGGAGATAGGGTGGAATCGCTGGAAAGACAGGGCCTAGCAAAACAAGGACATGGCTCCTCGACGCAGACGGCGCGCCGCCCGCGTGTGCGCAAAAACGTGACCGCCGCGATCGCCGAAGACATCTGCGCCGAACGTTATCCCTCCGGTTCGACTCTGCCGCGCGAAAACGACCTTTGCGAAATATACGGTGTCAGCCGCACGGTTATCCGCGAATCCCTCAAAGTGCTGGAGTCCAAGGGCCTCGTGCGCGGCAAACCGCGCATCGGCACCACGGTCTGCAACAAGGATGACTGGAACATTCTCGACCAGGATGTGCTGGAATGGATGGGTCCCTACATCGCCGATTTCGATATTCTCGGCTCGATCCTCGAAGCGCGGCGCACGATCGAACCGGCTGCCGCCGAATATGCAGCGGAAAGGGCGACAGCTCGCGAGATTGCCGATCTGGAAAACGCCTGGGAGCGCATGCGCGACAGCGGCGATGATCCGGAAGGCTTTACGGAGGCCGACGTGACCTTTCACAACGTACTTCTGAGTGCCAGCCACAATCAGGTCTTCCGGCGCCTGTCCAGCGCCATGCATGCCGGCCTCAAATATGCGCTCCATGCCTCCAACGTCGCCGCCCATAGCCGCGACGAGGCGATTGCGGTTCACGGCGAACTGGTAGAGGCGCTGCGCCTGCGTGACCGCGCCGCCGCGCGCGACTGCGCTCACCGCATGCTCGATCTTGCCGCCCGCGATCTCGCCGTCGAACGACGGCTGGACGAAGGCCGGAAAACAAATCCCGAAACCCCGAGATCCGCGGCCTCGCGCCGCTGACGCAACCCGAAGTCCAAACGGAATCATCCCCATGAAAATCACCAAGCTGACGACCTATATCGTTCCCCCGCGCTGGCTGTTCCTGAAGATCGAGACCGACGAAGGCATCGTCGGCTGGGGCGAGCCCGTGGTCGAAGGTCGCGCGCTCACCGTCCAGGCGGCCGTGCACGAGCTGGAAGACTATCTGATCGGCAAGGATCCGTTCCTGATCGAGGATCACTGGAACGTCATGTACCGCGCCGGCTTCTATCGCGGCGGCGCCGTCCACATGTCGGCGCTGGCCGGCATCGATCAGGCGCTGTGGGACATCAAGGGCAAAGCGCTCGGCCAGCCGATCCATTCGCTGCTCGGCGGCCAGGTGCGCGACAAGATCAAGGTCTATTCCTGGATCGGCGGCGACCGTCCCTCCGACGTCGCCAACAATGCCAAGGATGTGGTCGCCCGCGGCTTCAAGGCGATCAAGCTCAACGGCTGTGAGGAAATGCAGATCGTCGACACCTATGACAAGGTGGAAAAAGCTGTTGAGACCATCGCCACCATCCGCGAGGCGATCGGCCCCTACATCGGCATCGGCGTCGATTTCCACGGCCGCGTCCATCGTCCGATGGCCAAGGTGCTCGCCAAGGAGCTGGAACCCTACAAGCTGCTTTTCATCGAGGAGCCGGTGCTTTCGGAAAACCGCGAGGCGCTGAAGGAAATCGCCAACCATTGCTCGACGCCGATCGCGCTCGGCGAACGCCTTTATTCGCGCTGGGATTTCAAGTCAGTGCTGTCGGACGGCTATGTCGACATTCTCCAGCCCGACCTCAGCCATGCCGGTGGCATCACCGAATGCCGCAAGATCGCCGCCATGGCCGAGGCCTATGACGTGGCGCTCGCCCCGCACTGCCCGCTCGGCCCCATCGCGCTTGCCGCCTGCCTGCAGGTCGATGCCGTCAGCTACAATGCCTTTATCCAGGAACAGAGCCTCGGCATCCACTACAACAAGGGCAACGACATCCTCGACTACATCTCCAACAAGGAGGTGTTCCAATATGCCGACGGTTTCGTTTCGATCCCACAGGGTCCCGGCCTCGGCATCGAAGTCGACGAAGCCTATGTCATCGAACGCGCCAAGGAAGGCCACCGCTGGCGCAACCCCGTCTGGCGTCATGAGGACGGCAGCGTCGCCGAATGGTAAGACCACGCCCGTCACCTGACGGACGAGAAACCGCATATCTCCAATGATGAAAGGCCCGATGGCAGCAGATCTGCGCTATCGGGCCTTTTCTTTGGACGGTGCTCTCCTGGTCCGGCGCCTTCCCCTTGCCGCCCCGCGGCGAAGGTGATTTTGCGAGCGGTTCAGCCAAGTTGGCTCGCCCCCCAAAAAGGTTGCGCCTGCAGTATCGGCGCAGATACTGCAGGCGCGTCATGCGTCTCAACAAGCCCCCAGGGAGACGCATTCCCGGAGCATAATCACCGAAGGCGTGGAGTGCCCTTCAGCTCAGATCATGCTCAAGCGATTAATTCCAACTATTCCCGTTCACCCGTGAAGTTCAGCAGCAGTTGGAAGATGTTGACGAAGTTCAGGTAGAGCGACAGGGCACCGAAGACGGCGAGCTTCTGTTGCGATTCCTGATCATAGTTTTCGGCATACTGTTCCTTGATGTTCTGCGTATCCCAGGCGGTCAGGCCGACGAAGACGACGATGCCGATGATCGAGATGGCGAACTGCAGCGCGCTCGAACCCAGGAAGATATTGACGATGCTGGCGATGATGACGCCGAACAGGCCCATCATCAGGAATGAGCCGATGTTGGAGAGATCACGCTTCGTCGTATAGCCGTAGAGGCTGGTCGCGCCGAACATGGTCGCGGCGATGAAGAAGGTACGCGCGATGCTCGTGCCGGTGAAGACCAGGAAGACGGAGGCCAGCGACAGGCCCATGACCGCGCAGAACGCCCAGAACATCATCTGCGCCGTGCTGGCAGACATCGACTGGATGCGGAACGAGAAGAAGAATACGAAGGCAAGCGGCGCCAGCATGACGACCCACTTCAGCGGGCTCTGGAAGATCGGCACATAGAGCGCCGGCGTCGTGCCGACGATCAGCGCGACGATTCCCGTCACAACAAGGCCGATACCCATGTAGTTGTAGACGCGCAGCATATGCCGGCGCAGCCCCTCGTCGAAGAGCGCCTGCGAGCCGGCGGCGGCTCCGTAGCCGTATCGCGGATTGGTCGGGTTCATGGTCGTTCTCCTTTAATTCGAACTAGTAGAGGCTTCGGGCAAGCTGTTCGGCATCGCCGTCGAGCTGGCTCGCCTGGCCATTGCCGATCAGCGCATAGGCGACTTCACCGATCTGCCAATAGGCAGCCTGGACATCGTCACGCTTGACGTGACTGACGTCCTTGACGGCGAATGTGCCCGGGCGGACGGCAAACAGTGACAAATGCCCATCCTTGCCAGCATCGACCATCATTTCGACGCTTGGACCGAACTCGGACGGATAGATCTGCGCGTCGGTGACGCGCCAGCCACCCGGCAGCTCCGGCAGGACGATCGCCGTCGACGCGCGGATTTCCTCGGGATTGTAATTCGCGACCGACTGCTGCTTGATCTCTTCGCGTACCGCCGTTGTCTTGTAGGCGCGTACTGCGTCATCGACAAAAGCCGGCGGCCGTGTCGACGCGCTGACTTCGCTTGCCGTGAAGGCGCCGAAGGATGTATGCGCGACCCAGCCGGTCGTCACCAGTACGGCAATGGCCGCGACGCGCTGAAAAGAACTCAGCATGCGTCCATAGGCCAGCCCGCGCTCCAGCCGCCGGGCAGCTTCGCGCGTTTCGGCGCGGACGACATGGCCTTCTCCGGCCAACGCCATGCGCAATTCACCGCGGATACTCATATCGGCCATCACCTTGGCCGCGATCTCGGGGTGCTCGGAGAGATAGGATTCCACCTCGACACGGCGTGCGAGCGTCAGCTCGCCATCGACATAGGCGTCGAGATCGGCATCGATGATCGGATCAACGATTTTCATTGCCGCCTCCCTCGATAAGCCTGAGATGTGAAACTTTGGAGGTCGCCTCTTCGAAAGAGCGTAAGCTCGCCCTTGCCCGCGCGATGCGGGACATCAGCGTGCCGACGGGAATGCCAAGCGCTGATGCCGCCTCCTGATAGGAGAGATCCTCGATCGCCACGAGATGCAGCGCCTCGCGCTGCTCCTCAGGCAGACTGAAGAAGGCTTCGCGGACCTGGCTCAAGCGCACCGTATGATCCTGCGATGCCGGCAATACCGGCTCAAGTTCGGCCGCAGCCTCCTCGTGACGGCGGTTCTGCGATTTCGTCTGGCGCAGGCGGTCGATATGCACATTGTGCAGGATCGACAACAGCCAGGTGCGCAGATTGCCGTCGCGTCGGAAGGATGCCTTGCGCTCATAGGCCTTGACCAGCGCGTCATGCACCAGATCCTCGGCCTCGTCCGCATTGCGCACGAGCGAGCGGGCATAACGTCTCAGCGAACCGAGCTGCCCCAAAACATCGAATGTGCGTCCTTTGCGTTCCATACACCTATATACGGAAGCACTCCGGATTCTATTCCATCGCTCGACGAATATTTTTGCCGATTTTTTACATCAGCAGGAAATCTTTGGGTTGCGGCAGCGGCGGCAGGTCGGTTTCCCCAAGCGCTTCGCGCAGATTGATCTCGATCGTATCCGCAAGCGCGCCGATGGCGAGCGCATTGGGACGCTTGCCGAAAGGGTCTTCCAGCTCGTCGCCCAGCGCATCGAGACCGAAGAAGGTATAGGCGATAAGGGCCGTCACGAAGGGCGAGCCCCAGCCGAGCGTATCGACATAGCCGAAGGGAAGCAGGAAACAGAAGAGATAGGCGGTGCGATGCAAAAGCAGCGTATAGCCGAAGGGCAGCGGCGTGTTGCGCAGCCGCTCGCAAGCAGCCTGCACCGCCCCCATCTGGCCGATCGTGATATCCAGCATCTGATATTGGATATCGGAAATCACACCCGATGCTTTCAGCCGCGCGAGATCGGCGGACATCAGGCGCAGAATGAGATCAGGCTTGTTGCGGGCCGCATGGTAGAATTCCGCCTCGCTTGGAGCAAGCAAGCGCAGCACCTTGCCCTCGTCGCTGCCGGGCCGCAGAAGACAGACCAACGCCTGCGCGAAGGCCATGGTCAGGCGCAGCAGGTTTTTGCGCGCCTCGACACCCGCACCGCCTTCACTCTCCAGCACCAGCGTCTGCCGGGCGAAGCCGCGCGCGAGCTGGACGAGTTGTCCCCAGTCGCGCCTCCCCTCCCACCAGCGGTCGTAGCAGGCATTGTTGCGGAAACCGAGGAAGATCGAAAGCGCGATGCCGAGCAGCGAAAGCGCCGAACCGTTGAAAGAGACGATGAGGTTCGGTCGCTCCTCATGACCCCAGACGATCAGTGCCGATAGCAGAAAGATGGCGATGATCTGCGGCAGAATGCGCCGAATGATCGACCCACGAAGGATGAAGAAAAGCTGGAAGAGATTCGGCCGGTCGCGGACGATCATGACGAAACGCACTCTCGATGACTATCTGGTGAAGCAGAAATACACCAGACACACCGGGAGTAACGAGCATTTCTTGCAAGGCGGCCCTGACCGGCGGGCATCGCTCGCCGGTCAGGCAGACCATCATTTCGCGCTCACGCTTGCCGTGACCAAAACCGGGTCGGCGCGATAATCCCCAGGGAAGAGATGCTGCAGGTTCTTGATCTTCGGCAGGTCGTTGATGACAATATAGGGATAGCTCGGATGCGTCGTCAGGAAATCCTGATGATAGGCCTCGGCGGCATAGAATTGCCGAGCGGGCTCGATCTTGGTGACGATCGCGGCGTCGAAGACCTTGGCATGGTTGAGCTGGTCGATATAGGCCTTGGCGATATCGGCCTGTGACTGGCTGGTCGGGAAGATGGCTGAACGATATTGCGTGCCGGTATCCGGGCCCTGACGGTTCAGCTCCGTCGGATCATGCGCTACCGAGAAATAGATCTGCAGCAGATGGCCGTAGCTGATCTTATGGGGATCGAAAACGATTCGCACGGATTCGGCATGGCCGGTATCGCCCGAGCCTACCATTTCATAGTGCGCAGCATTCTTGCTGCCGCCGGTGTAGCCGGATGTGGCGCTGATCACGCCGTTGACGTGCTGGAAAACGCCCTGAACGCCCCAAAAGCAGCCGCCCGCAAGCACCGCGGTCTCCGTATTGGCGGAGGATGCCTTTTCATCCATGCTCGGCGCGGGAATGACACGGGCGTCCTCGGCAGAGGCGCGACCGACAAATTGCAGCGCAACGCCGCCAAGCAATATCGCCATCGCCGCAAAGCCAGCCAAGCGGGTGACGCGCGCTGAATAAATGCGAATCGTGTCTGTCGATAGAGTCTTCATGACGATTTCCTCTCGACCGCGATTATAAATGCTCCGGTCATAAGGAAATACGGGAAGACAGGGATTTTTGTTACACACGCCCGCGTGTAACACCGAAACGTGAACGAGGCCCTTAGTAATGCGGCGGCTTGGTAATGGCCGGCGCGTCGAGCGACTGTTCCTCCAGCGTCAGAAACCGCTCGGTCAGCCGATCAAGTTTCTGCCGCGTCTGCTCCACTACCTTCCATTGCTCGGCAATCTGATCGGAAAGTTCCTCGATCGTCTTGGCCTGGTAGGCGACGGTTTCCTCAAGTTTGATGATGCGGCTCTGTTCGTCTGACATGTCTGATCCCTTTCGCAACGATCTACAGCACCGGTACCGCCGCGTACAGTCCTTCCATTCCGCATGAGGCAAGCGGCAGCGTCATTTGACGGTGATGTGACAAAACTGAAAAACAGCTGAAAACACCTGTTACCTGACTGACATGGGGCCCCTCTAAAGAGAGCGCAGAGACGCGCCGGTTTGAGGGCAATCCCTTCCGCAGGCGCACCATTCTGAAGACTTCGGAGAAGCGCCTTGAAGATCATCCAGATCACCGACACGCATTTGAGCCCCAACAAGCCGCATTTCAACGGCAATTGGGAGCCGCTGGCGAAATGGATCGAGGCAAGCGGCGCCGATCTTGTCATTCATACCGGCGATCTCAGCGTCGATGGCGCCGACAAGGACGAAGATCTCCTCTTTTCCATGGATCTGATGCGCCAGATTTCCGTGCCGATGCTGATCGTGCCCGGCAACCACGATGTCGGCCACCTGCCCGGCTCCTATCAGCCCGTTAATCCCGAGCGGCTGGACCGCTGGCGCCGCCTCGTCGGTCCTGACTACTGGGCGAAGGATATCGGTAACTGGCGCCTGATCGGCCTCAACAGCCTGCTGATGGGCTTCGAGGATGCCGAAGAGCAGAAGCAGTTCGACTGGCTGCAGGAAAAGCTCGAAAGCCGTGGCGAGCGCCGCATCGCCCTCTTTGCCCACAAGCCGCTCTTCGTCGATGCGCCCGATGAGGGCGATACCGGCTACTGGAGCGTGCGCCCCGCCCAGCGCCGCCGGCTCTACGATCTGATCGCAACCCATGACGTCGCCCTCCTCGGCAGCGGCCACCTGCATTGGACCTGGGAAGGCCGCTTCAACGATACGAAGCTGGTCTGGGCACCACCCGCAGCCTTCATCCTCGGCGAGATGGAGCGCGAAATGCCGGGCGAACGGCTGATCGGCGCAGCGATCCATGAACTTGGCGAGACGGTCTCGACCGAGCTCGTCGCCGTACCCGGCATGACCGCCTACTTCCTCGATGATGTCGTCATGGAAGTCTATCCGCAGGCAGCACCGAAGGCAAAGAAGGAGCCGGCCGAATGAGTGCGCTCTCGCTTCGCGGCATCGCCAAATCCTTCGGCGGCAACGCCATCCTCAAAGGCGTCGATCTTGATGTTCAGCCCGGCGAGTTCATCGCCTTGGTCGGCCCGTCCGGCTGCGGCAAGAGCACGCTTTTGCGCATCCTCGCCGGCCTTGACCATGCCGACAGCGGCGAAATCATCCTCGGCGGCAGCGACGTTTCCGGCGTCGCCGCGGCGGATCGCAATATCGCGATGGTCTTTCAGTCCTACGCGCTCTATCCGCACCTGACGGCCTCGGAAAACATTGCCGTGCCGCTTGCCATGCGCCGCCTGTCGCGCGTGCAGCGCCTGCCTTTCATCGGCTCGCTGATCCCCGGCCAGCGCGCGACTCGCGCCGGCATCATCCGCGATGTCCGCGAAATGGCCGTCTCGCTGAAGATCGATCACCTGCTCGACCGCAAGCCTGGCCAGATGTCCGGTGGCCAGCGTCAGCGCGTGGCGCTCGCCCGCGCCATGGTGCGCCGCCCCGCCGTCTTCCTCATGGACGAGCCGCTTTCCAATCTCGACGCCAACCTGCGCGTCCATGCCCGCGGCGAGATCGTCGATCTGCATCGCCGCGCCGGAGTGCCGACGGTCTACGTCACGCATGACCAGGCCGAGGCGCTGTCGATGGCCGACCGCGTCGCCGTCATGATCGGCGGCCAGCTGCTGCAGCTCGCCTCGCCGCAGACGATCTATGACGACCCGGCCCATGTGGAAGTCGCCCGTTTTGTCGGTCAGCCGCGCATCAACCTTTTGCCGGCGCTCGCCGAAAACGGCATCGTCGCCTTCGGCGGCATCCGGCTGGCGCTCGAAGACAGTGCCTTTGCCGGCAGGAACGTGACCCTCGGCATTCGCCCGGAATTCGTGCAGCTCTCCCAGGGCCGTCAGGATGCGCTCGCCGCCCATATCGAGCGGATGGAATTCCTCGGCTCCGAAGTCATCCTCTATGCCAAGCTCGATGCCATCGGCGAAACCATGGTCGCCAAGCTCGCACCGGCGGAAGTCGCCGGCCTATCCGCCGGCATGCCGGTTGCGCTGACGCTCACGGCCGAGCAGGCCTTGGTCTTCGCCGAAGACGGCCGCCGCCTGCGCGCGAGCCCGACGACCGTCGACGCCACGCGGGAGAAGGCGCATGGCTAGCATTGCCCTCACCTCCTTGCCGATGCAGGCTGCCGCGGCCCGCGAGCGCAGCGAAGCCCGTACGGCTCTCCTCTTCGCCCTGCCCGCCATCGTCCTGATCGTTCTCTTCATCATCGTTCCGATCATTGCCGTCGTCGTGCTCGGCTTCACGGATTTCCAGCTCGGCGACAAGAGCCTGCGTTTCGTCGCCTTCGAGAACTACGCGCATCTGCTTCGCGACCGCGCCTTCATAAAGTCGCTCTGGAATACAGCGACCTATACCGCCATCGTCGCACCCGTCTCGATCGTGCTCGGCCTCGGGGTCGCATTGCTGATCGAAAGCGAAGGCATCGGCCGCAGCTTCTTCCGCACGGCCTACTTCCTGCCTGTTGCCTCGCTGATCGTCGCAATGGCGACCGTCTGGCAATATCTCTTCCATCCGACGATCGGTCCGATCAACGCGCTGCTCGGCGAGATCGGCGTGCGCGGACCGAACTGGCTCGGCGCCTCGGCGACCGCGCTCTACAGCCTGTCGATCATCGGCGTCTGGCAATCTGTCGGTTTCAACATGGTGCTGTTTCTCGCCGGCCTTACCGCCATCCCGCGAGAACTCTACGCCGCAGCTGAAGTGGATGGTGCAAAGTCGTCATTCGACCGTTTCTGGCTCGTCACCTGGCCGATGCTCGGACCGACGACGCTCTTCGTCACCACAATCAGCATCATCAATGCGGTGAAGGTCTTCGATACCGTCAAGGCCCTGACAGACGGCGGCCCGAACCATGCTTCGGAAGTGCTGCTTTTCACCATCTACCAGGAAGGCTTCGTCTATCTCCGCGTTGGTTATGCCTCGGCGATGACCACGGTGTTTCTCTCCATCCTCGTGGTGCTGACCTTCCTGCAATATCGCGTCCACGACCGGCAGGTGCATTACACATGACCTCGACAGGCTTCACTCCCGGCCGCATCCTGCGCCTCTCTCTGCTGATCCTGGGCTCGCTCATCTTCCTCGCGCCCTACATCTTCATGATCTCGACCGCCGGCAAGGCGCAGGACGATATCTTCACTTCGGCGCTAAAGCTGATCCCGACGCATTTCTATTACGTCGAGAACATCGCCAAGGCACTGAGCAAGGTTTCGATGGGCACGCTGCTGTTCAACGGCGTCTTCGTCTGCGGGCTGATCTTCTTCTTCCAAGTGCTGATCGCCATCCCCTGCGCCTATGCCATGGCGAAGCTGAAGTTTCCGGCCGCCCGCACGATGATGGTTCTCGTCATGCTTGGGCTGCTGGTTCCGATCCATGCGACGGCGCTGCCGCTCTATGTCGGCTTCAACAGCCTGTCGCTGCTGAACAGCTACGCCGCCCTGGTCGCGCCCTTCTCGATCTCGGTCTTCGCGATCTTCATGTTCCTGCAGTTCTTCCGTTCCATGCCCGACGATCTGATCCATGCCGCCCGACTCGACGGCATGTCTGAAATCGGGATCGTCGCCCGCGTCATCGTGCCGAATGCCTGGCCGGCGGTCACGGCTTTCGCGATCTTCTCGGTCGTCGCGCACTGGAACGACCTCTACTGGCCGCTGATCGTCATCACCAAGCAGGAATATTTCACGCCGCCGCTGGGCCTCATGTATTTCCGCGCCGCCGAAGCCGGCGACGACTACGGCGCGCTCATGGCGGCAACCCTCATCATCACCCTTCCCCTCGTCGCGGCATTCCTTCTGGCTCAGAAGCGTTTCGTCGAGGGCATCACCATGACCGGTCTCAAAGGATGACCGGTTCGAAATTTGAAAACGGAGAACGAGCGATGAAGCATATCACCCAGATTCTCGCCGCCGCGGCCATTTCGATGGTCGTGACGGTCCCGGCCTATGCCGAAACCACCCTGACGGTTCACTATCCCATGCCCGGCTTCTTCAAGAACGTGATGGACACGATCTCGAAGAAGTTCATGGAAGAAAATCCCGACATCAAGATCCAGTTCGCCGCTCCTTCGGCCACCTATGAGGAAGGCATCCAGACTATCCTGCGCCAGGCCGGCACCAGCGAGATGCCGGATGTCACCTTCATCGGCCTCAACCGCCTGCGCATGATCGACGAGCGCAATGTCGCCGTCGACCTCGGCCCTCTCGTCAAGAAAGAGGGCAACATGGCCGAGAAGGGCTTCTCGGACACGATCCTGAAGCTCGCCCAGGTCAAGGGCAAGCAGGTCGGCCTCGCCTTCGCGACGTCCAACCCGATCATGTATTACAACGCCGACCTGGTGAAGGCTGCCGGCGGCAATCCGGACAACCCGCCGAAGACCTGGGATGAGGTCATCACGCTTGCCGGCAAGATCAAGGCGCTCGGCAACGGTGTCGACGGCATGGACTTCCGCTGGCAGGGCGACGACTGGATGTTCTCCGCCCTCCTCTTCGGCGCCGGCGGCAAGATGCTGAGCGACGACGAGACGAAGGTCGCCTTCAACGGTCCCGAAGGCCAGAAGGCCGTCGAACTGATCCAGCGCTTCGTCAAGGAAGGCGGCATGCCGGTCTTCACCAAGGCTGCCGGCGAACAGGCTTTCGCTGCCGGCAAGGTCGGCTTCGAATTCCAGACGACCGGCGCGCTCGTCAACACCATCAAGAATGTCGGCGCCAAGTTCGACCTGCGCACCGCCAAGCTGCCGCTGATCGACCCGGTCAATGGTCGCCTGCCGACGGGCGGCAACGCCGTCGTCATCCTGACCCACGACCCGGTCAAGGAAGAAGCCGCCTGGAAATTCGCCAAGTTCGCCGCCGGCCCCTATGGCGCCTCGGTCGTTGTTCCCGGCACCGGCTATGTTCCGAACAATGAGCTTGCTGCCAAGTCGGCCGAATATCTTGGCGATTTCTACAAGAAGAACCCGCTGTTCCAGGCCGGCCTCAGCCAGATGTCGATCATGGTTCCCTGGTATGCCTTCCCGGGCTCCAACGGCGTCAAGGTTACGCAAACCATCGTCGACAACCTCTCACGCATCGTCGACGGCTCGGCCGCTCCGAAGGAAGCGCTCGACGACGCCGCTTCCGACGTCGAAGGCCTGCTGCCGCGCAGTTGATCTTTCGAACCCATCTGAACGATCCGCGCCGCCTCTTAACAAGAGGCGGCGTTTTCATATGCAAAGGGATGTCAGGATTGGAGAGTGAGATCGCGCACTGTGCCGCCCGCACGCAGCCGATAGGGTACACTCAGATGACGCGGCGGCGCGGCATTCTCAGCCATATCGAGCAGCAGCGAGGCGGCCGCCGCCCCGATCGTCCCATCCGGAATTTCGACGGTCGTCAGAGAAACTTCCCCTAGAAAACCAAGGGAAATCCCGTCGAAGCCGGCGACGGAAATATCGCGCGGGATCGAAAGACCCTGGCGCCGAAGCGCACCCATGACGCCGAGCGCCAGAAGATCGTTGGAAGCGATGATCGCCGTTGGGTTAAACCGCGAAATAGCATCAGAAAGATCGAGCTGCTCGAGGTTATTCACGAAGGAAATCTCCAGGGCATCGAGAGGCTGTTGCCCCGCCGCCGTCATCGCCCTGACATAGCCTTGATAGCGCAGTTTCGCCCGATCCGATGCCGAGAAATGCCCTGATATGAATAGGATGCGGCGGTGTCCCTTGCCCAGGAGATGCTCGGTCAGGTCCCGGCCCGCACCGAAATTGTCGGTCGCGACCGCAGCTGTGAAGCGGCTGGTCGGAAGATTTCCAAGCAGCACAGTCGGCGGCAGGGCGGATGACAGAACAAAACTGCGCTCGGGATCGCAGAGTGTCAGGATGAGGCCAGTCGGCTGCTGCTGGAGCAGCGAGACGACGGCATCGACCTCCTGTGCCGGATCGTAGTTCGATTGGGCGATCAGCACGCTATGCCCGGCATGCAGCGCCCTGTTCTGGATACTGGATAGAGATGCGGCGAACACGGGATTGGTGATGCTCGGAATAAGCACCCCGATCGCCGGCCGGCCGGTGCCGGTACGCCCACCCGCCCGATAGCCAAGCTCCGCCGCCGCCCGGCGCACGCGCCGCACCATCTCGTCGCTGACCGGACCACTGCGATTCATCACCCGGCTGGCGGTCGCGACGGAACAGCCGGCGCGAAAGGCGATCTGCTGGAGCGTCGACATGATATCAATCACCTCCGGCTTCGGTTTCAGCCCTATGGGACTATCGGGGATTTATATCAGGCCGATGACACTTATTTGACAGGTCTCCGCGCGCACCGCGACAATCCGGCCCTTGATCTTTGCTGCAGCGCAGCAGATGGTCGTTACGATCGCAGCGGCGAATGATGTTGTCATCAACCGATGCCATGATTGCCGCGCTGTGATCCGCAGATCCGCTCCCTTTGAAAGGATGCTCTCATGTCAGAAGCAGAAGCACGGACGCCTGCCACCACCGACCAGACCGAAAGACTGTTCTTCCTCGATATCAACGACGGACGAATTCTTTCCTCCGCCATCGACGGCACCGATCTCAAGCTCATCGTCCAGCGGCAAGGCCGCAGCCCCGACGGCATTCTCGTCGACAGCGAGAACGGCTGGATCTATTGGACGGAAATGGGCAGCGACTACAACGCCCATGACGGCTCCATCGAGCGCATGGACCTCGACGGCGGCAACCACATCACATTGATCCCGCCAGGCAGCACGCTCGTCACGCCGAAGCAGATCCAGCTCGACCGCGACAACGGCAAGCTTTATTGGTGCGACCGCGAAGGTATGCGGGTGATGCGTGCCAATATCGATGGCAGCGATATCGAAACCCTGGTGCAGAATGGCGACAGCCCGGAAGACAGCGCCGATATCGAACGCTGGTGTGTCGGCATCGCGCTCGATCTGCCGCTCGGCCAGATCTACTGGACCCAGAAGGGACCGCCTGATGCCGGCCTCGGCCGCATCTTCCGCGCCGGCATCAATATACCGGCCGGCGAAACCGCGACGAGCCGCAGCGGCATCGAAATCCTGCTGGACAAGCTACCGGAACCGATCGACCTCGAACTGGATCTTGCCACCCGCACGATCTACTGGACCGACCGCGGCAATCTCCCGCGCGGCAATACCGTTAATCGCGCCCAAATGGATGATCTCGCAGCAACCTCCGAAGTCGTCCTCGAAGGCCTCGACGAAGGTATCGGCCTCTCGCTCGATCTCCCCAACAACCGCATGTTCTTCACCGACATCGGCGGCAATCTCTATTCCGCCAGCCTCGACGGCTCGGGCGAGCGCGAACTTCTTCACCATGCCGGCTCATTTACCGGGATTGTTTACGCTGAGATTTGAGGTTTGAAATCGACTTCATGCCTGCCGTGGCGCGTTGGGGCCGACCCTCTTCCTTCGAGGGTCGCTCCTTCGCTAAGCTCGGTCACTCCCACCTCAGGATGGGGGCGGAAAAGGCCGCTCACTTGAAACGATTTGTACTTAGCTTCGCCTGAAAGAAAAGATTAGCCCTCACCCTGAGGAGAGTCCGAAGGACTCCTCGAAGGGCGAGGGCGGATGAGGCTCTGATCAGTTACTTGCGCACGCCATCCAGCAGATGCGGCAGCGACTTCACCCCATCGTCACGCAGCTCAGACGGCAGCAGTCCTTCCGGGAGATCCTGATAGGAGACCGGGCGCAGGAAGCGGCGGATGGCGAGTGTGCCGACCGAGGTGGTGCGGCTGTCCGAGGTCGCCGGGAAAGGCCCGCCATGCACCATGGCATGGGAGACTTCGACGCCGGTCGGCCAGCCATTGGCGAGAATACGCCCGGCCTTGCGTTCCAGCACCGGCACCAGCTTGGCGGCCGTGGCATAGTCATCCGCTTCGATCTGCAGCGTCGCGGTCAGCTGGCCCTCGAGTTTTTCCGCAACGGCGATCATCTGATCGACATCCTTGCAGCGCACGAGAAGGCTTGCCGCGCCGAAAACTTCGTGGCCCAAGCGCTCGTCGGCTAGGAACTCCTGCGCTTCTGTCTCGAAAAAGATACCCGGGCTGCGATTGACGCCTTCAGCCGGCGCGCCGTGAGCGACGGTCTTGACAGCCTCATGCTCGGCCAGCGCGGCAACGCCCTTGTCGAAGGCGGCGTGAATGCCTGGTGTCAGCATCGGCGCGGGCGCACGGCCGGTCAGGGCACCGCTGGCGGCCTGGACGAAGCGGTCGAGATCGGGGCTTTCGATTGCGAAAAGCAGGCCTGGATTGGTGCAGAACTGGCCGGCACCGAGCGTCAGGGAATCGATGAAGCCCGTACCGATCGCCTCGGCGCGTGCTGCAAGAGCGGCCGGGAACAGGAAAACGGGGTTGACGCTGCTCATCTCGGCATAAACAGGGATCGGCTCCGGCCGGGCCGCGGCAATGGCGCCAAGCGCCAGGCCGCCACCACGCGAGCCGGTGAAGCCGACGGCCTTGATGCGCGGATCGCGCACCAGCGCCGCACCGGTTTCGTTGGCACCGGTCAGCAGCGAGAAGGTGCCCTCCGGAAGACCGGATGCAGCGACGGCGGCGCGGATGGCGCGGCCGACCAGTTCGCCCGTGCCCGGATGGGCAAGATGGCCCTTGACGACGACCGGGCAACCGGCGGCAAGAGCCGAAGCCGTATCACCACCGGCAACCGAGAAGGCGAGCGGGAAGTTGCTGGCACCGAAGACGGCAACCGGGCCGAGCGGGATCTGGCGCAGGCGCAGGTCCGGCCGCGGCAACGGCTTACGCTCCGGCAGTGCCGGATCGACGCGCAGATCGAGCCACTCACCGGAGCGAACGACCTGGGCAAACAGCCGCAGTTGGCCGACGGTGCGGGCACGCTCGCCCTGCAGACGCGGCACCGGCAGGCCGGTCTCTTCCGTTGCCCGCTCGATCAGAGCATCGCCGATCTCCATGATGTTGTCGGCGATCTTTTCGAGGAATGCCGCACGCTGCTCGGGGCTGGTCGCACGGTAAACGTCAAACGCCTGCGCCGCCAATTCACACGCTTTGGCAACGTCGCTCTCGCCGGCGATCGCAAAGGCCGGCTCCAGGTTTGCGCCGGTTGCCGGGTTGATGGCACGCACGGTTCTATTGCCGCCGGTGGAATCTGAGCCGATCAGCAGATCGCCGCGAATCTCGAAAGACTGTGTCATGGGTATTCCTTAAGGATGTCAGAGCGCTGAGGATTGCGCGCCACGAGAGCAGATAGCAGGATGGGATGACAGTTATAAGATGATAATCGTCATCTAATTATCAAGGTACAAGTGCTGAGATCAAGGCATCAGCGTCAATTAATCATACTTTATCTGCATATGGTATTGCAGCCCCTTTCATGCCAATTTAGCAGCCATCCGAAAGACCGAGTGCGGCCAAGCCCATATGTCCATTGCACTTCTTGGTGATCCGATCGTCCAGTTCTGTATCCTGGTTGTCGTCGGCACATTCGTTAGCCGCGTCATGCTGCGTCACCAGCGCGCTGGGCGTCTGATCGGCCAGATCGCCTTCTTCGTCTGCCTGACCGTGCTTTTGCTTTATCATGGCATCGTACCCTATGAGCCGAGCCCGCCGCAGGATTCCGTGACGCTGCGCACCTTTGTCGGCTTTGCCAAGATCGTCTGGTGGATCAACGGCGCATGGGTGCTGATCGCCTTCGTGCGGCTCTTCCTGATCTTCGAGCGCAAACCGCGCGAAGGCCGCCTGCTACAGGATCTGATCGTCGGCATCATCTATCTGGGCGCCATTCTCTCCATTGTCGGTGATGTCTTCAGCGTTCCGATCGGGACACTGATCGCGACATCGGGCGTCTTCGCCATCATTCTCGGCCTTGCCTTGCAAAGCACGTTGAGCGACGTCTTTTCCGGCATCGCACTCAACCTTGGCCGCCCCTATACCGTCGGCGATTGGATCGTTGTCGACAATGATATTCAAGGCCGCGTCGTCGAAACGAACTGGCGGGCGACGTATCTCCTGAGCGGCACCAACGATCTGGTCGTTATTCCCAATAGCGTCCTCGCAAAGACACGGCTCACCAATCTTTCATCGCCCGATGAAAGTCACGGCGCCATCGTCACCGTGAGAATCCAGCCGACCACGCAGCCACGCGTCGTCGCAGACGTCATGCAGAATGTGCTGATCAGCTGCAATTCCATCCAGAAGACGCCCGAACCTTCGGTCGCCATCAGCTCGATCGATGAACAGGCCATTGAATTGCAGCTTTCCTTCCGCGTGCGCGAGATATCTCTGGCGACAGCAGCCAAGAACGAGATCTACGATCTCCTCTACCGCCATGCGAAAGCAGCAGGCCTGAAGCTCGCCGGCCCTCCCGGCACGATCACCGTTGCGGCGGAACACGCGGCGGAAACCGTCAAAGAACAACAGAACCCCGGCACGCCATGGCGATTGCTCAACAACATCCCGCTTTTCGCTTCGCTGACCGAGGACGAAAAGGAGCATCTGGCGACAAACATGCAGCGCCGCACCTACCACAAGGATGCCGTGATCGCTGAACAGGATGCTCGCCTACGCGCGCTCACCATCGTCCGTTCGGGCGTCGTCAGCATCACCCGTCGCGAAGGATATCGGCAGATCGAGCTGACGCGGCTCGCTCCGGGCGACTATTTCGGCGAAAACGGCCTGCTGATGGGCACGGGCGAAGTCGGGACGGTCCGAGCCCTGACCTTTGTCGTCACCTATGAAATCGGTGAGGATTGCCTGGCGCCCTTGCTGCATGACAGGCCCGCGCTCGCCGAGGAGCTCGGCGCCATCATGGCGAAACGCATCGAGGCCGAGCAGCATCTCTTCGCCAATGCCGATATGCTGGTCCATGGCACACCCGTCAGCACGCTGAGTTCGCGTATCAAGCATCTCTTTCAGCTACAGCAGCACGACTAATTCGACTTTGCCGATGGCGCCGCCTGAACCTGCCCGGCATAAAAGGCCTTGGCATCCATCGTGAACTGCTCGCGTGACGCCGGTCGCGTGTAGAACATGTGACCGCCGCGATAGAGCTTCAGCGCCACGCGATCGGCAAGGGCCTGCGGCATATGGTCGAGCACATATTTGTTGACGCCGAAGGGGATGACGAGATCGCTGTATCCCTGCCCCACCAGAACCCGGAAGGATGGCGACAGCGACAACAGCTCCTTGAGATCGTCGGTGGCACCGGCGGTTGATCGAGAGCCGCCGTTCCGCCCGCCCCATTTCCACTCCCTGTTCACTGCTCCCGACAGCAGCGTGTAGGTCATGTCCGTGTGGAAGCCTAGCTCATCGCGGGCATAGCTCGAAAAGGCACCGCCATAGGCACGGACGAAACCGTCGAGAACCGGATCGCCGCCATGCTCAGCCTCCGATTGCGGATAGGGATCCGGTGCCAGAAAGGAGGCGTCATAGGCACTCGCTATATCCCCACCGTTCCCATCGGAATGTTTGCGGTAGACCCCACTGAGAAAACCCTGGTTCCTGGCGACGACATCTTGCGGTATGCCGGTCAGCTTCGCTACCCGGCCATAGAAGGCGCGGCCGGCATCGCCCGATGGCGGCGGCCCGGCGAGGGCGGGCAGATAGTCATTCAAGGCGAAGGCCTGCGCATCCTGGATCGCTTTCTCGCTGAAGGCATTTTGCCGTTCCAGCTCGGCTGCCGCCAGCGAAGGCAGCTCCAAGGCCGCACTGAGCGCATCTCCACTATCACCAAAGACGAACCGGCCCTCCAGCAGAGGCGAGAGCATGACGATGCCGGAAATCAGGATGCCCTGATCCTCGCGCAGGCTGTTGGCGACCTTGACCGAGCGAAACCCGCCATAGCTTTCGCCAAGAATATATTTCGGTGACGAGGCGCGGCCATTATGGCCAATGTAGAGCGCTATCGCTTTGGCCAGGCTTTCGGCATCGCTGTCGACGCTATAGAAATCATTCTGATCATCGGGCTTGGCAGTGCGGCTCCAGCCGGTACCGATCGGATCGATCAGCACGAGATCGGTAAATTCGAGCCAGCTTTGCGGATTGTCGACCAGCTTGGCATTGGCGCCATCGCGACCGTCCGGACCAAAATCGACGATGCGCGGGCCGACGAGCCCGAGATTGAGGAAGGCCGAAGCCGCGCCCGGCCCACCGTTGAATACGAAGGTCACGGGCCGGTTCGCATCCCGGTTCTTGGCGACATAGGCGGTGTAGAAGACCGCCGCGCTACGCTGGCCATCCTGGCCGAAGAGGTCGAGCGTGCCCGCCGTTGCCGTATAGGGTATGGTCTTGCCATCCGCATTGAGCACATGGTCGCTCACGGCATCCGGCGGCAGGAGCGAAAGCACGCCACTGCCACCGGCGGCGGCATTACGGCCTTGCTCGGGCGGTGCGGCGGATGCGGTTGCCGATATCAGCGAAAAAGCCAGCACCAGGCCGGGAACCATCTGGCGAAAAGACATGAAATCGTATCCTCCGAGGGTTCGTCGCATAGAGGTTATTGCCGGCGATACTATGTCACAGACGACAACCACCGAAACTCAAGAGATGTTGATCGATGGATCATCGAGCGCGGCACTTTTGGAGAATGGCGCGCTTGGAAGCCTGCTGGCCGGCCGGCTGCAGGGTAAGCCGCGGCGGATCAGAACTTGATCCGGTCGATGCTGGTCAGCGCCGTCTTCTGCGCGACGCCGGGTGCATTGACCATGTGCCAGGCCACATATTGCTCGCCGTAGAGCTCGGTCGACGACATGCCGTCGACGGGAAGCACGATATTCATGCCGTTGAGCGCTGCGTCCGTTGCGGTGTCCAGCACCGCACCCTCCGCGGCCGTGCCTGTCACGATGACGGTCTTGATGCCCTTATCGGAAAGAATGCTGCGCAGGTTGGTGCCGATGAACTTGTCCGGCCCGGATTTGACGACCGGCTCGCTTGCCAAGGGTGCCAGCGCGGTCGCGATATCCTGCGCCTGGCCAACGCCCGCCAGACTGAAAACGACGAGCATCTCCTTGGCGCGGGCTTGATCGAGCAGGGTTTTCACCTTGGGCACGGAAGCGAGGCAGCGCGGCTTTGTATTCTTGTTGCAAGGCCCCTTGGTCGGATCCTGCGCGCCATTGAAATCGAGGATCAGCAGCGCCGTCGTCTCCGGATCGACGGTAACAGTCTTCAGCTCCGGCGGCGCCGGCGGCTTCACCTTCTGCCAGTCGTCGATGATCGTCTGCGCTGCCGCCGGCGACGGGAAGGTGGCGCTAAGGCCTGCACAAAGAACTGCAAAACCGGCACATAAGGCAAAACCTGCTCTGCCTATCGCACCGCCTCCGTATCGAAGTCCATTGCTCCTGTGCATCAGCGTCCTCATGGGTTTGACGATGGTGCAGGATTGATAGGCGAGAAAATGCGCTGGCGTAACGAAACTCTTCGTGATGGTCTCGCGGTGTGTTCTGCCGACGCCATGAGCGGGGGGAGCCGCCTATGGGCCTGTATCACCCATTGGGTCTTCGTCATTCTTGTCGCCGCTGCGCAGCTTTCCCAGCAGGCTCTGCAGGGCTTGCTTGAGCGCATCGATTTCTTCCGAACCAGCCATGTCAGACCAGCGCTGATCCACCAGCCGGCCGGCTGCCATTGCGACAGGCCGCACTCCCCTGCCGCGTTCGGTCAGGAAGACCAGCCGTGCACGTCGGTCGTTGGGATCTGGGCGGCGTTCGACGTAACCCAGGCGCTCCAGCTCCTCGACCGCCTGCGTCATCGTCTGCTTGCGGACATGCGCAAGCCGGGTGAGTTCGCTCACCTGGATTCCTTCCGGGCGCATGAAGGTGAAGACATTGGCATGCGATGGCCGGATATCGTCGAAGCCTGCTTTTTCGAGAGCTGCATCGACATCCTGCGCCCAATGCTGGTGAACGAGCCGCAGCAGCAAGCCCAGTGACAGATGTGTCGGAACGCGCTTTTCCATGAGATATAGACAGGTACCTGACCAATGTGATAAATAGTCAGGTACCTTACCATTTCTCATCAGGAAGGGATACCCGCATGCCCTCACTCAATGTCCTGGACTCGACGATCTTCTACGAGGATGCCGGAACGGGGACACCCTTCGTCTTCCTGCATGGCAATCCCACCTCCTCCTACCTTTGGCGGCATGTAGCGCCCGCGATCGCCACGCCTGCCCGCCGTCTTGCCCCCGATCTCATCGGCATGGGCCGGTCCGGCAAGCCCGATATCGCCTATTCATTTGACGACCACGCGCGCTATATCGAGGCTTGGTTCGACGAACTCGCGCTCGATGATGTCGTATTGATCGGCCATGATTGGGGTGGCGCTCTCGCCTTCGACTGGGCGACCCGCCATGCCGAGCGCGTGCGCGGCATCGCCTTCATGGAAACGATCGTGAGGCCGATGACCTGGGAGAATCTCCCAAATGCGCGTCCTCGCTATGAAGCGCTGCGGACGGCCGGGGTCGGCGAAACCAAGGTGCTGGACGAGAATTTCTTCATTGAACAGGCTCTGAGGGCCACCGTTCTCAAAGGATTGAGCGAAGAGGATCACGCCGTTTATGCCGCCCCCTATCAAACGCGCGAAAGCCGCCGGCCGCTGCTGGCCTGGCCACGCTCGATGCCGATCGAAGGCGAGCCGGCCGATGTGATCAGGCGTATCGAGACCTACGACGCCTGGCTTGCCGAGAATGCCGATGTCCCCAAATTGCTGCTCACCTTCGAAGGTCCGCCCGAGACGCTGTTGATCGGCGAGCCTATGACAGCCTGGTGTCGCGCAAATATTGCCAATCTCGACGTTAGGAATTGCGGACCGGCCAGGCACAATGCACCGGAAGATCAACCTGAAGCCATTGCCGCCGCGATTTCCGACTGGGCGGATCGCCACGCCTTGTTCGGATAAACATCTGGCCTTCCGGCGCACCACAGTTTCCGCCACTCCTGCTCGACAGGAAAGACCGGGGACAATCCGCCGTTGACAAAAACCTGACAGCCCATAATCTGCGCCTAAGCCCTTGCGATTGCCTATTTTTCTTTTGGAGATCGGGATGATGCCGGCGAATTGCATGAGACGACTGGTTCTGGCAGGCATTCTCCTCGGCATATCTGCCTATACGGCAGCGGCAGCACAGACGCTCGACCGCATCGCCCAAAAAGGCACGATCCGCATTGGCTACATCAGCGACGAAGAACCCTTCTCCTTCAAGAAGAAGGACGGCAACCCGACGGGCTATGCCATCGACCTCTGCGGCAAGATTGCCGATGCCGTCGGACGCAAGGTCGCCAATCTGAAGCGCGACTATGTCGAAACCGCACTCGCCGATGGCTTCGACGCGGTGAAGAGCGGCCAGATCGACCTTCTCTGCGGCGCCCTCACCATCAATCTCGGACGGCGTCAGAGCGTCGACTTCTCGCAGCCGATCTTCATCACCGGCGCCAGCGCCCTGCTGCGCAAGGATTCGCCCGATTATCTGATGACTTTGTTCCTCGACAAGCGACTGGCGCAAGTCTCCGCCAAACCCGCCCCCGCAACGAGCACGATCGGCGTTCGCGCCAACACGACGACGGGCGCGACCCTGCGTGAAGCGCTAGGCTCCGACGTGCCGAAGACGCGGATCGCCGAGTTCGCCACGCATCAGGACGGCCTGGTCGCGCTCGAAAACCACAAGATCGATGCCTATTTCGCCGATCGCGCCCTGCTCTTCGATCTCGCTTCCCATGCCCGCAATCCGTCCACGCTCGCCATCGGCAACCGCCTCTTCACGCATGAGCCCTATGGCATCGCGCTCCGGCAAGACGATTCCGCCTTCCGCCTCCTCGTCGATCAGACGCTAACCGAGACCTACCAGTCGGATGATTTCGCCAACCTGCTGACGACCTATTTCGGCGAGGAAGGCCCGATCCTGCGTCGCGAGATCATGATGCAATCCATCCCGCAATAAACGCCCCCGAGGCGATGCCGTCGCCTTTGCGACATGATCACTTGTAACTACGGGCGCGATGTCTCGATGGAAAACGGCCTTGCAGTCGTCGTGCAAGCATCTTGAATATGTCGTAGACAGGCTCTGGTCGGCGTCGCACACATCATAAAATCCGTCTCCAGTATCAATCAGGGTCGCACGAAATGGCAGTATTTCCTCAAAAGGCGAAGGTCGTAATCATCGGGCTTGGCGGCATCGTCGGCGCATCGATCGCCCACCATCTGATCGAGCGCGGCTGGGACGATATTGTCGGCATCGACAAGTCCGGTATCCCGACGGATATCGGCTCGACGGCGCACGCCTCCGACTTCTGCTACACGACCAGCCATGATTTCCTTTCCTGCTGGACGACCCTCTACTCCATCGATTTCTACGATAAGCTCGGCCACTATGCCCGCGTCGGCGGCCTGGAAGTCGCCCGCGTCGGCGATGACGACCGCATGGCGGAAATCAAGCGCAAGGTGACCTCGGGCAAGGCCTTCGGCACGCGCGTGAGCCTGGTCGACCCCGCAGAGATCAAGGAAAAATTCCCGCTGATCGAGGAAAGCATGGTCCAGGGCGGCATGTGGGACCCGGATGCCGGCCTCGTCATACCCCGTTCGCAGACCGTTGCCGGCAAGCTGATCGACCAGGGCGAAAAGAGCGGCAAGCTGCAATCCTTCGCCAATACGCCGGCCCAGTCGCTGATTGTCAAAGACGGCCGCATCAGTGGCGTCGTCACCCATCGCGGCACGATCGAAGCAGACTATGTCATCGTCTGCGCCGGTCTCTGGGGCCGCCTGATCGCCGAAATGGTCGGCGAAGACCTGCCGGTCATGCCGGTCGACCATCCGCTGACCTTCTTCGGCCCCTACAACGAGTTTGCCAACACCGGTAAGGAAATCGGTTTCCCGCTGATGCGCGACCAGGGCAACTCCGCCTATATGCGCGACACTGGCGACCCGAAGACCGCCGAAGGCGGCCAGATCGAATGGGGTTACTACGAAGAGAAGAACCCACGCCTCTGCCATCCGCGCGACCTCCTCGAAAAGCATGAGGCCCGTCTGTCGCCGTCGCAGCGCGACCTCGACATGGAACAGATCATCGAGCCGCTCGAACGCGCCATGGAACTGACGCCGATCCTCGGCGAACTCGGCTACAATGAAGGCCACTCCTTCAACGGCCTCCTGCAGGTCACGACCGATGGCGGCCCATCCGTCGGCGAAAGCCAGAAGATTCGCGGCCTCTGGTATTGCGTCGCCATCTGGGTGAAGGATGGCCCCGGCTTCGGCAAGCTGGTCGCCGACTGGATGACGGACGGCCGCACGCCGATCGACCACAACCGGATCGATTATTCCCGCTTCTACCCGCATATGCTTGAAGAGAAATTCATCGAAGGCCGCTGCACCGAGGCGGCCCAGAAGATCTATAACCCCGCCGTCCACCCACGCGAACCCTATGCCACCGGCCGCAACATCCGCCGCTCGCCCTTCTATGAGCGGGAAAAAGAGCTCGGCGGCTATTTCATGGAGCTTGGCGGCTGGGAGCGCGCGCATGGCTATGCCGCCAACGAGCACCTGCTCGAAAAATACGGCGACCGCATCCCGGTGCGCGAAAACGAATGGGACAACCGCCATTTCTGGCGCGTCTCCAATGCCGAGCACCTGGCGCTGAGCGAAGATTGCGGCATCATCAACCTCTCGCACTTCGCCATGTACGACATCGAGGGCCCCGATCATGTCGAGCTGCTGGAATGGCTCTGCGCGGCCAAGATCGGCGGAGAGGCCAATATCGGCAAGGGCATCTACACCCACTTCCTCGACGACGAGGGCATGGTGCGGGCCGATTTCACCGTCATCCGCATGGCCGACCGCTGCCGCCTGATCGACGGCGCCGACGCCGGCCCGCGCGATTTCCACTACATGCGCCGCGTTGCCCAGGATAAGGGTTTCGACGTCACCATCACCGATGTCACCGAACGCTATGTCACGATCGGCATCTGGGGACCGAATGCCCGCACCAACCTGCAGAAGGTGGTCGAGCACCCGGAAAGCCTCTCGCACGAAAACTTCCCCTTCGCCGCGATCAAGCAGATCCGCATCGCCGGCAAGAACGTCACGGCATTCCGCATCTCCTATGTCGGCGAACAGGGCTGGGAACTGCACATGGCCTATGGCGATGCGCTGGCCGTCTGGGATGCGCTGCGCTCGACCGGCGCCATCGCCGTCGGCGTCGAGACCTATGCCAACAGCCGCCGCATGGAAAAGAGCCTGCGCCTGCAGAATGCCGACCTGCTGACGGAATATAATCTTCTCGAAGCCGATCTCGGCCGCCCGAAGGTCAAGGAAGCCGATTTCCGCGGCAAGGCCAAGCACCTCGAATACCGCGCCCGCGAACACCAGCCGGCCATGCTCTGCACGCTTGTGATGACCGACAACATCGACTCCAACGGCGTTGCCCGCTACCCCGTCGGCATCCTGCCGGTCATGGATCCCGAAACCGGCGAAACCCTGGTCGATGAGCTCGGCCGCCGCTCCTTCACCACTTCGATCGCCTACGGCCCGACCATCGGCAAGAATATCGCACTCGCCTATCTCCCCTGGTCCTATGCGCAGGAAGGCCGCAAACTGAAGGTCGAATATTTCGGCGAAACCTACCCGGTCGAAGTCGCCGGCGTCGGCTACAAGCCGCTCTATGACGCAGAGAACCTGAAGCCGAGAAGCTGATCTTTAACGACCGGAAAGCGAGGTCATGCCTGGCTTTCCGGTTGTCTGTCGGGCCGTGTGATCGATGATGGCCTGCACGATCTCGTCAATGTCGCGCTCGTGGATTTCGTGCCCTCCACCCTCGATCCGGTGCAGCCGCACATTTCGCACGACCTTGGTGAAAGCCTCGCCATGCCCTATGGGAAACAGCGGATCGGCTGACCCGTGGATCGCAAGGACCGGCAGCTTGATATCGGAAGCGTGAAGCCTTGCTGGCCTTTCTTCGCTCACAAGCGTGAAATGGTTCGTAGCACTGGCAAATGACGGCGCCCGCGCCATGTCGCGGGCGATCAGGGCACTTGCGGCATCAGGATCGTGCGGATGCCGGGTGCCGGCAAGCATGGCCGTCTCGCGGCGCAGGAAATCGGCAATGGCCTCGAGTTTGGACCAATCGACTGCTTCGGCCGAACTGGAATGCTCCTGATAGGCCTTGGTCGAGGAAGGCAAGCCCTCGACGCCGAGCGGTGATGTGCTGATCAGCGTGAGGGTCCGCACACGCCGGGGATGGCGCAACACGACCTCCTGTGCAACGGCGCCGCCCATCGACATGCCCACCACATGCGCCGTTTCCAATCCGTAGCCGTCGAGAATGGCGATGGCATCGTCGGCCAAGTCGCTGAACGAATAATGGGGTTCGCCTTGCGGATAATGTGTCGAGAGGCCCGTATCGCGCTGGTCGTATCGGATCACATAGCGCTGGCGGGCGGCGAGCGCCTCGCAGAACCTGTCCGGCCACCACAGCATCGAAGCCATCATTCCCATGATCAATATGATGGGCGGGCTGGAGGGATCACCGAAAGCCTGGGTCTGCAGTTTCGCTCCCTTGACCTCGATTGACGTCTCGGTGGCTGCGAACGATCTCGTTTCTGCCATGACAAAACCCATCCGATTGCGAATTGCAACTGGATTCATATTGCATAACCGATTTTATTATGCAATCAGTTTTATGAGGCTGCAACACGGGGCATCGACGTCCGTCGGAGCAGTTCCAGAAAAGCGTCCAGCGGTTTTTCATCCGGAATTGTGTGAGAACAATGGATTGGAGTTGTTCGAGGGTCTTGCGAGAACTGCGCGCAATAGCGATCGAGACGAGATGAGGGAGGCTTGTAGTGCTGCAATGTGCTGATTTTTACGACGCTGAACTATCACGGCATAACCTGCATTTGCGAGCCGCCGCCCGCGTCCGGACGCATGACCGGATACTCGATATCGGCTGCGGCGCTGGACAAACCACTCGCGAAGCAGCTCTTGCCGCAACACAAGGCAGCGCGGTCGGCGTGGACACGTCCGCCGAGATGCTTGAGATTGCCCGCCAACGCAGCGCCGAAGCCGGATTGGGCAACATCAGCTTCGAACTGGGTGACGCACAAACTCACGACTTTCCAGCTGCCGGCTTCGACCTATGCATCAGCCGGTTCGGCGTCATGTTCTTTGCAGATCCGCCGGCGGCATTCACCAATATCGCCCATGCAATGCGCCCGGGTGGACGCATCGCCTGGATGGTATGGCAAAACCAGGAGCGCAACGAATGGTCTGGCGCAATTCGGAATGCGCTAGCTCCAGGGAGCAGAATTCCAGAAAATGCCGGCAAGCCGTTTTCGCTTGGCGATCCCACCATAGCCAAAGAGCTGTTAAGCACCGCCGGCTTCACCTCGATCGACTTCACCGAGGTGAAGGAACCGGTGTTCTATGGGGCTAATGTCGATGCCGCCCTTGATGCCCTTGCCGGTCTCTATATGGTCAAGGACGCGCTCATGCACACCGATGAGGCACCCGACCGGCCACTGCAGCGGCTGCGTGATCTACTGGAAGCGCATATGACCTTCGGAGGCGTGCTGTTCAACTCCCACGCATGGATCATCACCGCTGAGCGAGCCCGTTGACTGAGCAGCCCCTCGCCTCTCCCGGCGAAAGCACTACAACGCAAATCTAGGAACGCTCGCTTGTGCCTTTGCACCTTTGATATTGTGTGTATTGGGAACGCTTGGTTCCGTGTTGATGCTTTGTTTTGCGCGTTGCGTTGCGTGGTTTGGTTATGCTTGTTTTGGGGGCTGATTGGTTGGATGCTTTCGGCGTTGGCAGAACGCAAAAAGCCCGCTTGAAGCGGGCTTTTTTTGTAATTGGTTGCGGGGGCAGGATTTGAACCTGCGGCCTTCAGGTTATGAGCCTGACGAGCTACCGGGCTGCTCCACCCCGCGTCACCAGCGTAAACCCGAAGGGTTTATCGCGGTTGCGTGAACCGCTATGCGGTTCATGCTTCATCCGGGCAAATCTGCAGGATTTGTCCCTTGTTCCCAGCGTAAGCCGCGTTGTGGCTTATCGCGTTACCGACGCCAATCGCGGAGCGATTTGTCGTCTTATCCAGCGCAAATCGCGGAGCGATTTGTCGCGTATTCCCAGCGTAAGCCGCGTTTGGGCTTATCGCGGTTGCGCAAACCCGAAGGGTTTGCCGCGCCCTTGGCCCCGTATTTCGGGTACGTCGGGGTAATTTCCTGGCTCCAGAAGCGGCAAAGGCCGCATGAGCGGCCTATTGTAGCACGGCTTGGGCCGTCTGTGTGATGAGAAGATTTTATGAGGCATAGATTGCTTGAGCAATTTAGCCTGACGCATAAATCGATTTCATCGATTTAGCGTGGAGTTGCGATTAGCAGACCTGGCAGCGACCTACTCTCCCGCGTCTTAAGACGAAGTACCATGGGCGCAGGGGCGTTTCACGGCCGTGTTCGGAAAGGGAACGGGTGCAGCCACCCCGCCATAACCACCAGGTCGGCAAAGCGCAACTTGTTGATCCATGCGAACGCATGGATCAACAAGTTGCTCTTTCTGGGCTGATATGCCTTTCCTTCTCGCTTGTCGCTCGAAGGGGACATCAGCCGTCCATACGGAGGCTTGCTGTTCATGCTGCTGCATGGACAATTTGAGAAGCTGGATTTTTTATTTGAACACGTCTTGGATGCTGGGCAGAAGCGGCTATTGCCTACTGCCTACATCCTATTGCCTCATCGAATTTATTCGATGAGCACTGGCAATGGGAACGATCAAGCCAATCGAGCTATTAGTACCGGTAAGCTTCATGCGTTGCCGCACTTCCACACCCGGCCTATCAACGTGGTCGTCTTCCACGGCTCTGATAGGGAACACTCGTTTCCAGGTTGGTTTCCCGCTTAGATGCCTTCAGCGGTTATCCATTCCATATATAGCTACCCTGCTATGCCCTTGGCAGGACAACAGGTCCACCAGAGATATGTCCATCCCGGTCCTCTCGTACTAGGGACAGATCCTGTCAATATTCCTACACCC
>NZ_JAQJCI010000029.1:0-43497 GCF_030182495.1 Rhizobium aureum | reverse complement strand
CACCGGTGCTGGTGCCGGTCGTCTATCTCTCGGCCGCTGATAAGGCGAAAGTCAATGCAGGCGGCGCCGTCATTGCCGGCAACAGCGTCAGCATCGATGCCGGCTCCGTCAACAATTCCGGTGCGATTGCCGCAGCGGATGGCATGACCATCAATGCGACCGAGATCAAGGCCAATGGCGGCACTTTCCTCGCCGGCGGCAACATGAACCTCAATGCCACCAATGGCATTACGCTTGCCGCCCAGACGATGACCATCGGCGGCCAGAATGTCGTCAACACCAATGCCGGCGTGTCGGCCGGCGGCAATCTGCAGATCGCCGCGGGCGGTACGCTGAGCTTGCAGGGCACCAAGATCGCCGCAGGCGGCAATGCCCAGCTTTCCGGCACCAATGTCAACCTTGCTGCTGTCAAGGTTGATAATGGTAGCCAGCAGAATGCGACGGGGGCCCGTGTAACCACCGGCGGCAATCTCACTATCGCCGGCACCAACGACGTCAACATCATCGGATCCTCCGCAAAGTCGGGTGGGAATCTTTCGGTGACTGCTACGAATGGAGCGGTCAATATCGTCTCCACCGATGTCGCCCGTCGCACCGACGACGGCTACACCAAGACGACCAGTACCGATCAGCAGGCTTCGCAGCTCTCGGCCGGCGGCAACCTCGCGATCACCGCAAGCGGTGACGCTGGGGTCAATGCCAATACCGGTGTCCTGATCTCTGGTTCCGACCTGACGGCCAAGGGTAATGTCGGCCTGACCTCGAACGGCGACATCAATGTTACCACGTCTCAGAGCCAGTCGAACTCGACTTTCGGCAAAAATTCCTCGTCCGAGCTGACGCATAATGGCTCGACGATTACGGCGGGCGGCGATCTCGTCGCCAAGTCGAACAATGACATCAACGTCATCGGTTCGACGATGGATGCCGACGGAAAGCTTGGCTTGCAGGCCGGGAAGAACGTCACCATCGCTGAAGCGACCGACAGCGCCACCCTCGATGTCAAAAGCTCCAGCAAGAAGAGCGGTTTCTTCGGTTCGACGAAGGAGAATGCCTCCGGTCATCTGGAGACCACGACGGCGGCTGGCTCGTCACTGTCCGGCAAGGACGGTGTGACGATCATTTCCGGCGGTGACACTACGGTCTCCGCCTCCAAGGTGACGGCCGGTGATGATACTCATACCGCCGATCTCAAAGTCCAGACCGGCGGCAACCTGATCGTCTCCGCCGGCAAGGACACCGAGACCGAGCATGACAGCGCCAAGCGCAAGGGTTTCCTGCGCAGCGGCAGTTCCAGCTATGACGGCTATAACGAGACGACCATCGGGTCGCAGCTTTCAGCCTCGGGCGATGTCAATCTGGATGCCGGCAAGGCGGCAGCGATTGTCGGCTCGAAGGTCAATGCCGATGGCTCGCTGAACGTCTCCGGCGAGAGCGTCTCGATCATCGGTGCGCAGGAAAACCACCAGTCCGACAGCAAGCGCAAGGATTCAGGCCTCTTCGTCGGCTCCGGCGGCGGCTTCATCTCGCTCTACGGCAAGAACGAGAAGCAGGGACAGCAATCTTCCACGGATAACATCGGCTCTACATTGTCGGCCGGTCAGGACGTCAACCTGACTGCGAGGACGACCGATCTCAATATCATGGGCTCGTCGGTTAGCGCCGACCGCGACATCAACCTGTCGGCCGCCCGCGATGTCAACGTCACCCCCGGCGCCGAAAGCTCGTCACAGTCCGAGCAGCAGAAGAAGTCCGGCTTCGGCATCCAGTTATCCCTCGGTCAAGGCTCTGCCTCCATCGGCCTTGGCTATGGCTCGTCCACCGACAAGACATCTCAGGCATCGGCGACAAATGCGGTTTCGACGCTTGCCGCCGGCCGCGATGTCAACATCCATGCCGGCAACGACGTCAATCTCCAGGCAGCGAAGGTCGACGCCGGCCGCGACGCCAACCTCTTTGCTGCAAACGACGTCAATCTGCTTTCGGCCGAGGATCAGAGCAATTATGCCGAGATGCACCAGCGGCTTTTTGCCGGCATCAGCCTCACCGTCTCGTCTGGGCTGATCAGCGCCGGTCAGAGCATCGCCTCGGCCGCTGGTAGCCTTGGTGGCTCGAACAGCCAATATGCGTTGGCTCCAACGGCTCTTGCCGGCTACCAGACATATAATACGCTGGACAAAATGGGGCTCTTGGGCGGCGTTGCGTCGCAGCCGCTCGCATCCACCTCGCTGACGATCGGCTTTACCTCGTCGAAGACCGAGCGATCGACGACCGTTGGCACGCCGGTCGTGACGGAGATTGATGCCGGCCGAAACGCCACCATCGTGGCCAAAAGCGGCGATATCACCGGTCGCGGTACCCAGATTACCGCAGGTTCGGCCGGCGATATTGACGGCGGCAATGTGCTGCTGTGGGCCGGTCGTAACATCGATCTCGAAAGTGCCCAGGCCTTCTCGAACTCGTCGGCGAGCACCAAGTCGGCCGGTGCCTCTATCGGCATCGATGCCGGCGGCGTGACCGCCGGCGGCAGCTATGCCAAGGGCAGCGAGAAAGCCACTGGCGTCACTCAGGTCAACAGCCATGTGCTCGGCACCGGCAACGTCAGTACTGTCTCCGGTGGTGACACGACGCTTGCCGGCGCGGTCGTCTCCGGCAACAGCGTCTCGACGATCGCGGGTGGCAATCTCAATATCGTCAGCCGTCAGGATACGGCCACCTATGACGAAAAGACGCTCGGTGCCAGCCTTGGCTTCTCCAATCTCACCGGTGTCTCTGGCGGCGTGCAGGTCGGCAAGACCAAGGGCACTTACGCCAATGTCGCCGAACAGTCGGGCATCGTCGCCGGCGATGGCGGCTATCACGTCACAGCCGGTGGCAATGTCGGTCTCATCGGCGGCGTCATCGCCTCCACCGCTGATCCCGCCAAGAACGATCTGACGGCCAGCTCGCTCACCTTCTCTAACCTCGAAAACACCTCGGAGGCCTCGACCTCCAGCTACGGCTTCAGCCTGACGCCTGGCGGCTTGCCCGTTCCGAGCATCGGCCAGCCGGCCAAGCAGAGCGATACGGGTGCCGCACTCGCCACCCTGACGCCTGGCAAGCTCACGCTCTCCAACCAGACCCAGGATCTCGCCAGCCTCAACACCGATCTTTCCAAGGCCAACGACACCGTCAAGCCCTTCGACATCGACAAGCTCAAGGCCCAGCAACAGAGTGCCGCGGCGCTGTCGGCACTCTTGAACATCGGCGTCGGTACGCTCTCCGATAAGCTCGGCTTTGACGAAGGCTCCGTGGAAAAGACCGCCTTGCATGCTGCCGTCGGGGCGCTGGTCTCAAAACTTGCCGGGGGCAGTGCCCTCACGGGGGCCGCCGCCGGCGCGGCCAGCGAACTCGCCAATGGCGTGCTGCAGGACGTGCTGAAGGCCAATCCAAATCTCAGCGCCGATCAGAAGAATGCCATCACTCAATGGGTGGCGGCCACAGTCGGCGGTTTGACCGGCGGCATGCAAGGTGCTGCCACCGGCCTGGACAACGTCAATTATAATTACCTCAACCACGCCGAGGCTATTGAGCTCAAGCAGGCGCAGGATAAGTGTGACGGCGGCGATGCAGCCTCTTGCAAAGAGGCGTTCGCGTTGACCCAGCTCGACATACAGCGTGATGCAAAGCTGCATGCCGACTGCACCGCCGATAGCGAAGGCGCGGCTTGTCAGTCGGACATCGCCGATCTTCGTGTGGCGCTCGCCAGCCTCTATAAGAACAATGATGGCCTCGATCCCGTGATGATGCACTGGGTCGAGCTCTATCAAACGACGATGCAGCAGGACCTCTATGACCCCAGCGGCGTCAAGCGCGCCATGCTGAATGTCGCAGTCGGGGCACTCCTCGGTGGGGGTGTCGCGGCTGAAGGTGCCGCAGCAGCGGAGGCCAACATTGTGCAGGCCGCGCGACTGCGGCAAGCAAATATGCTCAGTAAGAATGTCGGATATAACGTAAGTCCGACGAGTTGGGACAGTTATTCGACTATTGGTCGATCGGGAACTTTTATAACCGATCAACAGGCTATCACCGATATCCTGGGGCCACTAAACATCTATGGTGACACCTTTATAACTGCTCAACAACAGGCTCAGCTTGAGACTGCTATGGGATTGCAGCCAGGTTCACTCGTAGGCGGCTTTAAAGTACGCCAGGTTACCGGAATCACAGATATGTCACCGAGAAGTCCCTTGGAAGGAAACAATCTTTTTCAGGGACCTGGGCAGCATCTACCTGGAGGTGGGCCGGAGATGGTTGTTGACTCAATCCCGACAACTGACACAAAAAACGTAATCACAATAACTACGGTCCGAGTAAAATGAGCACAAGCGACTCCTCTATGAAAGCATTCGTTGCCGAAGCTTCGGCATCTTGCATTGTGGTCGTTATTTTAGATGATACTATCTCAGAGAAACTTGCCTCATTTGGATTTACTCCAAATGAAGAGGCGGGCTTGAACTCAGTTTCCGTGAATATCTCAAGTGTTAATGAGAAAGCGATGGTTTTTGCACGTTTGCGAGATTGCGGAGTATGCTTTGCTGCGGGGCCAGATTGGTCGCCATCCGAGGTATTTGAATTCCTGAGAAGCGAAGGTCTGTTGATCGGAAAATATCGAAGAGTCGCATGGTCCGGTCCAGGGCGATTCATGATCACGGAGAGTTGCTAGTCGCGCGCATTTCGGACGATCCTCAGATGCCGGCCTCGCTAAGAGAGCCAAGGGAGATCTTGATCCGCTTTTCGTTGTACCATCGGATGTAAGCATCCACCTTCCTGACGAACTGTTCGAACGTGATGTCCTTCCAATCTCGCTGGCAGAAAATCCCGCGTATATTGGCAAGTTTAGCTTAAGAAAGCGGCAAGCGGAAAATGCTGGCACAACGGTGTCAGATATTGCTGACTGCTATCTCAACTTATTGAAATGGAAAAAAGTAGTTGAAGGGGCCGCCCGTTCGATTCCCATCACATCAGGTTTTTTGTCAATTGTTCATTCGAGTGGGATCGAATTTCTCCTAGGTAATCGGATCCGCGGTCTGAGCCCATAGCGATTACCGGCCCGGTTCTCGGGCCAGTACAACCTCACATCCAGTCGCCGCACTTGGGCGGCAAGCACCAATTTCCCGCTTTCGCGGGCGCGGGCTCAGGAGAACGGGACCAATCTCAAGACCGGCGGTTGAAGCCAAAAGGAATCCCGGTCCGTTCACCTGGGTCCGTCAGGGCTAATCACTCCCTGAGGATTAGATCTGCTCAGGACCTCTATGACCCCAGCGGCGTCAAGCGCGCCATGCTGAATGTCGCAGTCGGGGCACTCCTCGGTGGCGGCGCAGCCGCTGCAGAGGCGGCAGTTGCCGAGGGTAGCGTAGTTGCCACAAAGAACGTTGCGACTCCGTACGGACCGGCTTTTCAATCGAACTCGCCTGCTGCCCTTGATGCCATTAAACAAGTTCAACAAGGAGCAACCTTGTACCGGATAGGTACATTGGGACAAAGCCAAGCTGCAGAAGCACAATTCTGGTCCCTACAGAATCCTCTGACTACACCGAATTATCCAAGCTTGTATGGCATTCCACCTGAAAACGTGACGAACGCAAATTTTGTAGAAACTGCTATCATACAACCCGGTACACAGTTTATTACTCGCGCAGCTCCGGCAGTCGGCACCAATCTCGGAGGAGGGATTGAAGTTGTCGTTCCAAGTGGTGGTGTTCAAATGCAATCTTTCAGCACACTGGGACCCAAATGATGAACGATCCATATCAAGAGGCTAGGTCGATCGGGGATTCTCTTGACAGAGTTGGGCAGCATGAATACGCCGAGCAAATCCGACGCGCTCTTATCGAAGGTTCAACCGGAACGGAGATCTACATGATTTTACGTTTGCGATTGATAAATATAGCTAGTGACCAGGCTATCGCCATGGACATTAGAACGCGAGTACAATTTCTCCGCGACTATCTTGATCGAGCATTGGCATCGTAGTTTTGCTTGTGGCGGATGTCACAACCTATGCCGCCATCGACCAAAGTTGGCTGAAATAGTGGGGCCGCTCCCCGAGGTAGGTTGGTAGGTGGGGGCGGTGGTACCACCGGGATTTTTGGGCTGACTGCTCGAGGATAAAAACGCCGTGAACGCTTGCAATTGGGAAATAATTGGCGGATTTGATTCGCCGGGCGAATACAAGCGTTTTTGCGTTTGGCTATCGGTACAGGTCGATCTGGGCGCTGTCGAGCGCATTCCAGTAACGAAACCAAGCATCGACCTTATCTCTGGACTCGAGGAGCGATGGTATCGTTGCATAGAATCTGGAGAGATATGGCGCTTGGTTGCTCCTGAAGCACCGTTTCGGGGTATGTGGGGACCCGTGAATTGAAGAGCGTTTTTAGAACAACGCGAGAGCCTTTTGGCCCTGCTTTGGAGCAAGCCTGACGAAACATTTCTGCAAAGGCTGTGGGCTCGCCTATTCAGAATTCCGCATTATGGAGCAGTTGCCGCAAGATTCCGATGATGGCTGCTGTTATTCCGGGGTATCGTTGACAGCCATGTGCTCGGCACCGGCAACGTCAGTACTGTCTCCGGTGGCGACACGACGCTTGCCGGCGCGGTCGTCTCCGGCAACAGCGTCTCGACGATCGCGGGTGGCAATCTCAATATCGTCAGCCGTCAGGATACGGCCACCTATGACGAAAAGACGCTCGGTGCCAGCCTTGGCTTCTCCAATCTCACCGGTGTCTCTGGCGGCGTGCAGGTCGGCAAGACCAAGGGCACTTACGCCAATGTCGCCGAACAGTCGGGCATCGTCGCAGGTGACGGCGGCTATCACGTCACGGCCGGTGGCAATGTCGGTCTCATCGGCGGCGTCATCGCCTCCACCGCTGATCCCGCCAAGAACGATCTGACGGCCAGCTCGCTCACCTTCTCTAACCTCGAAAACACCTCGGAGGCCTCGACCTCCAGCTACGGCTTCAGCCTGACGCCTGGCGGCTTGCCCGTTCCAAGCATCGGCCAGCCTGCCAAGCAGAGCGATACGGGTGCCGCCCTCGCCACCCTGACGCCTGGCAAGCTCACGCTCTCCCACCAGACCCAGGATCTCGCCAGCCTTAACACCGACCTCTCCAAGGCCAACGATACCGTCAAGCCGTTCGACATCGACAAGCTCAAGGCCCAGCAGCAAAGTGCGGCTGCCCTGTCGCAGCTTGCCAATATCGCGATCGGCGACATCGCCACGCATTTCAATCTTCCCGAAGGTGGCGTTGAGAAGACCGCGCTGCATGCGGCGGCGGGTGCGCTGACGGCACTGGTCGCTGGCGGTAACGTGGGTACCGGTGCCCTGGCGATCTCGTATGGTGCGGGTGCCCGCGAGGACATACGAAGATGAGTCATTTCAGGGGAACTGGACAATCAGGAAGCGGCGCTATGTCCCGGAACATGACCAGGATGTATCTTGCACCCTCGCACTCACGGCAAAGGGTGGAGCCATTGCTCAGGTGAAGACGTTGGATGATTGGGGTGTACCGGTTGGTGAAGACGGATTGTTTCCGGCGACCACTTCGGCCTGTCAGATCGTCTTCGGATCGTGAGCGAGTTGTTCAGCCGTGGCGCAGGTATTATGGCCCATACTGCCGTTGCAAGCCGCGGCATCCGATTCGAGGCCGCTTTTCCGCTTGCGCTGTGGCCGATCACTTCGCTCCACCCATGTCGGCGGGTTGCCGCGACATCGAAGAGATCTTTCGCAAAGCAGCAGGGGTCTATTCCGGGCCTAAATGCACTGCCATGGTCGAAATTACATCCGGAATGCTACCGGTAGGCGGCGCGTAGCTGGTAATCTTAACACTGCAAGCAGGTGTGGTGTTGCTAATGATCGTCCACAGGCTGCCCGCAGGTGTGTTGATTACGCCGATCGTCCCGCGCCCTGATTGGCTCATGATTTTCATGCTTGGATCGACCATCGACATGATCCTCGCCGTGCGCTGGTAATCGCCGACTTCGGGTAAGAAGAACACAACGGTAATTCGGCTGACATTGCCAGCCTGCGTCTGAGTTGAGCCCGCCACCCCGTCGGCTATTTTCATCCAATCCGGAACAGCAATGGCGCAGGCGCCTTTAGCGGCATGGAAACGCTTCCAACCTGCTGGAGGCGGGGAGGCTACGTGCGGCGCCGTCACGCAGCTGGAGAGAGTAGCCATCAGAGCAATACCGGCAGTAAAGGGCAGCAGACGGCGCATTGTAAATTCCTGAATGAGTGCGAATGCGATGCGGCAAAGGATTTGGCGCCGACCGGCGCCAAAAGATTGTTGTTGCGAGTATTCCACCGTGCCTATTCAAAGATGCACCCTTGCTCTGGCTTTAATGGGCTTTCACCCACAAAATACGCGTATCACCTTGGATTTAGGATCAGTCACGGACTGGACTGCGGTGCCACTATGGACGAAATTCAAACGCGTAGGCGTATCGGTAGCAACCCGTTCTTCACTTCCATAGTGTCGCGAATCTGCGGGTATTTTCAGCCCCGCGGTGGCAGAGGATGGGCCCCCTACAAGCTTTTGATATCGAGAGGCACCGCAGGCATCAGAAGTCGGGCCAGCCGCCGAGTTCGATGTGGACGAAGTTGCACATGCACTCAGAGAAAAAAGGGCTAAAAATACAGGCGCGGTCAGTAAAGGTTTCAAGGCTTCCCCCTTCAGGCTGCTAACTATCCAGAACTCTGGCATGTCAGAGTCAGAATCCGGTGTCATCAGGCTATCCACTGCCCCAATCAGTTGCAAGATGACAATTTCAGGTGGCATCGGCAAAACAGCGAGAACCGCACCCTCGCGTCGTAATGTCTGCTGGTTCGAGATGCATTTTCGCCCGGAACAGCACTGAGCGAGCATGTATCTAATTGCCGGTCTCAGCCCCGCCGATCAGCAGCTCGAGCCCGGCTTCAAACAAGGCTTTATGGCCCTTGGCGCGGTAGACGGACAAGGCTTTCGCCAAGTTCGGATGGTTTTCGGCGGCCGCATCGAGCGCCGACCGATCCCTGGATTCGGCTGCATCCGCCTGCTCCTCCAATACACATCCCACCACATAGCGGCTGATCGCGATCTGCAGCGCCAGAGCCTTTTCGGAATCGAAGCCGGCGGTATACAGGCATTCGAGTTGGGCTTCGATCGCACCGAGGTGCGAAAGATCGACTTCGGTTCCCGCATGAACGCGGGCACCATCGCGCCATGCCAGCAAGGCGGAACGGAAGCTGCTGGCATTGGCGCGCAGGAATTCCTGCCAGGTCTCTCCGGCAAGAGGTATGTTGCGCGTGTGATTCCGCCTCAGCATCTCGGCATTCATCGCCGCAAGCAGCGCCTGTTTGCCCTTGAAGTGCCAGTAGAGGGCAGGCTGCTGGACGCCGAGGCGCTGGGCGATCAGCCGCGTCGATAGGCCGTCGATGCCGACTTCGTTCAGAATGGTCAGCGCCGCATCGACGATCTGGCTTCGATCGATTTTCATAGGCTCTCCGATTGACAGTCCCGCATGCATAATTTATCGGCGATAAAGTTACTTATCAACGATAAGTTTTGCACTATGAACAAGATGCTTTTGACGGTCCTCTCCGTCGTCGTTCTCGATGCCGCCGGAACTGGTCTCGTGATGCCGATCCTGCCGGAGCTTCTACAGAGCGTGGCGCATACGCCCGAGCTCGGCTGGCGCTTCGGCGCGTTCCTTTCGCTTTATGCGGCGCTGCAGTTTCTCGCCTCTCCCATCCTCGGGACGCTGAGCGATGTCTACGGCCGCAGGCCGGTGCTGCTCGTTTCGCTGGCGGGCGGCATGATCGACTATGCCTTCATGGCCTTGGCGCCGGGTTTCTGGTGGTTGTTTCTCGGGCGAGCCTTTGCCGGCCTGACGGCCGCCAATGCCGCGGTGGCGGCGGCCTGTCTTACCGACATCATGCCGGAGGAGCGCCGGGCGCGGGCTTTCGGGCTCCTCAGCGCCTGCTTCGGCATCGGCTTCATTCTGGGACCCGTGATCGGCGGCATGCTGGGCACGATTTCGCTGCGAGCACCCTTCATTGCGGCCGCGCTGCTCGTGATGGCGAATTTCATCATTGCGCTGATCGTGCTGCCCGAGACGCGGACGGCGAAGCCCGAGCGAATCGACCCGTCCGCCTTTCATCCCTTGGCGCCGCTGCGCTGGATCGGCGCATTTCCGGCGCTCCTGCCGCTTCTCGTCCTATCCATCATCCTCAGTATCGTCGGCGAGGTGGGCGGCACCATATGGGTGCTCTACGGTCAGGACAAGTTCGGCTGGGATACGGCGACCGTCGGCCTGTCTCTCGCCGGCTTCGGCTTCTTCCACGCTCTCGCCCAGGCCTTCGTTGCCGGCCCGCTGAGCGAACGCTGGGGCGAGCGTTTCGCGCTGATCGTCGCGATCGTCTGCGATAGCGCTGCCTATATCGCGATCGCCTTCGCCACGCGCAGCTTCGTTGCCTTCCTGCTTTTCCCGCTCTTCTGCCTCGGCGGTATCGGCCAGCCCGCGCTGCTGTCGTTGATGACGAAACGGGTGGGCGCGGATGAGCAGGGGCGCCTGCAGGGGGTGCTGACCAGCCTGGCGAGCCTCGCATCCATGGTGGCGCCGTTGGCGATCAGCGAGATCTATTTCGCCTCAAGGCATGTCTTTCCCGGTCTCGTCTGGATTCTGGGCGCCTTGCTCTATCTCCTGTGCATTCCGGTTCTGTTCGCGCATCGGCGGCAGGCATATGAACCGCCAGGAGGCGTGAAATGTCGGCAAGGCGAGCAGCCCTGAAGGACAGTCGGTCGCTCCATGGTGAAAGGCGCCGCCGAGTGTCGGCGGTCAGGTGGCGGATTCATCCGGATCAGGGTCCCTGGCCTTGGTGAAGAGGCTCTTCAGCGCGCTGGTCTTCGCCTTTGCCGCCTTGTTGGCCTTGATCGCCCGGGTGGCGGCTTTGGCCTGTTCCAGCATCATCTCGATCTGGATCTGCTGGATTTCGGTCAGCCGCTCCCACTGGCGATTGAGGAGATGATCGACCTTTTCATGCAGGTGGCGGATTTCCAGTTCGGCCTTCAGGTTGACCTTGTAGTCGTTGAGGGCTCGCAGGCGGTCCTTCTCTTCCTGACGGCGCTGGCTCATCATGATGATCGGCGCCTGCAGCGCGGCGACCGTCGAAAGAACCAGGTTCAGCAGGATGAATGGATAGGCGTCGAAGGCCTGTTTTTCGCCCATGAAGAGATTGATGCCCATCCAGACGGCGAGAAACAGGCAGAAGGAAATGATGAAGGTCCAGCTGCCGCCGAAGGACGCCACGCCGTCCGCCATGCGGTCGCCGATGGAGCGATGGTCCTCATAATCCTCTTCGATGTTCTCGGCCAGCGTATCATGTGTCTTCAGGCTTTCGACGACCTCGTCCTCAAGGTTGGAAAGCTCGCCGCGCTCCACCGTCAGCAGCTCGGCGATATATTGAGCGCGATAATCGTCCATCACCTTGCGGCTGATATAGTCATCGGCGCGAAGCTCCGGATGCTTCAGCCGCATGAAATCCGCCAGTGAGGGACGAAGGTCGTCGACATGCACGGCATCTTTCTTCTTGAGCACCTGCCCGGTGATGGCGTCGATAAGCTTGACGGACTTGGCCTTCGCCTGGGCGAGGCTCTTCGTATAGTCGTCCATCTCCACCACGGTCGGGGTCTCGCCCTCGCCCGCGTCGAAATCGACGATCCCTTCCGCCGGTTCAAAGGTCTTCGCTTCTGCCATATAAGGGGGCCTTTTTGACGTTTTCTCGCTCATCTAACCAATAATGCGAACAGGAATGTGACTGTTGGAAGGCTGTCGAAATCGCAGCCGAATGAAACCGCTCTCCACCTCTTCAGCATGCTTAGCGCCATTATCCTAAGTAACGGCAAATGAAATGCGCTGTTCCCCGCATCTTCCGGCGTTTCGACGGTTATCGGGCAGGAAAAGCAACCATGCCGCGCGACCTCGCAAATGCTTTCGAAAGCGCTGCGTGTTTCCGCGGAAAATTCTACGATTACGATCAAGTTTTGCCTTTCAGGACCCTTGACTGGGGCGAGGCGACCGCTATTTGCCGCGCTGCAGCAGACATTCGCTGCTGCGAATAAACTTAGAGTTTCAACGAATTATATCGCATCAACAGGGGTGTTGGGCCTGTTGCCACGGGTTTTGCAAATATGCGGAAAGGATAGCTATGCACAATCCCCCGGCAAGAGACTTGGAGTCCATCGCCCGACAGGGCGGCCGCTTCAAGCGCATGGCTGTCAGGATACCGACGTACCTGACCGATCTTAAAGAAAATCCGGCTTGGTTGCCCATGTTCCTATTGGCCAGAACCCTGCCGTTTCGGCAGATCCATTGGCTTGCGACCAAGCAGGCCGTCAGGCTCCCCATTTCCGGCGCCTCAATGTTTGCAGGTATCGAGCGTAGCGTTGTCGTCGATGCCTTGCGGACGGATGGTATCTATCCGAGCCTGATGCTGCCGGATCATATCCATCGGGAGATCGCCGAATTCGCCGGAAAAACCAGCTGCTACGGCAATTTCAACAGGCAGCTCGAATTTGTCGCCAGCGAACACGGACAAGCGGAAGCCCGCTTCGGGCGGCCGATTCTGAGCGGACACTTCTTCGAACGCTCGCTTGATTGCGAAGCCGTCCTGGCGGTGCAGCGCGATCCGTTGCTGATCGATGTCGCTCGCCAATATCTCGGCGGGCAGGCCAAGGTGATCACTACCCGCATTTGGTGGAGCTTCCCGACCCAGGCTTCCGAAGCCGACAGAAGCCTTGCCTCGCTGGATAAATATCACTTCGATCTCGACGACTGGCGGATGTTGAAGTTCTTCTTCAATCTCGTCGACGTGGACGAGGGCACAGGCCCGCATGTCTTCATCAAGGGAAGCCACCGCCGCCGCCAGCTCCGGCATCAGCTGACTTTGCTGGTGGGGCATCCCGCGAACGAGGTGCTCGATTATTATGGACAGGCGAATGCGCTGACGCTGACCGGCAAGGCCGGATCCGGCTTCGTGGAGGATCCTTTTGGCTTCCACATGGGCACCGTGCCCACGCGGAAGCCGCGCCTGATGATGGAGGTCGGCTTCGGCGTCTCGAAGCCGTCGCGGCGCCGCTTCCATGGCGAGCCAGTCCTGCGATAGGCCTTGCTTGATTGTCATGCCGGGAGCGCCGCTATCAGGCGTTCCCCTTGGTCCCGTCTCGGGACGAACGGCTGAACCGCCTGGCGATCAGGTGATCGAGCGCGATGCGCCCAGGCCCGCCAGCAATGATCACCAGAAAGCAGGTTGCCCAGGTGCCGTGCGTCGGCCAGGCATCGGGATAGACGAAAATCTCGATCACCAGCGTCATGCCGAGCAATGCCAGCGCCGACAGCCGGCTTGCGAGGCCGATCACGAGCAAGAAGGGAAAGAAATGCTCACTGAAGGCGGCGATATGAGCGGCAATCCAGGGATCGACCAGCGGCAGTTTATATTCCGTCTGAAAGAGATAGACGGCATTGTCGGTCACATGCCAGCCCTCCACCTTGGTCTGGCCGGATTGCCAGAAGACGGCGGCAATCGACAGCCGCGCTATGAGGGCGATCAGGTCGTGCGGAATGCGGTCGAGCAATCTCAGAGCGTCATGAAGCTTTTGGGGCACGGTTTCGCGTTCGGCCGGTGCGGCCGTCATCATCTGGTTCTGCATCTTCATTCCTCTTGGCGTTCAGCGAATGGCCATGAAGGCGCCTGCCGTGAACGCACCGGCGAGGTTGGCGGAAAGATCGAAATCTGCAGTTTCGGCGAGGGACGTCTCGAAGGCGCTGCCGAGCTCGGCGCCGGCAAATAGCTTCTCGAGAAAGCTGGCGCCGCCCGGAGGGAGACGATGTACTTCCACGATCATCTCCGGACGAACGACGAGAGCATCCTCGCCCGTCCAATCGGCAATATTGGCAAGCTCGATTTCGCCGGTATTCATCGCCCAGATGGTGACGGCCGGATGGGCGGAGCGAACGACGGAGGCCGAGGGATGCGGCGTGAATTTCAGCTTCGAAAGCCCCTCCGGCTCGACGATCGCCAGCAAGGCGGCATCGGCCGGCAATGCATCGGCCGCGTGATAGGCCCGGCCTCGGGCTGCCTCCAATCTCATGACGTCGGGCAGATAAGGGATTTTTCGTGTCGGTTCGAAACCCTCGACGAATTCGGGAAAATCATCGCCATAGGCAAGCAGCAGCGGCGATCGCGGCGGATGCAGCCGAATGAATTCATGCGCCATGGCTGCGAAGAATTCCTTGCCGACGATCCTTTCCGCCGCCGGAAAGCGCGAAGTGAGCGCGCCGATCAGGCCGATCGCGACATTGTTGCGATAGACGCCGAAGCGTCGCGCAGGCTGTGGGCCATTCCAGGCCATCAATCCATTGGGCACCGCGAGATCGGGATTGACAAGCGCTGCGGCGAACTCGCTTTGCGTGGTGAGAGACATCGATCCCTCCTCAGGCCGCCCGACGTGCGGCGACGGCGCGCTTCAAGATGGCTTCGGCCGCTTCGGCCTCGGCCCTCAAAACCGGCCATTCCGGCACGTCGTTATCCCACTCGACCAGGCTGGCCACTGGACCGATCCGGCCAATGAGCTCTTCATAGAGCGCCCAGACGGGATCCTTCACCGGTGTATCGTGGCTGTCGATCAAAAGCGGCGCACCTGAGTCGTCGACGGTTTCCGAATGGCCGCTCAGATGGATCTCGCGCACCCATTGCACAGGAAAGCGCTCGAGATAGGCGCGCGCATCCATGTGGTGGTTGGTGGCGGCGACGAAGACGTTGTTGACATCGAGCAGCAGGCCGCAGCCGGTGCGGCGGGTAACCTCGGCCAGAAATTCCGTTTCCTCGATCGTGCTTTCCTCGAAGAGCAGGTAGGTAGCCGGATTCTCCAGCAGCATCTGGCGGCCGAGTATTACCTGAACCTGATCGATATGGTCGCAGACCCGCGCAAGCGTCGCCTCGGTATAGGGCAGGGGCAGCAGATCGTTGAGAAAGGTCGTGTCGTGACTCGACCAGGCAAGATGCTCCGAAAAACTCTCCGGCTCGTAGCGATCGCAGACGATCTTAAGGCGGGTAAGATGTTCGGTGTCCAAAGGCTGCATCGAGCCGATGGAAAGGCCGACGCCATGGATGGACAGGGCATAGTCGCCGCGCAGCCTGCCGAGTTGGGCATGCGGCGGGCCGCCGGCACCCATGTAGTTTTCGGCATGGACCTCGAAAAAGCCGATCGGCTGCCTTTCCGCATTGATCGCGGCGAAGTGCTCCGGTTTGAAGCCGACACCGGCATGGCGAGGAAGTTCTGACGGTTTCATTGCGGCCTCCGGGTTGGAGCAGTTCCAGCAAAATACACGGCGGTCTTGGATCTGGAATTGCGTGAAAACAAAGAGATCATTCCGTTCGGGAGGCGGGCGGCGCCCCTAAAGAAAAATGCGCCGCCCACGTGTTCGCGCTGCCTTGTCAGACGGGCGCCGGACCCTGCGTCAGGGTGCCGTGACCGCTCGGCGTCTTGATCGTCTCGCAGGTTCCAGCGGGAACCAGCTTCCACGAATTGCGCTGGTAATCGACCTTCGATGTCCCGGCGCAGGTCGTGCCGGGACCGGCGGCGCAATCGTTCTGGCCCTTGAGGGCAACGCCGTAGCATTTTTCCTTGGCATCGGCGGCCGAGGCGGTCGTCGTTGTGCCGGTGACAAGCGTCACTGCGGTGGCAACCGATGCGGCCAGGGCGAGTGCGGACATCTTGCTCATGACATGTTCCTTACGAGAGATGATTGACGATCAATTCGGTCTCGGATCAGGCCGGGGTCAGCGAGCCATGGCCCTTCGGCGTCTTCATGGAGGTGCAGGTGCCTGTGGGAACGAGCTTGAAGGACATCTTGTCGTAGCTCATGGTCGATTTGCCGGCGCAATCATGCTTGCCGGCGGCGCAATCGTTCTGACCCTTGAGGGCGACGCCGTAGCATTTTTCCTTGGAGTCGGCCGCCGATGCCGGGACAGCGATGGATGCAAGTGCCGAGGCGATCGAGCCGGCGATGGCCAAGGTGATGATGCTGTTCTTCATGGATCTGTCTCCTTGATGGATGCGAGCCGCCATTGGCTTGCATCAAGGTCTACGGAGCGTCCCGGCCGGATGTTACAGCCATATCGGACTTTTTTCGAGATGACGTCCATCATGCTGCGCCGGCTATCTGCCCTGGCCGGACTTATATGCGCCCCACGGCGGGTCAGCCTGATGTCGCGTATCGGCAAAAGACGCGGGAGTTCAACGATTCCTGATCGAGACGAAAGGGCTTGAAAAATAAGTGCCGTTGCCGGTAACGAAATCCTGCGGTTCCGCGTATAGGAGATGTCGGATGAATCATTCGGCGCGCGAAGAGGAATGGGCAGTCTGGATGCGCGCCGCCATCAACGGCGATGCGCAGGCCTACCACCGTTTCCTGTCCTCGGTGACGCCGCATCTGCGCGCCATGGCGAAAAGGCGCTGCGATCAATTCGGTGCGCCGGTAAGCGAGGCTGAGGATGTGGTTCAGGAAGTGTTGCTCGCTATCCATCTGAAGCGCGGTACATGGGATTCATCACGCCCGATCGGGCCTTGGCTGTCGACGATCGTGCGCAACAAGCTGATCGACAGCCTGAGAAGGCGTGGGCGACATATGAGCGTACCGATCGACGATGTCATCGATTTCCTGGAGGCGGAAGAGCATGCCGACGCCTTGGATCGGTTCGATGTCGATCGTATGTTGGAGCAATTGAAGGATCCGCAGAAAACCATCGTGCGCTCGATTTCCGTCGAGGGAACCAGCGTGCGGGAAACGGCGGACCGGCTGAAGATGACGGAAGGGGCGGTGCGCGTGGCGCTGCATCGCGCGCTGAAGGCGCTTGCGGCCCTCTATCGGAGTGAGACCAGTGAAAACCGATGACCTCATCAATCTTCTGGCGCAGGACGCGCCGGTCCGCACGCGGATCGGCAAGGCCCTGACCATGGCGGTCGTCGCGGGCATTCTGATCAGCGGCGGCATTTTCTTTGCGATGATCGGATTTCGAGCCGACATAGACAGCGCGATGCAGACCGTCCGCTTCCTGTTCAAATTCGTGGTGACCATCGCGCTTGCGGTGACGGCTTGCGCCGTTGTCTTTCGCATCGGCCGACCGGGCGTGCCGGTGCGCATCTGGGGCTGGGCGCTGTTGGCGGCACCGCTCCTGCTGCTTGCGGCCGCTGCCGTCGAAATGGCCGTCATGCCGGCCGACAGCTGGAGTGCGCGGATGATCGGGCACAATGCCCGCTTCTGCCTGACGCTCATCCCGCTGCTGTCGATCGGACCGCTTGCCTGCTTTCTGTTCGCCCTGCGCCATGGCGCGCCGGAAAAGCCGGGAGCCGCTGGCGCTGTCGCCGGGCTGGCCGCCAGCGGCATCGCCGCGACCTTTTATGCCTCCAACTGCACGGATGACAGCCCGCTTTTCGTGCTGCTCTGGTACCCGATCGCGATCGCCATGGTGACCGCTGTCGGATATGCCCTCGGTAGGCGCCTGTTGCGCTGGTGAGGCAATCGAAGGCGTGGCGTGGACACCGGCGAAACCGCTCTTCGGGCAGTCCTCTCGGGCCATTGGGACCATATGGCTTGCAAAATCCACTGGCCGCAGGCGGATTCGTGACCTATCATGACGATCCGGCGCGACTTTCAAAAAATCGCATTTTCCGTGCGTTAAAGTGTTTGCATCCGCGGGAAATTCGATTATAGAGGCCCTGCTTCCCCGCAGGGGCATCCAACGCCCGGCGGCTGTTGGGAAATAGTTCAATGGTAGAACAGCGGACTCTGACTCCGTTAATCTTGGTTCGAATCCAGGTTTCCCAGCCAATCTTAAATTTCCTGATTTGAATGAGCATTTTGGTTTGCCTCCGTGATCGAGGCAGATATCCATCTTGCGATGATTGAAATCTTTTCGAGGGAGAAACGCCTCCTTGTCGTAAGATTGATTTGTCGCTGATTCGTGTCGACAATTTAGCTTTGTGCCTAAAATGGAATAGGCTTTAGATGACGATATTGGTTTCGGGTGGTGCTGGTTTTATCGGTGGAAATTTTGTCCTGGACTGGCTTGAGCGAGACGGTGAGACGGTCGTTAACCTCGACAAGCTGACCTATGCCGGTAACCTCGACACCCTGAAGGGATTGAAGGGTGATGATCGCCATGTGTTCGTGCATGGCGATATTGGTGATCGCGAGCTGGTGAGCGATTTGCTGGCGATGCACCGGCCGCGTGCGGTCATCAATTTCGCCGCTGAAAGTCACGTCGACCGCTCCATCCATGGGCCTGGCGATTTCATCCAGACGAATATTGTCGGGACCTTCAATCTGCTGGAAGCCGTGCGGGGCTATTGGGATGGCTTGCCGGACGGGGAGAAGCAAGGCTTCCGCTTTCTGCATGTCTCGACGGATGAGGTCTACGGCACGCTGGCGAAGGATGATGCGCCGTTCAACGAACTCAATCGCTATGAACCCAACAGCCCCTATTCGGCCAGCAAGGCGGCATCAGACCATCTCGTACGGGCGTGGCATCATACCTACGGCTTGCCTGTCTTAACGACCAACTGCAGCAATAATTACGGGCCTTACCATTTTCCGGAAAAGCTGATCCCGCTGGTGATCCTGAACGCGCTTTCGGGAAAGAGCCTGCCGATCTATGGTGACGGCCAGCAGATCCGCGACTGGCTGTACGTCCGGGATCATTGCAGCGCCATTCGCCGCGTCCTGGAAGCCGGCAAGCTCGGTGAGACCTATAATGTCGGCGGCTGGAACGAGAAACCCAATCTCGATGTCGTGCAGACGATCTGCGCTATCCTCGATGAGCTGCGGCCGAAAGCCGATGGCAGCCGTTACAGCGATCAGATCACCTTCGTGAAGGATCGGCCGGGCCACGATCGCCGCTATGCGATCGATGCGCGCAAGCTTGAGCGCGAACTCGGCTGGAAGCCTGCGGAAACCTTCGAAACCGGTATTCGCAAGACGATCGCTTGGTATCTCGAAAACCAGGACTGGGTTCGCAACGTGACGAGTGGCGCCTATCGTGAATGGGTCGGCAAGCAGTACGAGGTTGAGTTGTGAGTGCCATTCTGGTCACCGGTGCCAGCGGGCAGGTCGGTTTCGAGCTGCAGCGTTCGCTTCGCGTCCTAGGGAGTGTCGTTGCCTCGACGCGTGCGGACATGGATCTGACCAGCGAAGCAAGCATCCTTGCCGCTCTCGACGCGCATAAACCCCGCATCATCGTCAATCCCGCCGCCTACACGGCGGTGGATCGGGCCGAGAGCGACAAAGAGCTGGCGATGACGGTCAATGCCACCGCTCCGGGGATACTGGCGCGGTGGGCGGCGGACAATGGTGCTTGGCTCATCCACTACTCCACAGACTATGTCTTTGACGGCTTGAAGGCCGATCCTTATGTGGAGAGCGATCCGGTCAATCCGCAGTCCGTCTATGGCGAAAGCAAATGGCGGGGCGAAGAGGCGGTGCGCGCCTCCAGCGTACAGCATGCCATTTTGCGCACCAGCTGGGTCTATGGTCATCATGGCAGCAATTTCCTGAAAACCATTCTTCGGCTGGCCGGTGAAAGAAGCGCATTGAACATCGTTGCCGACCAGGTGGGCGCACCGACGTCAGCGGCCTTGATTGCCGATGTCACCCGCACGGTGATCGAGCGTATCATGGCTTCGCGCGCTCCCGGGGACCTCTCGGGAACATATCATCTCACGGCACGAGGCAGCACCTCGTGGTATGGTTATGCCGAGCATATCGTTCGTAAGGCATTGGCAGCAAACGTTAAGCTTGCGCTGTCTCTCGATGCGCTGAAGCCGATATCGACAGCTGAATACCCCACCTCTGCCAGGCGCCCCGCCAATTCGCGGCTGGATTGTCGAAAGCTGATGGATCGCTTTGATATTGCTCTTCCTCTCTGGCAGGAGGGCGTCGACGACGTCCTGGCGAGATTGTAGGCTGCAGGGAATTGAAAACCGGAATGTTGCCGATGGTTTCCGGGCTATGACCCCCGCCGGTGAGACATGGGCAGATGTACGAAGGACGAGACGCAAGATCATGACGAAGGCACGCAAAGGAATCATACTCGCCGGCGGATCGGGAACACGCCTCTACCCGGTGACGCTTGCAGTCAGCAAGCAGCTTCTGCCGATCTATGACAAGCCGATGATCTACTATCCGCTGACGACTTTGATGTTGGCGGGTATCCGCGAAATCCTCATCATCTCGACGCCGCAGGACACGCCCCGTTTCGAACAATTGCTCGGCGATGGCAGCCAATGGGGCATCAAGCTTGACTATGCGGTGCAGCCTAGTCCGGACGGTCTTGCCCAGGCGTTCCTGATCGGCGAGACGTTTCTGGACGGCGCGCCGTCTGCTCTGGTTCTGGGAGACAACATCTTCTACGGGCATGATTTTACCCGATTGCTGCAGGAGGCAAACGCCAAGGAAACGGGCGCGACTGTCTTTGCCTATCACGTGCAGGACGCGCATCGCTATGGCGTCGTCGAGTTCGATCAGAGCGGCCGGGCGATCAGTCTGGAGGAAAAGCCGAAGATGCCGAAGAGCAACTACGCGGTCACCGGCCTCTATTTCTACGACGAAAGCGTCGTCGATGTTGCGAAGTCCATCCGTCCTTCGGCGCGCGGCGAGCTGGAGATCACCGATGTCAATGTTCACTATCTTCAGGCCGGCCGGCTGGACGTCCAGACCATGGGCCGAGGCTATGCCTGGCTCGACACCGGAACGCATGAATCGATGCTGGAGGCTAGCCATTACATTGCAACGATCGAGAACCGGCAGGGCCTGAAAGTGGCGTGCCCCGAAGAGATTGCTTATCGCAGCGGCTGGATCAGTGCATCTGATGTCGAGGCGCTGGCGAGCCCGCTGAAAAAGAATGCCTATGGGCAATATCTCCTTGGGATCTTGCGCGATCGGATATTTTAAGTACGGCGCTCTTTACGCCGCACCTCCCTTGCTAACAATCCGAGCAGGACGACCAATGAAGGCCATCGACACCGCTATTCCCGATCTGAAGATTATCGAGCCGACGGTGTTTGCAGACGATCGCGGCTTCTTCTTTGAAAGCTTCAACAAGGCGAAGTTTGAAGCAGCGATCGGCCGTAGCGCAGACTTTGTGCAGGATAATCACAGCCGATCGGGCAAGGGCGTCTTGCGTGGGCTCCATTACCAGCTGCCGCCGCATGCGCAGGCGAAGCTGGTGCGGGTGGTGGCTGGCGAAGCCTATGACGTTGCCGTCGACATCAGGAAATCCTCACCCACCTTCGGCCATTGGGTCGGCGTTCTCCTGTCTGCGGAAAACAAGCGCCAGCTCTGGATTCCAGAAGGCTTTGCGCATGGCTTCCTGACATTGAGCGATCATGTCGAGTTTCTGTACAAGACCACCAACTATTACGAGCCCGAAAGCGATCGCGGTATCCGTTGGGATGATCCACAGATCGGCATCGACTGGAAGGTGACCGAGCCGCTCACGCTCTCCTCCAAGGATCAGCAGCAACCGCTGTTGGCGGATGCCGACCTATTCGAGTAATATCGGCTTCGATATCAGACCCGATTGTAATCGTCGCTGAGCCTAATGATATCGTTCTCGTCGAGCAGCTCGCCGTATTGAATTTCGATGAAAACGAATGGCTTATCTCCGGTGCACGAAACACGGTGCGTCGCCTTGAGCGGAATATCGACTGTATGTCCGAGCTGCAGAGCATGTTCCGTTCCGTCAATCTCGGCAATACCATGCCCCGAAACGGCGGTCCAACGCTCTGAACGGTGATTGTGATATTGCAGCGATAGCCGCTCTCCCGGATTCACAACAATGCGTTTGACGACGTGGCTGTCACCGATATCAAGCACATGCCATGTGCCCCAAGGGCGCTGATCATTGTCACCAACCTGGTATAAGCTTCCCGACTTCAATGAGGTTTCCTTTATGATAAGCCAATCGGCGAACGCGCGACCGAAAATAATGCGCGGGATTAATTCACTGGTGCCGGCAGAGCAAGGGGTTTCTGCCAATGGTGGCAAAAGCGCTCCCTTGCACGTTGCTATCGAGCTTGCCAGTTCTGACTAGTCGGCAGATTGTGCGGTCGACGTCGATGCAGCCGAAATATTCTGGCCATTGGCCTGGAGATTGCGTGGCCTCTGATGTTTTCTCCGGGAGAACGATACTCGAGGTGACGCAGCGATCACTTTTCGATACAGGAGTGGAATGCGCGTTTTACATTTTTTCAAAACATATTGGCCCGACACATTCGGTGGGGTTGAACGGACCATTCACGCGATCGCCAAGGGTACCGCCAAATACGGCGTAGAATCAGATGTTCTCTCACTTAGCAAAACACCGTTGGAAAACAGCGTCGAATTCGATGGTCATATGGCGTACAAGGCTAAGCTCGATTTCGAATTCGCATCCACCGGTTTTTCGCGCGAGGCGTTTGGACGATTTCGGGAACTGAGCCAGAACGCGGATATCGTCCATTATCACTTTCCATGGCCAGTGATGGATATCGTCCATCTGACCGTTCCTCCCGGCAAGCCGACCGTCGTGACCTATCATTCCGACATCGTGAAGCAGAAGGTCTTGCTGCAATTCTACAAGCCGTTGATGTCTCGCTTTCTGAAAAGCGTCGACTGCATTGTTGCGACGTCTCCGAATTACCTCCTGTCGAGTGATGTCCTGAAAAGGTTCAAATCTAAGACGACGGTGATCCCGTTGGGTCTGGATGAAGGGGACTATCCAAAGGCAGATGAAGCGACGCTAGCACGCTGGCGCGGCAGGCTTCCCAATCGCTTCCTCTTATTCGTCGGCGTCCTGCGATATTACAAGGGGGTTCATATCCTGCTGGAGGCCGCGAAACGCAATGGCCTCGATATCGCGATCGTCGGCAGTGGGCCGATGGAGGCGGAACTGAAGCAGGCTGCCGGGCAAAATCTGCAGAATATCCATTTTCTCGGATCCTTATCGGACAATGACAAGATCGCTCTGCTCGAGCTTTGTACGGGGTTTGTGTTTCCCTCGCATCTTCGCTCGGAGGCCTTCGGACTTTCTCTGGTCGAAGCGGCAATGTTTGGCAAGCCGATGGTTTCGTGTGAAATCGGCACGGGGACAAGCTATGTGAACCTGGACAGAGTGACCGGGTTCGTAGTGCCGCCCAACGATGTCGACGCTCTGTCGAACGCCATGAAGTCTATCTGGGACGACGAGCAAAAGACTGCCGCGCTGGGTGCCGCGGCCCGTGACCGCTATCTTGCGTATTTTACGGCAGAGAAGATGTGTTCACAATACTATAACCTCTACCGGGAATTGCGGGGCGCCGTGGTGCACGACCTTTGAGGTATCAGTTCGAGCCGTCACAATATTGTCACCTCGATATTCGAATCACCGCAAAAGGCCTCATAGGTCCAAAATCATTTGCTGGGCGCTACAACGTAAGAAACTTTGACTTCCAAAGGATTGGTGAGTGTAGTTGGAGATTGTTTCGCCCATTTTTTGTAAATGATTTAGCATCGCTTGCGGGCATGTTGAGCGAAATTGCGCTTGATCGTTGTCATCGGGCTTTATACGGGCTAAATGGCGCTGGAACATTGATAGCCAAGTGTCGCGCGTGCGGTAGAGCTCTGCGAACTTGGTGGCCCCGCGCGACGTAAATGTGGCAATAATTGGAGATGGAACTTGGCGAAGAAAGCATTGGTAACGGGTATTACGGGCCAGGATGGGGCCTATCTTGCGGAACTGCTGCTGAAGAATGGCTACGAAGTGCATGGGCTTGCACGTCGTTCCAGCACCGCGGATGTCAATCTCACCCGCCTGGAATGGCTGGGTATCGAGCGCGACGTTCGCATTGTCGATGGCGACCTCCTGGATCTTTCCGGTCTTATCCGCACGGTAAAGGACGTGAAGCCGGACGAAGTCTATAACCTTGGGGCTCAATCCTTCGTGAAATCGTCGTGGCAGCAACCTCTGCTGACCGGTCAGGTGACGGCTCTCGGCGTGACAAACGTCCTGGAGGCGGTTCGCATCGAAAGGCCTGAGGCTCGTTTCTATCAGGCTTCCTCCTCCGAAATGTACGGGCTCATTCAGGAGCCGATGCAGTCGGAAGAAACGCCTTTCTATCCACGTTCTCCCTACGCGGTTGCCAAGCTCTATGGCCATTGGATTACCATCAACTATCGTGAAAGCTTCGGCTTGCATGCGTCGAGCGGCATTCTCTTCAACCATGAATCCCCGCTTCGCGGCATTGAGTTTGTCACCCGCAAGGTGACGGACGCGGTTGCTCGTATCAAGCTTGGCTTGGCAAAGGAGCTGCGGCTTGGAAACATCGATGCTAAGCGCGATTGGGGCCATTCGAAAGACTATGTCCGCGCCATGTGGATGATGCTCCAGCAGGACGTTGCCGACGACTATGTGATCGCGACTGGCCGCACGACAACCGTTCGTGACATGTGCGCTATTGCTTTCAAGCATGCCGGTTTGAACATGGACGATCATCTTGTGATCGATCCCGAACTTTTCCGTCCGGCGGAAGTGGATGTACTACTCGGCAACCCAGAGAAGGCCCGGAAAAAATTCGGATGGGAACCTAAGATTGGTCTTGAGGAGATGATTGTTGAAATGGTCGAGGCTGATCTTAAGCGATTGACCAAGTGAGTTTTTCGGCTGAATGACGAGGCACCTATGCCGAGAGAACATCGTATTCTCATTACAGGCGCCAGCGGTTTTGTCGGATCGTGGTTACAGCGCGAATTGGACAAGCGGCGGCTGGAGCAGGGTTGTGACCTAGTCGTCTTCACCGCCGGTCAAGGAGAGGCATCGGCCTGGAAGACAGATATTACGGATCGGGGTCAAGTGGCGACCCTGGTTCGTAATTGCCGCCCAACAGCAATAATTCATCTCGCTGCGATTGCAGCTCCGGCTGATGCTCGCAAGATGCCGCAGCGGGCCTGGGAGGTGAATTTCCAAGGCACTATGAATCTCGCCTACGCCACGATGGAGTTTGCATCGGAAGCGCGCTTCATCTTCGCGGGCAGCTCCGAAGCCTATGGCGCTTCGTTCATTGATGCTGCAAATGCTCCAGTAAAGGAGAGTGCGGCCCTCAAGCCGATGAATGTCTATGGTGCAACGAAAGCAGCGGCAGACATGCTCGTCGGACAACTTGCGTATGATGGTTTGAAATCCATCCGTTTCCGTCCGTTCAACCATACTGGACCCGGCCAGACGGATGCCTATGTTGTCCCGGCGTTTTCTAAGCAACTTGCTGAGATTTCGGTGGGCGCCAAACCGCCTCGCATCAGCGTCGGGAACCTTTCGGCCTCCCGTGATTTTCTTGATGTTCGTGATGTCGTGCGTGCTTATGCCGACGCCGCTTTGATTGAGGGCGTCTCGAAAAGTCTTGGCGGCGTTTTCAACCTGTCTTCGGGCCGTTCGGTGCAGATCCAGTCGATCCTCGACACGCTTATCCAACTTTCCGGATTGAGGGTGGAAGTTGAGATAGACCCGCAGCGCCTGCGAGGACCTGAAATCGCGGCGGCCTTGGGCGACAGCGACGCGGCTCTGAAAGCTTTTGATTGGAGGCCAGAAATAGAATTAAGCCGTACGCTTGGCGATGTGCTTAACGATTGGAAGATTCGGGTAGCACGCTGAAAATCCATCACAATGGCCCGCGCGGCATTTATCGGATTATAGTAGTCTTTCGTGTTGCGTTACCCGCCTACTTCGGACGGAGAAGCTATCGTTGAGCATTGTAAAAGGACTGCCGCGACGTGTCGCGCTGGTTTTATTTGATAAGTTCGTTCGCGTACTTTCTAAAAACCCAGCGCTTAAGGATATGTGTCTTCGCCTGATGCGCCGTTCTCCTTGGATAGGGGGAAGGGTCGTAGCGTTCGCGCGAGTCCGCGGATATGGCGAGATGGCGGGCGGCCCGCTGGATAATGACGAAGCAGGCCAATGGCATATCGATGCGCCCAAGGGCGCCACTGCCAAATGGACGGCATTGCTTCAGACTATTACCGACTCGAAATGAAAGACCATCCTTGATGCGTTTGTGGATTGACGGGCAATGCTTCCAGACTGCAAGCAAGCGGCGAGGGATCGGACGTTATGTGCAAGAATTGCTCCTTGGCATCATCGACAATCATCCCGGCGTTGAGGTTCTCATTTCGCTCAATGCCGGTATGCCATTGGACGCGCTCGCGGCCCGTGACCATCTTCAGCAATGGATAAAGCCTGCCAATATCTTCATGTGGCATGGTGTTGCCGAACGGGGAGAGGCAATAGATGGTCATACCAAAAAGAGGCGGCTTAGCGAAATCGCTCTGGCATATCATGTGGCGTCCCTCCATCCCGACATCGCACTTTCCGTCAGTCCCTTTGAAGGCGCTTTTGACCGAGCCGTTCCGCTCATTCCGAATGATATATCGGACGTTCCGGTTGCATCGATTTTCTACGATGCGATACCTCATAGTTATCCCCAGCAATATCTCCCGTCACGTGGGTTGCGCGCGTATTACAGTCGACGTCTCGCTCTCTATTCACAATTCGATCTGAATCTCTGTATTTCAGAATACTCCCGCAATAAGTGTGTCGAGCTCTCGAAAAACCCAAACGCATTCAACATGCTCGCCGGGGTGTCGAGGGATTTCTGTGAGGCAATCGAACTTGCCGAAACGAAATCACCGCGACCCACGGATAAACGTTTTATCCTATATGTCGGCGGGCTAGATTGGCGAAAGAACGTTAAATCCGCCATCGACGCATTCGCACAACTGCCAGCAGATTTGCGAAGAAAATATAGTTTCGTAATGGCAGGCGACCACCCAAAATCGCAGTTAAGAGATCAAGAAGAGCGATGGAAAAAATTGGGGCTTCCGGCGGGGGACTTCATCGCTATCGGCCATGTGACGGACCGTGAGCTTGTGGCCTTATACAAGCATGCTGATTTGGCCATTCAACCCTCGCTACTTGAGGGCTTCGGGCTGACCGCACTGGAAGCCATGATGTGCGGTACGCCCGTTATTGCGTCAGATACTGGCGCCCTACCTGAGGTCATCGGAGATAAGGAGTTCCTTTTCGACCCTTCGGATGTGGCTGATATTGCGCGGGTCATGCAGGACGCACTTTGCAATCGGCAAGCGGCCAAGGCCATAGCCGAAAGGCAGCGTAAGCGTGCGGCAGAATTCAGCTGGGCGAAATCCGCCGCTATTGCGGTCACCGCGATGAAGGAAGCCTTGGTGCGAAGAGCAGTGGAGCCCCCCAGAACAGAGCCGATTCTATGGGCTCGACGTGCTGCTCTGCAGGCGATTGAAAATACGAACCTTCAGCCGAGCTTCATTGCGGAGGTGCTTTCCCGTTCGGAGCTTGTCGACTCCAGTGGACCACGCTTGATCGTTGACGCGACATCCACCTATCGCGCGGATCATAAGACTGGCATCCAGCGCGTCGTCAGGAATATTTGCGCCAATTTCTCGACACAAAAGAGCGGAAGCGATGATGGCGTCGAAAGACTCGTTGCATACAGTGATTCGCTAGACGGCTGGTTCACTATTCCCAATAGCTTGGACAAAACCAATTGCTCGGCCCCGTTTATGGAAGAAGCTCGGCTGGAATTTACTGCGGACGACCGAATTTTGATGTTGGACAGTTCATGGGAGTTTTACAAACATCATTATGCAACGCTACGTGCTGCGCGCCTGAGGGGCGCTACGGTTATCTCCTGTCTCTACGACACGGTTCCGCTGCGGTTTCCAGGTTTCTGTGATCCCGGAATGCCGCCTACTTTCTCCAGATGGTTTCAGGCGGCCCTATCTTATTCGAATGCGTTTATCTGCATTTCAAAAGCCGTTGCCGACGAACTGATCGAGATCCTTGAGGCAATCAATTTTCCCCGGCAGATGAAGATTGGCTATTGGCACCTCGGCGCTGATTTTGCCCAGATGACCGTTTCCGCCAGTGCCGTGCCTAATCATGGCAACGAGCGCCCCGAGTTCCTGATGGTCGGCACACTCGAACCGCGCAAAGGGCATGCTGTCGCCCTCGAAGCTTTCGAGAGACTGTGGGATGAAGGTATCGATATCGGGCTGACGATCGTCGGAAAGCCAGGATGGGGCGTTAAGCATCTGGTCCGGCGTATCGAGAAGCATCTTGAATACGGAAAGCGCCTTGTCTGGCTCAACGGCGTTTCGGACGAAAAACTGCAGAGAGTCTATGCCGATAGCGATGCGCTCATCGCAGCCTCGTATGCTGAGGGCTTTGGTCTTCCCATCGTTGAAGCAGGGCATTTCGGTAAGCCCGTGATTGCGAGTGATATTCCTGTCTTTCGTGAAGTTGCCGAAAGCGGGCTAAATTGCCAGTTCTTTACGCCCGGTTCGCCAGAGTCTCTCGTGAAGACGCTCCGATCATTCCTGAATGCAGCTACTGATACAATCGCGGATGCGTGTTTAGCGAAGGTGGCCGGCGGCGGACTAAGCTGGAAGGAAAGTGCTGACGAAATGCAGAGGGTAGTGCTTACCGAAGATTGGTATCGGATATATAAGCCACAGTTGGACAGGTCCTATGTGCCGATCAGCGACATAGGCGATACCATGATGGGCGAAGTGCTAGATCTCGATGAAACGCAGCACAGAATCGAGCTGGTGGAAGGACCGGTGGCTGGTGATAGTGGCGCACTGAAATACGTGGTGCGCGTTACCAATTTGTCTCCCCATTTATGGTCGAGCGTGGGCGCTCAAGATGCATCACTCGCGGTGAGTGTAGGTTATCGTGTCCTGTCGAAAGACGGAGACGCGACTTTGGGAGACGACCATAGATCTCGAATTCCATTCGTCTTACCGCCGGGCGATAGCCTATATATGGCTGTTGAAATCCCTTCAAAGTTCAAGCGGAAAGGCAGCGTTTTCGCCGACATAGGTCTGGTACAAGGTAAGGCTGGCAGGTGGAGCAATTCGCTGCGGGTCCCGTTGTGATGGCAAGACCCCGCCGTAATTTGGCGGTAGATGGGTGGTTCGTGAATGAAAATCGGCATCGATGCACGCAATTTGGTAACAAGCATGTCCGGTATCGGTCGGTACGTACTGGAGATGAGCCGGCATCTTGCGCTTCTTGGTCATGAACTGAATTTCTATTTGCCGGAATCTCCGAATGGTGAGCTGGACGATCTGCCTGCGGCGAAATTGGATGTTGCGCGCTTTCCTGGCGGAGTAAGGCGAATGATCTGGGCGCAGACGGAATTGCCCCGTCGTGCGTTGAAGGACGACGTCGACGTGTTTTGGGGACCCGCCCATCGTCTGCCATTTTTTCTCGATCGTCGGATCGCTCGCGTCATTACGATCCACGATCTTGTCTGGCGAGACATGGCTGCGACTATGCGATGGCAGACCTGGATGGCTGATCGCTGGCTGATGAAGCCAGGAGTTTCCGTCGCAGACGAGATCGTTGCCGATTCCGCCGCAACAGCCACTGCGCTGCGGGCTGAGTTTCCGGGATGCAGCGAGAAGCTTAACGTTGTCTATCCCGGCTTGACGACCATCGGCGGAACGGTGGCGCCAAGTGAGCTCTCATCGTTCGGTATCGATCGTCCGTATATTCTGTTCGTAGGAACGCTTGAGCCACGCAAAAATCTGCTCAGACTGCTGCAAGCCTATGCGGCTTTGCTTGAATCTACGCGACAAAAATTTCTTCTTGTACTCGCCGGCGGCCAAGGCTGGAGGCTCGGCGATCTGAAACGGCATGTTGCGGAGTTGCAAATTGAATCGTCTGTTCGGTTGACCGGCTATGTGTCGGATACCGATCTGGCACAGCTTTATAGCCGAGCACGGTTGCTTGCGATGCCATCGCTCTATGAAGGGTTTGGTTTTCCGATCATAGAAGCGAATGCGGCGGGAATACCTGTGCTGACCTCAAACACATCCTCTATGCCCGAGGTCGCTGGCAAAGCAGGCATTCTTGTCGATCCTACCGATACACAGTCCATTCGAGATGGCTTGGAAAGGCTTGCTACCGACGACTCGCTTCATGCACGGCTTGTTGAAAATGCAAGACTAAATTCCGCTCGGTTCGATTGGACTGAAAGTGCGCTTCAGCTGGAATGCATCTTTGAGAAGGCCATAAGTCAACGGCGCGGTGGCGTGTAGTCAAGTTATCGTAAAGCGCTGCGTTATTGCGACGAGCTGCAGCCAAAGACTTTTTTAACGTCTTTCTGCAGATTTATCCTTGTGAAACAGCCATCGCGGCCATACCCTTTTAGCAATTGCTGTTGAAGGGGGTGTCTATATGAATCGATTTGCTACCGTCGAGTATCAGCAAACAGAAGTGATATCATGCGCGCAGAATATGGAAGATGTCCTGCTGTTTCGCGCTCTATTTGGGAAGCGTGAAGGATTCTACGTCGATGTTGGCGCCGGAGACCCCAATTGGGATTCGGTAACAAACTGGTTCTATCGCCTTGGTTGGCGAGGGATCAATATCGAACCAAATCCGACAATTTTTCCGATAATTCAGCAATGGCGCCCGAGAGACATAAATCTAAATATTGGAATTTCCGACAATCAGGGAGTTCTTCCATACTACCAAGTCCAACAGAACGGTCTTGGGCATGGATGGGGACTTTCGTCATTCGATCCGGGCACTAGAGATTTGGCCGGGAAGTTTGGATTGGAGGTAAGCGTCGTAGAGGTGCAGGTAAAATCCCTTTGGGATTCAATTGTCGAGTACATTCCGGCTGCAGGAGTTGATTTTCTCAAGATCGATGTTGAGGGTCTTGAGAAGCAAGTTATTGATTCAGCAAATCTTTCAGCATGGCAACCAAAAATAATCTGTGCCGAAGCGGTCGAAGCAGCGTCCGCAAAGCCATCGTTTGGTGGCTGGGAGCATTTGATTACTGTTCAAAATTACGACTTTGCTATATTCGACGGCGTTAACAATTACTATGTTCACAATAAATATCCGGAAATTTTCAAACAGTTCCTAGCTGGAGTGAATGTTTCCGATAGGTACAGACGAGCAACTTTAGATGATTTCAATTTTGAGGATTGGCGAGCAAAATAGTTGGCATCCCGCATATATTGAGAGAGCTAAAAGGTTGTCCCCGAGAACAGCCTTTAGTTGATCGCAGATCTGCCCCATGCCCTCATAGGGCGGCCTTAAATGGAGTGGCTACCCATCACCTTTTTTATAAAGGTCAACATATCGCCGCCGTGGAAGCGATAGGGAGTGACACCGCCACGCCGAGCGGCCTCCATGTCGGTTTCCTGGTCCCCGATCATTTTTGATCGCGACAGATCGATATTCAAGTCATGGGCCGCGCGTAGGAGCATACCTGGATTCGGCTTGCGATCGGGATGCTTTTCGTATTTATAGACGTCACCGCTTGCATGCTCGTGGAATGGGCAGTGATACCACGCACTAATATCCGCTCCTTGCCGCGATAGTTCGGAAGCCATCCAGCGGTGCAGGCGCAAGACATCGGCTTCCGTCATCATGCCTCTCGCCACTCCGGATTGATTGGAAACCACGACGACCTGATACCCCGCAGCGGTCGCCATTTTGATCGCCTCGGCAATCCCAGGAACAAAGCTGATGTGGTTTGGCTTACTCGGATAGCCTGTATCCAGATTGATAACGCCGTCCCGATCCAAAAAGAGCGCAGCCGATGGCTTGGAAACGTAGGATTTCGGCGTGACAGTACCGAACACGCGGTCGCTTTCCATAATGGCCAGTGCGAAATGATAGAGGCTGCTGGCAGGCACGTCTGTGGACAAGGTAGCGCCATGCTGGTCGACTCGATCAACCCAAAGTCCGTCGACGGATGTAGACAGGAACATTTTGCGAAGCGACTTCAAACTGCTTGCCGCTCGATCAGCCCATATGCCGTTTGGGGATTGATTGGCCTCTGCCTCAGCCGCGCACGCCTTTATGAACTCGCAAGTGCCCCAGGAACGCCTGCTTACGGTCCGTTCGCGGCTTAAAACAGACACGCGTTCGATTGAGAGGCTGGCATCATCGACACCCTCGTCCAATGCGCGCGACAGCAACGCTTGAACCTGATCCGCAACGTCATCACCGCTTGCTCTCGCAAGGCGTCTGGATAACCATACCCATTCAAAGTGATGCCCGGGCTCGTACCACGCCTGGTCTACATCGGAGACCTTCCAGCCGCTATCGTGCAACTCAGGAACTGCCGCGTGATCGTGTAGGAAAATATGGCTGCAAAAGAGAGCATACATGCTCCTGGCGCGCGTCAGGTATTTTTGCCTGCCCGTCGCCTCATATAGAGCTAGATAGGCCTCGATGAGATGCATGTTCGGATTCTGGCGCAAATATCCGTCCGGGCGCGGAACGCCGTCGGTGACGCCACCCAGTTCAGTCGCCATATGGCGGTCAAGGATAGTGACAATTTCGTCCGCCAGTTCAAGGTAAAACTGGTCAGCCTTCACCCGATAAAGCCACGCCAAAGCAAAGAGCACAAAAGCCAAGCTGTAGCAGTCGGATCTCGGATCGCGGACATATCCATCAGCGTCGATCGAGAAGATCCATTTGAGGTCTGTTTCCGATTTGTAGAAACGACGCAAAACCTGGGTAAACGTTGTGTCGAGGAGCGCACGACCATCCATCAAGCCGGTCAAGGTCGCTTGTGCCACAACATATATCTGCCGGCACTGTACCATGAGCCGACGCGGTAGTCCTGCCATCGGCTCACCTGTGAAGGTGAGGCGCTCGTGGAAGAGTCCGAGTTTCGCATCGTACCCAACGGAAGTCCACAGCGGGAGGGCGGTTCTGCTCAGCCAGTTCTTGGCAAGTGCGCGCTCTTCACAAATTCCGTTGACGCTCATCATCGGCCCTACGCACATTGATTTCGTTGATGATTTTCGTTGTTGAGTAACCCTCGTGGAAGTCCAGAGCGACGACCCGACCGCCAGCTTCTGTGACTACGTCGTAGCCCACGATCGTCGAAGGCTCGTAGTCGCCACCCTTGACAAGAACATCCGGGACGACCGCGCGAATAAGTTCGAGCGGCGTCGGTGCATCGAATTCAATGATATAGTCGACGCTCGACAGCCCCTCAAGGACTTCGGCGCGATGCGAAAATGAATTGATGGGGCGCCCGGCGCCTTTGAGTTGGCGGATTGACGCATCGGAGTTCAACCCCAGAACCAGAACGTCGCCCAATTTACGGGCGGCCCGCAGCAATCTCACGTGACCGGGGTGCAGGATATCAAAGCAGCCGTTAGTAAAAACGATCCTGCGGCCATGATGACGATTGTAGCGGAGCGCCGCGGCAAGCTCTGCTTCATCAACAATCTTTCCTTCGGTCAAACTTTCGCTGAGCTGCTCAATTTCGATTTCTTTGCGACTGACGACGTATGTTCCCGGATGAGATACGGCGATGCCTGCTGCCACGTTCGCCTTCAAGGCAGCCGCTGCAACGTCGTGGCCAAGGGCAAGATCAACGGCAAGAGCGGCTAGAACAGTATCGCCCGCACCGGAAACATCGAAAACATCCCGGGCGTATGTCGGAATAAAACGGGCCGCTCCGCTAGCACTGACCACCACCATACCGAGGGCACCGCGCGTGACGACGAGATGCTGCAAGCCCAGATCGCCCACCGCCTTGCGGGCGAGTTCGACAAGCTGCTCATCGGAAGAGTAGTTACCGAACAGGCTGATAAATTCGCTATTGTTCGGCTTCAACAGGTGGGTTCCACGATAGAATTCCGGCGCTGTTCTCTTAGGGTCTATGAGCGTTGGAATCTTCAGCTCTTTGGCGACTGCCACGAATTCGGGCAGGCGATCTAGAGCGCCTTTCGCATAGTCCGAAAAAACGATGAGATCGTAGTCCGGCGCTTGCTGGCGGAACGCCGCGAGCAGCCGTTCCTGCATCTCATGTCGGAGTTGCACGTCACGATCAACACGGGCAATCTGTTGAGATCCGACGACAAGACGTGTTTTTTCGGTTGTCTGTCCCTGCGGATCGGCGATGAAGGATGTCGACACCCCAACCGAATGCAGCAGGCGTGTAAGTTCGATCGACGCGTCGTCTTCACCGACGACAGCAAGTATCGTGGCATCGCCTTCCATCGCAACGATATTGGCGGCCACATTCGCGGCGCCGCCAGGCCTGTTGTCATCGCGCACCGCCGCCAGAACTGGAACTGGTGCCTCCGGCGAAATCCGCGAGACGTTACCGATGACGTATCGGTCGAGCATGATATCGCCGACCACAAGGATCCGCGGTTGATGAGCTATGGTGCGAGTCGACATCTCAGATATAAGGGTCCGATTTTGCGAGATAGTTTACTACGTAATCGGCAACGCCGCTTTCCAATGAATGGAATTGCCCATCGTAACCGGCGGCTCTAATCTTATCCATGCTTGCCTGAGTGAAGTATTGATACTTATCCCTTATTTTTTCAGGCATGGGGACAAACTCTATCTGCGCCTGTTTCCCTGCAGCAGCGCCGGTTGCTTGCATCAGATCGTAGAATGATCTGGCCGCCCCGGATCCGACGTTGAAAATACCACTCTGGGTTGCTTTTGTGAGAAACCATAGCATTACGCTGCAGCAATCCTTCACATAGACGAAATCACGCAGTTGCTCACCATCGCGATAGTCGGGACGGTGCGATTTGAACAGCGAGATCTTTTCTTCAGCTGAAATGCGCGCGAAGTTTTTCGCGACGATGCTCATCATATCGTCCTTATGGTACTCGTTCGGTCCATAGACGTTGAAGAACTTGAACCCTGCCCAACGCGGCGGGGCCTTACCGAGCGAAGCCTGAGTTAATGCCCAAGTGTCGAAAGTATGCTTCGACCAGCCATAAAGGTTCAAGGGCCGCAATTCGTCAATGGGATTGGTATCGTCGAATCCCAGCGAGCCATCACCATAGGTTGCAGCCGACGAAGCGTAAAACAGCGGCACTCTCTCCCGCGTGCACCACCGCCAAACGTCCATCGAGGGCCTCAGATTTTTTCTGATGATCTCGTTGCCATCAGTGGCGGTCGTCGCCGAAATCGCTCCGAGATGGAAAACAGCCTCGACCTTTCCGGACGCATTCTGCAGAAATGCGCCGAAGTCGTCCGGGAAGATGAAATCCTCGAAACTGTGTTTTGCCAGGTTTTTCCATCGTTGATCAGAGCCGAGCCAGTCGACAAGAACGAGGTCTTTTCGACCAGAACCATTAAGGCTGGCGACCAAGTTTGATCCGATAAACCCCGCAGCCCCGGTAACGATAATCATTTGTGTCCTTCAAGATAGTTGAATAAGCGCCCGCTATATCTGCGATTGCGCTGAAGATCGCAAGGTTCGAACCTTGACATCCGCACGCGCTAACATAGCCAGTCATTGTTGTGTGATGCAACCGTCCCTGTTCATATCTGGAGGGTGTCGCCATGCGACACACATCGCAGCTATTATTTAACGTGGCTGCAAATGCGGCTTCTGGTCGTTAGCGTAGGAATGTCATCAAGACGCGCTGGCACCGAAATAAGCGTCTAGCACTTCGATAGGCTCACCATCGATGCGGACCTTTCCGTGCTCAAGCCAAATCACTCGATTGCAGTTTTTTTCCAAAAGCTCCCTGGCGTGGCTTGCTATTACCAAGATCTGAGTTTTTTCTACGAGCTCATTCAAGCGTTTGTTGGCTTTTACTTTGAATCCTTCGTCGCCCGTTGCCAACCATTCGTCCATGATCAAGATTTCGGGCTGCAGGATAGTCGAGATGGAGAATGCCAATCGCAGTTGCATGCCGCTGGAGTAGGTGCGAACGGGCATATCGAGGAAGCCGCCCAATTCGCTGAACTCCTCAATCTCCTCAAGCCGGCTCCTCATTTCCTCCTTTCGGAAACCCAGCAGCGCGCCTCGAAGGAAAATATTCTGCCGACCGGTGGCTTCTGGATCGATTCCTAGCGAGATATTGATTAGCGATGTGCATTTCCCCTCAATCTCAATCTTGCCGGATGTCGGCACGTAAACACCCGTTAACACGCGCAGAAGGGTAGTCTTCCCTGAGCCGTTGTGACCAATGAGGCCAATGCGGTCATGCTGCCTTAATTCGAGATTAATTGTATCCAATCCACGGACAACCACTGCGCCATGGCCTTCCGAATTGATCGAACCGCCGGTGGCGATGTTCATAACGCGATTTTTGAGCGAACGGCCACGTGCGTTATAGATGGGAAAGTCGACGGTGACATTCTGCAAGGAAATTGAGGTCATGCGTGCCTGTACTCTCTGTTGCTTTGACTCACAGCCAGTAGGCAATGCGAGCGCGGTATTTTTTCAAAAGCAGAAGCGCAATAGACCAACCGAGAATGGCAAATCCTATCGTTACGATCCAATTTTGGACTGTAACGGCCTGTCCAAGAAGCGGATTCCTGACAACTGAGATTAGGTGAAAAAAGGGGTTAAAGTCGAGCATTCCGCGGGACGCGCTCTGTGGCAAATGATTCGGCATCCACATGATCGGAGTGACATAAAGCATAACCTGCATGATATTTTGTACGATCTGGATCAGGTCGCGATAGCGTGTGCACAATATTGCCAGTATCAATGCGATCCAAGTCATATTTAATGTGACCAACGCGAACCCTGGAATCACCAGCAATGCAGAAATCCCAATCGACTTCCAGAATATCAGAAGAACGATTGGGAATATAACCAGATTGTGGGCGAGTATAACTGAATTTCTATACCATACTCTCAGTATATATGTAAAGAAAGGTATATCCAATTGTAATATTATGTCGCTATTGGATATAAATCCAGTGCATCCCTCGCTAACCATCTGAGTATAGTATCCCCAAAATATTAAGCCTACGCATATGAAAGGGAGAAATTCATTCATAGGTGAATTGAAGATTGTGCCAAAGACTAGGCCAAGAGCTCCAATTAAAACGCCCATATTAATGGTGAGCCAAAACGCGCCGACCCGCGATCTTCTGTAGCGCTGCGCAACGTCTTGCCACCCGAGCAATGCCGCTAGGCGAAAATTCGACAATGCCTCTGTAATGTCCCACGCTGCGCCATGGTAACGCGCTTCGTTTTTGACGATCTTAAAATTCTTCACCGGCAATCCGTTTTCAGGTTCGTCTTTTGCCCAAACAATAAAGCCATGCAGCCCTTTTTAAGGCGAACCCCTAGCAAAGCGTGGAAACTGAGGAAAGCCCCCGCATGCAAATATGCTGCGAAACATTCGCCGCACATTCAACTATTGGAAAGAGCTTGAGCTGAAGTTATAACACAGAGCTCGGCGGTGGTACCTGAGCCGTCAACGTTCGCGTCTTAAAATCTGGCAACCGCAACCACGGGCGATTGATACGATTTTTTGCAGCATGCCGCCGCTGCTGCCTGAAAAATGAAAAAGTATCGTTTACTTTCGCTATTGACGCGGCATATGCGCTTGTGGCCCTAGTTTACGCAAATTGCGGCAAATTCAGACAGAGACAATATAAGTGACGCATATTTCGGGACGTAGAAGAGTCGTTCGAAGGATCTTGAAGGCTTCCGGCTTGTTGGGGCCGGCGATTCGACTAAGGGCAAGGCTATCCTTTGAGCCGCCCTTGCCAAAAGAAATTGGCGATATCAGAAAGCTTGGTGGGAGTGTGGTTATGCCCCCACCGCTTTCTCCCGAATACGGACAGACCTCTGTGAGGCTCATCGCTCATCTTTCAAGTGAAGACGCTATGTCGGCAAAGGGAATTGGTATTTTATGGCATCCTAAGCGGGCACTAAGAAGAATGGCATGGAAGCATCGCCACATCATGGCGCAATCTTATGCGCTTTCACGGTCACTATGCCTTACCGCTAGCGAGCGGTCAGGAGCCGACGATCTCCAAGATAAAATAGAAAAATGAATATCCAATGCGTTCTCTTGCTATAGTTAAACCAGATCATCTGGGAGACCTGGTGCTGGCGTCGCCCGCCATCCGCTGGCTTTCATCCCTGAGCCGAGACAGTGAGCTCTACGTTCATCCCGCAAATATGTGGTTGGCACGGTATCTGTTTCCAGACATTTCTGTGAAATCGATATCTTTTTCTCATTTGAGCAAGGGCGGAAATGGCGATTCCCAATCATTCGGCGACACCCTGTTGTCGATCCAAGGACGCGATCTGGCTGTTTTTCTAAGGCAAGACGCGAGCATCAATCGAGAACACATCGGACATTTGGTCGAGCGCTGTGTCTTTACTGATGTGCTGCCAGATATTCACGAAGCTTCCAACCACCGGCGAAGCCTGCGCCCCTATTTTGGCGATCATCTTCCTGACGATTTTTGGCCAGGTAGACAACGTGAATTTCCAAATGCTCTGCGGATTGTAGGCTTGTGTATCGGTTCGGGCTTCCCGACGAATAAGTGGTCGATCGTTCGCTGGACGGCACTTGCACAGAGATTGATTGCGCGAGGTTGCACAATTCGCGTTATTGGCGGCCCACAGGAAAAGCAAGAAATCGCGATATTGGCCGACATGTTGCGTCTTTCGCCTAGACACGTCATTGTCGGAGGTCCTGACGCGCAAGACTTTCTCGCGCAGGTAGCGGAGGTGGACTTGGTTATTGCCTCTGATGGTGGGGCCGGCCACTTATGTTCACTTGCGGCGCCGGTTCTCAGCATTGCCGCCTCTGTACCATTTCGTCGATTTGCGCCGTTCGGCGTCGCAAATCGCGTGCTAAGCTTGGCTCTTCCTTGTTCGCCCTGTCTTAACGCTCACGAGACCCATTTGAATCTCTGCTTTAGTCATGAGTGTAGCTATGGCATCACAGAAGACGATGTTTTAGAGGCGATAGCCATGCCGGCGCGGAGGCCAGGCACGCAGGTTGCGGTAGGTCCAAGAGCAAAGCTCTTTTATGGTATGAGTCATATTAAGGAGACGAACGATCGCTAAATATGCACCATTTGTATCGAAAGCGCCGCTATTTTGGAGGCTACTTAGATCCAACTCCGGCCGAGTGATGCGGCTGGATGAAGCTGAAGAGTTGCTAAATCTTTTCCGACTGCAAGCTTTGGATGTCCCACGCGCTTACCGAACGCTGTGGCTTGTGGAAGAGGCGCGGGCTAAAATTGCAATCAGATCTTTGCAATGTCGCCACTGGAACAAGGACGTAAAAGCGTTTGCGAGTTTGCTCTATTTGCACATCCGGCTGCATTTGCTGATGAGGGCTATTCGGCATGTGGAATCTGCACGTCGTTCGGCCGAGTTGCCTCCTGTCACGCAAGTGTAAGTACCTCCGAGCAAGGTACAAACGATATTAGGATTTCTTGAATGTTGCTGGTTGTCAGAGGTGATTTACAAAGTGAAACTGGTTGGTCGCGAGCCACGCGGGCGCTCGTTAATTGCATAGCTGATCAGTTTACAGCAATTGCAGGAGTTGACCGTCATTTTCATCCTGACCGCTCCACCGGCCTATTTTGTGGTGGGATTGTAAATGAGTCAGCAGCCATGCGTCTGGGGTCGAGTCACCCCGGCAACGTTGTGTTACACGCCGTCCTTCCCAATGATATTGTTCGGTATGCGGGCAATATCAATCTCGGTTGGTGGTTCTGGGAGACGGACGCGTTGCCGGCGACGTCTGATTGGATAGAGCGCATCAATTCGCTTGACCATCTGTTGGTGCCTTCACCCTGGCAGGGAGAAGTAGTGAAGAACTTGGAGCTGCGCGTTCCCGTCAGCATAGTCCCTTGGCCGCACAGTAGCCTTGATTTAGCGAGCGCTTATAATAACAAAGCTAGCGTTACGCCCGCTTTGCCAATCTATCACCCATGGTCGCAATCACAGCTAAGAGAAACACTCGATATAGACCGCCGTTATCATTCCGGCTTAAGCGACCAAAAATCTCTTGCTTCACTTGTCGAGATGAAGCAGGCGCTTTTTACCGGCCAACGGCGCAGGTTGGACACTGCATTGCACGACTACGGAGGATATTTCTTTGCAGTTCAATCGGATGCCCCAAGGAAGGGACTGCCAGTGCTGATAAGTGAATGGTGCCGATATTGTGCCGAAGTTGAGAGACCCAACGCTCTAATTATTAAGTTTTCAAGTCTCAATGTGAACCACGGTGCCGAGACTGCCTTGCAGCGCTTCAGTGAAATCGCTTGCGGCGCGAGTCGCGGAGCGATCGGTCTTGAACACGTGTATGTAGTTCTGGATCAGCTCAGTGAAGAAACAATGGAGAGTCTTTATCGAGGGGCTATCGCGACCGTCTCGCCTACCTTTGGCGAGGGTTTTGGCGGTACCATTGTGGAATCAGTGCGTGCGGGGTGCCTCCCGATAGCGCCACGCCACACCGCATGCGCCCAGTTGTTGCCAGACAACTATTCCAATGCATATCAGTCAAAGCCATATATAGGGAAGCTCGTAGATCAACTCCCGATACAGCCTGCGAGCGGATCTTGGCATCTTCCAGTACCTGGCGAAATCTCCCGCCTAATGCAACGCACGGAAAAGCTCTCACAAGAGCAACGGGATTCAGAGTTAAGCAAGCTGAGACAGTTCATGCAGGAGACGCTTTCTCCAAACACGGCGCGAAATACAATCCTTGCTGCAATTAAAAGTTGTTCGAATTCAAGCGGGGCGGTTAACGCGTGTGGTTCTCTCCATGCATGATATTATCTTAGACATGACACCGACGGCTATCAACAGGACGGCCATTTTTCACATAGCGCTCGACACGGCAAAGGCTCTTACCGGAAAGGTTCGCGGTTTTCGATATATGACGAGCGATTTCACGGATCCGATCAGTGATTCGGAAAAGCTCAATACGATGCGCGGCGAAGTTTTGAATGCTATTCTCGGTGATCAAGGCTTAATTAATAGCGTTTGGCGCCCCGACAAAAAAAACGAGGAAATGACGACAAGAAGAACAAGTAAAATATTCTATTTTGATCCTCTTTATGTATTATTTGACGAATTGAGGAGCGATGATATTGTTTTAATACTTGATTTGACTCCTGTTACCAATCCTGAGTGGCATAATCCGCGGGTGTGCGAGCTTTATCGCGCTGCTTTACAGCGTGTTGCTAGCTCTGGAGCAAGAGTAGCGTCAATAAGTTACAATACAGCGCAAGCTTTGTGGGCGAATTTTGGTATTCCTTACGACAAGGTGATTGTTGTACCGCTTTATCTTCGCGACGGCGTTGGGGCTAATTCGCAAGATTTCGGGGATGAACGACCGGTCTCCAAAACGCTCCTATTTGTTGGTAGTTTGGAAAGCCGGAAGAATTTAAAGGGTTTGTTCCGCGGCTTCGAAGCAAGCGGTTTGGCGGGAGAGGGTTATAAGCTGGCAGTTGCGGGAGGTAGCGGCGCCGGTGCGGACGAAATTCGAGCTGTTGGAAAGAATGTCGAGGGTGTCGAAATCTTGGGCTTTGTTTCCGACGAAGACTTGCGTGAACTTTATCGGACAGCAAACGCTTTCGTTTACCCAAGTTACCTTGAGGGATTCGGGGTGCCAATTTTGGAAGCTGCAAGTTGGGGACTTCCTATCATGACCTCGATTACCGGCGCCACCAGCGAGGTGTCTCCTGCCGGATCAATCTTGGTCGACCCGTATAATGTCACTTCGATTTCACGTGGATTGCGTCGAATAACGGCGCTCGGAGCGGAGGAGCGGATGTCCGCCGCTGCTGTGAACCGTGAACATGCAAGTCGGTTTAATTTCCCTCGATATATGAAAGTAATTGAGCACCTTCTCTCGCCCCTAGACAAGGCAACCCTCACACCAGATGAATGATCCGCTCCTAGAGAATAGCGACAGTGTTGATTTCCATCGAGGCTGCCCCCGCATTGCTCAGCTGTGGCACTATTCTATGGTATACGCGGATGGCAAAAACTCCTTGAACCCATTGAGGATTGGGGTGTCTCTTCATTCGCCGCTTGCGTTTTGCATCTTGGAGGGGGTATCGCTTGCCCGATGAACATCGGGGGGCCGCATGGGTACATATCGATTAATTCTGGCTTTTGCCGTTTTGTATTCGCATGCCTTCGGGTCGATCGGCGGCAAAAATCCTGGCGTCGTCGCGGTGATATCCTTTTTCATTATCAGCGGTTACGTGATGACGCAGCTTATGCGGAAGTCATATCCGACTTTGTCAGATGTACCGGCGTTTTTCGTTGATCGTGCTGCCCGACTTTTCCCACAGTTTTTGTTTTACCTTGCTGCGAGTGTCATTCTGATTCCGCTGCTAGGTTTGAAAAGTGACTTCTTTTCGAACCTGGATTGGCCGGCGGTCCTGTTGAATTTTCTGATGCTGCCCTTAGGGTATTACATGTTTGGGCTGCAGCACGGGCAGATGATTCCCGCTGCTTGGAGTCTCGGCTTGGAATTGACTTTCTACCTGTCTTTTCCTCTGTTTTTCCAATCCAACGAAAAGACAAAATGGGCTATCGTTTTGATGTCGATGGCGGTCGCCACCGCGGCTTTCTATGGCTATCTGGATACTGATGTCTTTGGCTATCGCCTGTTGCCGGGAACCTTCTTCATTTTCAGTCTTGGTTCCTTTGTGGCCCGCAAAAAATGGCGATTCCCCCTCATCGCCGGAATAATATTCTTCACCGCATTTGCCTTTACGATATCGCATCAACAAGTAAACGCCAGGAGTTTTAATTTCGAAGTCTCGCTTGGCGGCATCATTGGCCTAACCGCGATAACTCTGCTTCCCAAGCTCGGGCGAAACTGGCTCGATGATTATTTCGGACAACTTAGTTACGGCGTCTTCTTAAACCATTTCCTGTTGATCTTTATTTGCGACCGTTACAGTCTTAACCCCGCCTATATCGTTCCCATTGGATCGCTCGCCCTTTCGGTGCTGACCTACCACTACATCGAAAAGCCAGTGCTCCACTGGCGGCATAGCTTCCGGCGTCAGATCACCGCCGCAGCGTAACTGCGAAAATGCGCGGATAAACGATCGCGATTACTCGAACTACGTATGCTATGGCCGCGGTCTTCACCGTATGATTACGATATAATCGGTCGACACGAGAAATCCATGGTCGAATTACATAAACAAGAGCAGCCAGTTGTTGGTAAGCGGCAAGGAGACCCCATCTGGCGGTGCTGATGCTGTGCAGGGTATCTCGGACATACGACTTCTCTGACTGTGAGGATCTATGTCTGGGCCAGCGGCTAGCCTTGGATTGATGCGGATGATTGAGGCTGTGCCCGATCGTCTTGACGGCGCGCCGCGACAGTTGCGGCGGTTTTGGTCTGACGAGTTCAAGGCGACTGCGGTCGAGCAAGCCTGTCAGCCGGGTGTGAACGTCTCGGCGGTCGCACGGCAAATCGGGATACTGCCGTCTCAGCTGTATCGCTGGCGCAGAGAACTGTTGGGCAGTGATGAGCCTGGGCAAGCAGCGGAGACAGAGTATCCGCAGGGCGTTGTATCCGGCCCCGACCCCATCGTGGAAATCATCATTGGGG
>NZ_JAQJCI010000028.1:0-45210 GCF_030182495.1 Rhizobium aureum | reverse complement strand
CGTGGAGCGGTACGGTCACGGCGTGGCCGAGGCTACGCCGCCGATCGCCCGCATGCTCGACAAGGGCGTCAACGTCTCGGCCGGCACAGACGCCACCCGCGTTGCTTCCTACAATCCGTGGGTCTCGCTGTCGTGGATGGTGACTGGCAAGACGGTCGGCGGCATGCAGCTCTACCCGCGCGCCAACTGCCTCGACCGCGAGACGGCGCTGCGCATGTGGACCGAGAAGGTCACCTGGTTCTCCAACGAGGAAGGCAAGAAGGGCCGCATCGAGAAGGGCCAGTTCGCCGACCTCGTGGTGCCGGACAAGGACTTCTTCTCCTGCGCCGAGGACGAGATCTCCTTCCTCGTTTCGGAGCTGACCATGGTCGGCGGCAAGATCGTCTATGGGGCAGGCGACTTCAAGACGCTCGACGAGAACGACATCCCGCCCGCCATGCCGGACTGGTCTCCTGTCCGCAGCTTCGGCGGCTACGCGGCCTGGGGCGAACCGGAAGGCGCGGGTGCCCGTTCGCTGCGCCGAACCGCCATCTCCACATGCGGATGTGCCACCGATTGCGGCGTGCATGGCCACGATCACGCGGGTGCCTGGACCTCGAAGCTTCCGGTCGCCGACCTCAAGGGCTTCTTCGGTGCGCTCGGCTGCTCGTGCTGGGCAGTCTGACCAGCCTCCAGCCCGGGCGGCCACACCGCCGCCCGAGCGTCACCTCATCATTGCCAAATCCGCAATTAAATCGAAACTATTGCTGCAATTGTTGGCGTGGCGGTTACCAGCCAATATCGCTCCATCAAAAGCGGCCTCGACAGCGAACATGCAGGAGCTGAAATGACCTTTCAATCTCATATGTCCAACCCAGTCCGGAGCAGTCTGGCACGCGCCGTCGGCTCTCCGGTCATCCGGACGGTGTCACTGCTGGCTCTTTGCGCAGCCTACGTCCAAGGTCCGCTCACCAAAATCTTCGACTTCAACGGTGCCCTGGCCGAGATGGATCGTTTCGGTCTCCATCCCGCCACCTTCTTCGCAGTTGCCGTCATCGTCTTCGAACTTGCCGCTTCGTCCATGGTGATCTCAGGCTTCCTGCGTTGGGCAGGTGCCCTGGCGCTCGCTGGCTTTACGCTTCTTGCAACCTTCATCGCGCTCCGCTTCTGGGAAATGGCGCCCGGCATCGACCGCATGATGGCGACCAACGCCTTCTTCGAACATCTCGGTCTCGCCGGCGCATTCGTCTTCGTCGCCACATTCGACTTCCCAAGGGGGGCGGGCAGATGAGCGTCGCAAAAACATCGGAGGGAACCTTTGCACCCCTTGCCCAGCCTGTCTTCGCGGTCCTCTGGATCGCCACGGTCCTTGGCAATACCGGAAGCTTCATGCGCGACGTCGCAAGCTCCTGGCTGATGACGGATCTTTCGGCATCGCCGGCCGCGGTCGCCATGGTCCAGGCGGCCGGAACCCTGCCGGTTTTCCTGCTTGCCATTCCGGCAGGCGTTCTCACCGACATCCTCGATCGCCGCAAGTTCCTGATCGCCGTCCAGGTGCTCTTGGCCTCCGTCAGTATTTCGCTGATGCTTCTCTCGCAGACGGGCATACTCTCGGTCAGCGCTCTGATCGGGTTGACGTTCCTCGGCGGGATTGGAGCCGCGCTGATGGGGCCGACCTGGCAGGCGATCGTTCCGGAATTGGTGAAGCGCGAGGACGTGAAGAGCGCGGTGGCGCTGAACTCGCTCGGCATCAACATCGCCCGCTCCATCGGGCCTGCCGCGGGCGGCCTGCTTCTTGCAGCATTCGGAGCCGGGATCACCTACGGCGCCGACGTTGCCAGCTACATCGTGGTGATCGCAGCTCTCGTCTGGTGGCCGCGGGCTAAGAATGGAAACGACGCGCTCCAGGAGAACTTCTTTGGGGCGTTTCGAGCCGGACTTCGCTACACCCGCTCGAGCACGCCACTGCACGTCGTCCTCCTGCGCGCCGCGATCTTCTTCGCCTTCGCCAGCGCCGTATGGGCTCTTCTCCCGCTCGTTGCCCGCCAACTGCTCGGTGGTGATGCCAGCTTCTACGGTATCCTGCTCGGTGCAGTCGGTGCGGGCGCGATCGGTGGAGCCTTGGTGATGCCTAAGCTGCGCCAGCGCCTGAATTCCGATGGCCTGCTTCTCGTCGCGGCGGTTGTCACCGCCGCCGTCATGGGAGTCCTTGCTCTTGCTCCACCGAAGTGGGTTGCGATCATCGTCCTTCTCCTCCTCGGTGGTGCATGGATCACCGCCCTGACAACGCTCAACGGCACCGCGCAGTCCGTCCTTCCCAACTGGGTGCGCGGTCGTGGGCTTGCCGTTTACCTGACCGTCTTCAACGGAGCGATGACTGCCGGAAGTCTGGGGTGGGGTGCGGTCGGCGAAGCTGTCGGCATCCAGTTCACCTTGATCATCGGAGCTATCGGACTGCTTATCGCCGGGTTCATCCTGCACCGCGTGAAGCTTCCGGCCGGCGATGCCGACCTGGTGCCGTCGAACCACTGGCCCGAGCCTCTTGTCGCCGAACCCGTTGCCCATGACCGTGGCCCGGTTCTGATACTGATCGAGTACAAGACCGAGACGCAGCACCGGAGCGCATTCCTGCATGCCCTCGACGATCTTTCCAAGGAACGCCGCCGGGACGGTGCCTACGGATGGGGCGTCACCGAGGACTCGGCCGACCCAGAGAAGATCGTGGAGTGGTTCATGGTTGAATCCTGGGCTGAACATCTTCGCCAGCACAAGCGGGTTTCCAACGCCGACGCCGATCTGCAGGGCAAGGTGCTGGCCTACCATGTCGGTCCCGACAAGCCGGTTGTCCGTCACTTCCTGACGATCAATCGACCGTGGGCGGCGTGACGGACAGGTTAAGGCTGGCGGCTACGGCCGTCACCCAAACATGTGATCTTGAGAACTATGCTGATGGACTGCACCCCTTTGGTGAGACAGCAATCGGTAACAGTTCTCCCGGCCGTGAATTGCGTCTGATGTCTCTTGCCGCTGTTGCGAGAGGCTGGCTTCAAAAGCGTCCGGCGCGAGATAGTCGAGGGCCGAGCGCAGCTATCCCGGCGGGAGATCGATAAGGCGACGGGAAACAAGATACCACCGAGCTTCTCATCTTACATGTGGAAAGCCGGCAGGATTGTTCCGGTTAACGAGCCTCCCCAGGGAAACTGAAGTTGGGATGGAGCTTCAGCAGCGACCGACAATTGATGGTGCTTTATGTCAATGCCCGGAAATGTCAGGTCAATCGGGCCGAGTACGCGGCTGTGGGGCTCGGGGTTATCATGCCGCTGTTTCGAGCGAATGTCGGCGAAGTGCGCAGGATGGCTTTGTAGGAGAAGAGCGCGACGTTGGTTCAGGGGAGCGGCAGCGCCAGATCAGGTCCGGCGCTGCGAGGAAGAATGCAAGCACTTATTGCTGCGGTGCGACCATATTGCCGACCGCACCCCCGGCAACGGCTCCGCCGACAACACCGAGGACGGTTCCGAGGGTCTTATGCTTCTTGCCGCCAAGTTTGTTTCCAGCGATGCCACCGACGATGGCGCCACCGACTGCACCGACGTTCTGGCCATTGATCAAGGAATTGCCGCCACCGTTTGCGATGCTTCCCGTGGACTGGGGGTCGACAACCGGAGTGGGCTGATACTGCGGTGCCTGTGCGGCAGCGCGGTTGTTGTTGCCGTCAATCATACGACCGGCCACGCCACCAACGACGGCTCCGCCGAGTGCGCCGGCGACCGTGCCCAGTGTTTTGTGCTTTTTGCCGCTGACTTTGCGACCGACCAGCCCGCCGGCGACAGCGCCACCGACCGCGCCAACATTCTGGCCGTTTATGATGGACATGTCCTGAGCATGGGTGGCTACGGGCAGCGTTGCGATAGCGGAGAACAGCGTGATCGCGGCAATCGAGTTCTTGTATACCGGAGAAAGGCGGGTAGGCTTTATTTGTAGTGACATTTCATATGTCCTTCGGGGCAAGAGTTTACTTCGCCAGCCGTAGAACATTATGAATAACAACTGCTTAAGATGCCTGGAACTGGTGTCGGCAAATCCTGCTCGGAGAATGGATAGGGAGACGCGGAGCGCCTCAACTCGTGCTGTTCACCATCGACGAATGTTTTGTTTGTTCGTGATGATAGAAGAGGGTCGCACTGAAGTCTCAGTTCTTCGTTGTTCCTTGTGCCGGCCAATCGCTTACCTGGGCCGTCGTGGCGTCTTGAACGGGAAGGATCTGACCGGCGCCCGCGATGGCGCCATCGATATCGATCGCCGGCACGGCCAACAGCTCTGTTAACATTAAGGCGCCATTAATAGGAGAGTGCAAATATTTCCGCATGCGTGAGAGTGGAGTTCAGCTGAACTGTCGATCGCTCAAGATTTCAACTTGAAGCAACGGCTTCGAAAGGAGTGAAATGATTGGAATGATCGGTGGTAATACTAAGGCTCAACTTGCAGCATTGGCCAGCCTCAAGGCAAACGTCATGATTGCCGACAGCAAGTTGAACATTATTTATATGAACGACGCTGTCCGCAAGCTGCTGACGGCCGCCGAACACGACCTCAAGAAGGAACTCCCGCGCTTTGCCGTCGATACCTTGATCGGAAGCAATATCGATATTTTTCACAAGAATCCGTCGCACCAGCGCGACATGCTCGCGCGGTTGACGAAGCCCCACAGCGCAACCATCCGCGTGGGCAGCCATAGCTTCGATCTGCACGTCACGCCCATCATAGAAGGCGGAAAGACGAAGGCGTTTGTGGTGGAATGGGCTGATGCAAAGGAGCGCCTTCTCAACCTGGATTATCAAAACCAGATGGCTGCGATCAGCCGTGTGCAGGCCATCATCGAGTTCACCCTGGAGGGAGAGATCGTTACAGCCAACGAGAACTTCTGCAAGACGATGGGCTACACGCTAGACGAGATCCGTGGCAAGCATCACAGCATGTTTGTCGACTCTGCTTACGCCGCCAGTTCCGACTATGCTGAGTTCTGGAGCGAGCTTAAAAGCGGCCGATTCCAGGCGCGTGAATTTACGCGCGTCGGTCGAAACGGCAAGAAAGTCGTGCTGAACGCCTCATACAACCCCATCCTCGACGAGCACGGAAAAGTCGCCAAAGTGGTGAAATACGCCACCGACGTCACGGACAGGGTTTTTGCCGTTACGGAAATCGGCTCGTCCCTCAACCAGCTCGCCGAGGGCAGGCTCGATTTTCGCCTGGAGCAGCCGTTCGCAGCCGACTTCGAAAGCCTTAGGAAGAATTTCAACGACGCTGTCGACAAGCTCGGCATGGCTCTCAGTTCCGTGGCCGAGACGACTGTACGGATCGATTCCGGCACTCGCGAGATTGCCGCAGGTGCGAACGATCTGTCGAAGCGGACAGAGCAACAGGCGGCGTCCCTCGAGGAAACGGCAGCCGCTCTCGACGAAATTACCGCCAACGTCAACAGCTCGACGAAGCGGACCGAAGAGGCGCGTGGTGTCGCAAGCCGGGCTAATCAATCCGCGGTAGAGTCCGCCGAAGTGGTTTCACATGCGGAAGAGGCGATGCGAAAAATCGAGGACAGCTCGCAGCAGATCTCCAACATCATCGGCGTGATCGACGAGATTGCCTTCCAGACCAATCTGCTGGCACTGAATGCCGGCGTGGAAGCTGCGCGCGCCGGGGAAGCTGGAAAGGGTTTTGCGGTCGTCGCGCAGGAGGTGAGGGAGTTGGCGCAACGCTCAGCGCAGGCGGCCAAGGAGATCAAGGGCCTCATCCAAACGTCCACCTCCGAAGTCGAAAGCGGCGTTAAGCTCGTACGCGATGCCGGCCAGGCGTTGAAAACCATCGGAGACTTCATCATCGAGATCAACAATCATATGGAGGCGATTGCTGCCTCCGCCAAGGAACAGGCGACCGGCTTGGCCGAGGTAAACTCCGCCGTGAATTCCATGGACCAGACGACCCAGCAGAATGCTGCCATGGTCGAGCAATCGAATGCGGCGTCCAATGCGCTTGCTGGAGAAGCAGGCCGGCTGCGTGCCCTGATTGCGCAGTTCAGTGTCGGCACAGCCCAGACTTCAGCACTGCGGCAAGTGGGACGAGCAATGGCGCTTCCCACCCCGCGCGCCTCATCCATGAGGTGACGTAATTTTACACCCCCTCAGCGGCAAGTTCGTCCGCTTCCACGATCCATGAAGGGTCCCACTCAGTCGCTACTGCGAGGAGTAAGGTCGCATGTCATTGACAGAAGACGAGAGGCTGAACCTTCTTTACGAAGCAAGCATTCTTGATACGCCGCCGACGGCGGAATTCGACGCCATCGTAAGTCTTGCCTGCAGTATGTTCGATATGCCGATGGCGTTGATTTCGTTTGTCGATGAGCACCGGCAATGGTTCAAGGCTCGGCAAGGCTTTCCTTTGGCGGAGGCGCCGCGCGAGCGTTCCTTTTGCGGTTACGTCGTGGAAACAGGCTCTCCGCTCGTCGTTGAAGATGTCAGCGCAGACTCCCGTTTTTGCGGAAACATTTTCGTCAGAGACTGTTCCGTCCAGTTCTATGCGGGGGTTCCGCTTTCGGAAGGGGAGACGTGTTACGGCGGCTTTTGTGTCCTCGACACCAAGATCCGCCGCTTCAGCGATCGGGATCTCGAACAGCTCCATAGTCTGGCGAGCGTCATCATGGGCCTTGTCCGGGAGCATCGTCAGCAAAGCCTGCTGAAGGAGCAGCAACGTGAACTGGAGTTGAAGCAGGCGCGGTTCGAACAAACCGAGCGCTCTGCCAAGATCGGTGGTTTCGAGATGGACCTTAGCACCGGTGCGATCGTCTGGTCGGATCAGATATACCGCACCGTGGGATTGCCGATCGGCAAACGTATGACTTCGGAGGAGGTGATCGGCTGCTATGCTCCCGAAGAACGTGACAGCGTCAGGCGCAGAATCCGCGACGTCCTGAACGGAACAGGCACCGGAGTTGACAAAGAATACCGCATCATCACGCCGGAAGGCGACGAACGATGGATTCGCGTTGTGAGCGATATCGAACGCCTGCAAGGCGAGCCAAGACGCCTGTTCGGCATCGTTCAGGATGTTTCCGAGAAAGTGCGCTATGAGCAACGTCTGCTCCGGGCAGCAAACGCCGATCCTCTTACAGGCTGTCGCCAACACCGGCTTGACGAGTGGGCAGTATACGAATTTCACCTTTCAAACCTCGCCGGAGAATTTCATCACCGGCATTACGCAGGACAGCGACGCAAGCATCGCCGAACCGAACCCCGCAGCGCAGACAGTCGCATTCAACAATCTCAACGAGACCACGAAGGTTTCCGGTCAGGGCTACAGCTATGATGCCAACGGGAATTTGCTGTCTGATGGCGAACGAACCTATGCCTGGGACGGCGAAAATCGGCTGGTTGGTACCACCTATGTATCGCAGGCGGGAAAGCAGACGAGATTCGTGTATGATGGGATTGGTCGTCGCATTGAAATTGATGAGATTCCTGCAGGCGGCGGCAATACAGTTACCTTCAAGTACGTCTGGTGCGGGAATAGGCTATGCCAAGCCCGCGATGCTGCCTACGCACCAAAACAAGGCTACTTCACCGAGGGTGAATTCAAGATTGGGACGAATGATCCCTTACTTTTCTACGGAATAGATCATATCGGCTCCGTTCGGCGCGTATTCCAAAGCGCCACCAACGCTCCCGCTTACGATTATGATCCTTGGGGCGTAACGGTACAAACAGGTCCGGCGCTCACTGACTATGGCTTCGCAGGAATGTTCTCCCACTCCGAGAGCGGCCTTGGCCTGACGTGGTTCAGAGCTTATAATGCTAATGTGGGGCGCTGGATTTCCAGAGATCCTCTTGGTGAGGGAACTAGTCATACATTTAATTTGTATTCCTATGCGAAGAATGCTCCAGTTGTTTACGCTGACCGTGATGGACAAATATCGATCTTGCCGTGGCTGCTACGGCATCAGGCTCCGCAGCCATCACTTGGCATGTGCCCCCTCCCCGATGACTTATCGTCCCAGGATCCACTCGGTGATTTGTTGGGCAGCGATAGTGCAATGGCGCCTCCGCGAGGTTATTGGCCCTTGGACACGGGAGCGGCCGAATGGGGGCGTCGAAACGGAGTTCCCACGAGAGAGGCTAAAGACAAGGCTCATCGTGCCAAACAGAAGGATAAAGGAAAGGCAAGAGACGACTACGGCGTCGACCCTGGAACAGGAGACATTGCGAATCCAGAAGGCGAAGTGATTGGAAACCTGGATGACTAACACAGAAAAAGCCGGAACTGTTGCAGTATATATACATGGCGATAACTTGGAACCGGAACGGATCACTGATTTTCTCGGTGTCGAGCCAGATGAGCAGTGGAAATCCGGTGACGAAAGACTGCTTAGTAGTGGAAGCTCTGTGAAAGCAAAAACGGGCATGTGGACGCTGACCGTTCCACTAAAGGAAGTAGACTTAGACCATATACTGGCAAAGTTGACTGAGACACTTGGCAAGAATTTTCTCAGAATCTTGTCAGTGCCCGGAATAGACAGCGCATACGCGGATGTATTGCTTTTTATAAGCCAGCGGCAGGCCGACGCTGGATACACATTGAGATTGCCGAATTCCGAGTTAGCGGCCGTTGTTAATGCTGGCTTGGACATTCAAGTGACGGTTTCTATCGCCGGAGACTAACGTCTGTAGCAATTATGGCCCCGCATTTTTCCAAGCGTGGAGCGTTCTGATTATCGCAACATAGGGTGACAAAGGCGGAAGCTCCAAAGACCGTTACTTACCGACAACCGCCTTTACAGGCTCTAGCGAGCTGACCCCTAAGATTGTCGACTATTACTAATGGGCTCTGATGCCTACACAACACAATCGCTTTAGAAAACCCAAGCTACATCGGTATACAATGGGATATTTAACAGCATTATCGATCACGTGCGCAATCTCCGAGCAATGCGCGAATGCATTTTTCTGCGAGGGCCGCAAGTTCGACTCCCTTCAAGAGCGACGCTATTCATTGCATGTGAGGGTCACTGAATCTCGGCAAGATGAAAGCCTGCTCTATGCCAATAACGCCAGTGGGGCGCTGTTCGCCGTCGATCATGGAGTCGGCGCAACGGCAATCCGATTGGCAGCCGCGACGGAGACTAGCGCGATCACCATCGTTGACGAACCGAGGTAGTTCAAAATCAAAGCCGTCCCCACGAAAATGCCGGCTTCGAGAACGAGCCTTCCAGCTGCGCCAATTTCGTATCTCCGTTTCGGGGAAAGGAATGTAACCCACGCTGCGGCAGTTGCTGCACAAAACGCCAGTCCCAAGAGCACTTGTGCCGGGATGGGTACGGCAAGGTGTGCGGCCAATGCGACGAGCGAAGCGAGTATGCAAAGTTTGAGCGCAAAGCTGATGCCGAGTGCTATCGCCTTCATCTTTCATCCTCGCCCCACAGCTGTGGTTCACTCAAGACGCTGGTTCTCGCAAGCCAATGCGGACCGCTCGCCAAGTCCCGGGCGTAGCAGTTGTTCGACCGCCAGGCCCGTCGCAGCGTTGCACATCGTGCAGATGCAAGGCCCCTACTTGTCCTTAAGAACGAGTGCGCTGGTCAGGTCGCCCAGCGGCTTTTCCTTATAGGCAGCAACGGCTGTGTCTCGAACGGTGATGCCATGCAGCGTCGGCAGCTCGAAACGGCGCGTGATGAAACGCAGGATCGAGGTCGTGTCCATTGGTGTGTGATCGACATAGCCATGCCGTGCATAGGGCGAGACGATGATGGCGGGAATGCGGGAACCAGGCCCCCAACGATCGCCCTTGGGCGGTGCGACATGATCCCAAAGGCCGCCGTTTTCGTCATAGGTGACAACGACGAGCATATGTGGCCACTGCGGGCTCTTTTCCAGATGCGCGATCACATCGACAATATGGGCGTCGCCGGCTTCAATGCTGGCATAGCCGGAATGCTCATTGAGGTTGCCCTGTGGTTTGTAGAAAGAGACCTGAGGCAGCGTGCCGGCGTCGATTGCCTTGATGAACTCGGCACCCGCTAGGCCGCCATCCCTCAGGTGTTCAGTCCTGGCCGCCGTGCCGGGGGCGAAACTTGCATAATAGTTGAACGGCTGATGATGATACTGGAAATTCGGTGCCGGCTGCTTGTTTCCGTTGTCGAGCACATCCTGCCAGGCGCCTCCATACCAAGCCCAGGTTACGTGCTTAAGGCTAAGCAAGTCGCCGATGGTGGGCTCTGTCTGTGGCGGCAAGGTCGTTGGCTTGCTCGGATCGGCAAGAGCCTTGTCGCCATCTGCCGCGGGACCATTGCCGCTTGGCTGATAAGGGGGCTGCATGGTGTTGACGGCATAGAAATCGGGCGTGAGATTGCCATCGCTGACAAATTTCGGAATGCCATCGATTGCAGACTTCGGCGAGTTGGGTGCGGCCTTCAGTGTCACGCCATCCGCCTCGACGACCGCAATGGAGGGTTTGGCGGCACTGGTGTCGGCATTCGGATAATATGGTGCACAGGCGCAGATCAGCCATTGATGGTTGAAGAAGGAGCCGCCGAACGCGCCCATGAAGAAGTTGTCGGCCAGCACGTATTTTTGAGCCAGCTTCCACATCGGCATTTTTGAGCCATCCCATAGACCCATTGGCAGCGCACCTGAATCCGCGTAGGCGACAAACATGTCATTGCGGCCGCCGTCGATCTGCATCTGGTTCTGATAGTATCGGTGCCAGAGATCGTGCGTAATCGTGTCAAGCCCAAGCTTGAAACCCCTGGGGTCGTCGACATGGAATGGCCGATTGGGAAGATGCTCGGTCTCAGCCTGCGTTACGGGTGGCGTTACTCCCTTGGCGGTGAGGCCGTCCCAGATCGGCGGCAATTCTTTCAGTGGTTTGCCGTCGCGGTCGCGCTGGATGAGGGCGGCCGTCGGCGCCTTCGAGACCCCGTTTGCGCCCGGGAAATTGCCGTAGAGATTGTCGAAACTGCGGTTTTCCGCATAGATCACGACGACCGTGTCGATGAGCTTCAGGTCATCGGCGATCTTCCCGCTTGACCCGGTATTTGCGCCGGAACTTCCGGCGCCGGCCGAGCCAAAGGCGGCCACGGAAAGGCTTAACGCACAGATGGCGGTAGCAGTGATCGACTTCATTTTGGATTGTCCTCCCCGGGGGTTCAGTGGATGCGCCTCCACCTCTCTGAGGCAACATATTCCGGCAAGTGACCAAGGCAAGCGCTAATTGAAACGATTCTAAAACCCCGCTAACCATTGCCGCGGGATGATGTGCGGACCGCAACAGGGAGCAGCGATCATAGCGATGCAATTGAAGCCGCTTAGAGGACAATGGTTCGCAATCGGTGTTGTCGCCGCAATGCTGTTGCAGGTAACGCCGTCCGCCACGGGCCAAGCATTATCGCGCGACGAGGTACGACGACAGACACGGGCCTTGGCGACACTTGGAAAAGTCCTCTTCTTCGATACTTCGCTGTCGGCGTCGGGCAAGATGGCTTGTTCCTCCTGCCACGATCCAGAGCACGGCTTTGGGCCGACTAACGATCGATCGGTCCAGCTCGGTGGTGGCGACCTTCATAACCCAGGCTTGCGGGCGGTTCCCTCGCTGAAATATCTGCAGGCCGTCCCACCCTTCACCGAGCACTTCTTCGAATCCGAGGATGAGGCGGATGAAAGTATCGACAACGGTCCGACCGGCGGTCTGACCTGGGACGGTCGGGTCGACCGCGGCCGCGAGCAAGCGAAGATCCCACTATTTTCCGACTTCGAGATGGGCAACAAATCCGAAGCTGACGTCGGCCGCCATGTACTTGAGGCGGGCTACGGCAAAGTGATCGCAGATATCGCCGGACCAAATGCCGCCACCGACCCGGCGATTGCCTTTCGCACGGCGCTCAAGGCTCTGGAAGTTTTCCAGCAGGACTATCGGACCTTCTATCCCTACTCGAGCAAATATGATGCGGTGTTGGCCGGCGAGGCCGTGCTCACGCCTCAAGAGGCAAGAGGCCTCGAATTGTTCAATGCCCCTGAGAAGGGCAATTGCGCTTCGTGCCACGTCAGCCAGCGTGGGAATGACGGCACGCCGCCGCAATTCACGGACTATGGTCTGATCGCCATTGGTGTGCCCCGCAATCGCGATATCCCCGCCAACAAGGATCCGACATTCCACGATCTCGGTCTATGCGGTCCTTTGCGGACCGATTTCATTGGGCGCGAGGACTATTGTGGGCTCTTCCGCACGCCGACGCTGCGCAATGTCGCCCTGCGCAAGACTTTTTTCCACAATGGCAGCATTCATTCCTTACAGGATGCCGTACGCTTTTATGTCGAGCGGGAGACGCATCCGGAGCGGTGGTATCCTCGGGCGCCTGATGGGAGCGTAGACAAGTATGACGATCTGCCGGGGACAGCCAAGGCTAACATCAATATGGATCCGCCCTTCGATCGCAAGCAAGGGGAGGTCCCGGCACTCGCTCCTGCCGAAATCGATGATGTGGTCGCGTTCCTGCGTACGCTCACCGACGGCTACGATCCGAAAAAGTGAGAGGGACGCGTCGTGCGCGGCCGCAGCGTCCCTGATTTCTAGGTGCCGCTTGCCCTCGGGCCAAGGAGATCGAGAACAGTGTTCGAACCTTTGCCAGAGGCATTGATCTTGCCGTCGTCACCGATCGTGAGCTCGGCGCCATTGGCGAAGCTGAGAGACCAGCCATCATCTGAACTGGTTCGGCGTCTGTCCGTCAGCTCGATCCCGGCGGCGGAAACCAATGCAATAACCTTATCGACGTCCATGCCTTTACTCTCCCTGGTAACTTGCTCCGTTCCGCGTCGCGGAAGAGCTTGCTTGCCCTGCGACCATGCCACCGCATCGCGTCAGTATCAATCTCGGCAAAAGCGCGCGCTCTATCGATCCACCCCACGGAAGGATCTGTGCGACACCGGAATGGAAAACCTACACAAGCGACTGGGACGAGAGGCGATCCGTCACTTCGGCCATTGAGCTGCAGACATAGGCAGCACCTGCTTGCGAGAGGCGGGATGCGAGCGAACCATAAGCGTGGCCGCCGCCTGCGAACCCGAAAACTCTCATGCCAGCGCGCTTAGCAGCCAGTACCCCCGCGACCGAATCCTCGATGACGATTGTCTCACCTGGATCAAAGCCCATTTGTGACGCGGCATATAGGAAGACATCGGGCGCCGGCTTCACACGCTTGACCTGGCTGACCGAAAACACATTCGGCTCGATGAGCGTCAGAAGGCCGGCGCGGTCGAGATTGACGCGAAGACTGGAAAGTTCGGTCGATGAGGCGACACAAGCCTGCTCGCCCCTCTCGAGAATTGCCCTGATGGCATTGGCCGCTCCAGGGATCGGTGCCAACTCGGTTTGAAAGCGTCGCTCGCATTCTAGCAGGAGATTTCCGACCCAGTTTTCCGGGAGTTTCAGATTGAGCTCCGAGCTGAGCTGGGTCCAAGCCGTTTGGTGCGGCACACCGGCAAACCGTTCCGATATCTCGTAGGCGGTGGTGGTATGTCCCAGCCGGGTCAGCGCTTCCGCATCGACGGCGCAGAAAATGGCCTCTGAATCTATGAGGACGCCATCACAATCAAAGATGACAAGCATGATTTGTCTTATCCGCCTTGGACCTCGCGACATCCCCGCCAACGAGCAAGCCATATTCAAAATCGTCGCAACAAGCCTGAGTTTGATGCGACAACACAAAGCTAGTCGCAAACTTCTGGATATGCCATCAAGTTTCAAAAATACTCGTGTAGAAACCTTCTCCAATAAAATCACTGCTGTCTTTTTCTGAAAAGTGAGCCACGCCGTTACGTGGGCTTTCTGTTCCTGCTGCCTACACCCGCTTTATCGCGAAATGCATCGAAATTCAGCGGGACGCCGACGAGATCGTCCACGCTTAAAACAACGCGATGCAATTGAGGCGCAGGTAAAAATCTGACAAGCTGGATGGCATGAAGCCAAAAAAGGAAGGCGGAAAGCCTGCATCAGCTAAATCAAAGCACCTGCTGCAGCAGCTTGCGAGGACGCCCGAGAAGCTGTTCTCAAGCGCCTTCCGCAACCAGTTTGGCGCACTTTGCTTCCGCTACAGAGATGGTGACGGCGAGATCGAGATATTAGTGATTACTTCGCGCGAGAGCGGCCGCTGGATTGTGCCAAAGGGCTGGCCAATGAAAGGCAAGGAGCCCCACGAGGCGGCCGCTATCGAAGCCTGGGAGGAGGCTGGTGTCCGCGGTAAGGTGCGGAAAACACCAGTTGGCCGGTACACCTACCTCAAAGAGCTTGCTGACGGTAAGGTCGTGCCATGTGTTGTCGACATGTTCCAGGTCGAAGCGAAAGAAATCAGGACCGAATTCAAGGAGCAAGGCCAGCGTCGGCTCGACTGGGTTAGCCCCGACGAAGCGGCACGACGCGTGCGCGAAATCGAACTCAAATCGCTGCTCATCAATTTCAAGCCGCAGAGGAAATAATCGCTGCGCAAGTTGGCCGCCCACCGGTCTTAGCCGGGAAGCGTCTCCCCGATATTCGTGATGACCTTGGAAGCATTAAGTTTCGAAGCTCGCTGCCATGTACCTGGCGGAGAAGCCGGCCGGAGATTGGACTAGCGAGACTTGAATAGGGCAATCGGTCGCGCATCAAAACTCTTCCCAGTCCGCGTTGCGTGCGGCCGATCCGTTGGTGGCGAATGTATCGGCAAGCTTGCGACCGAGCGCTCGTGCCGGCGATGCAACAGGCTTTGTGGTCGTGGCAACCAGACGCGGCGCTGCCACCGGTGCCAGCTTGAACCGGGCGATCAATTCGCGAAGCGTCGTCACCTGATCGGCCAGACCGCTTGTCGCCGCGGTCGATTCCTCCACCATGGCAGCGTTCTGCTGTGTCGCCTGGTCCATTTGGTTCACGGCGGTGCTGACTTCCGAAAGACCGGTTGACTGTTCCCTTGCCGCCGTTGAGATGGAGTGCACATGTTCGTTCACCTTGACGACGTGACTTTCGATGGCCGCCAGGGCAGACCCCGTCGCCGTGACCAGCTTCACGCCGGCACTAACCTCGTCGCTGGAGCGATTGATCAGCGCCTTGATATCCTTGGCAGCATTTGCCGATCGCTGCGCCAACTCGCGCACCTCTTGGGCGACGACGGCAAAACCCTTGCCGGCATCGCCGGCGCGGGCGGCTTCAACGCCGGCATTCAGCGCGAGCAAATTTGTCTGGAAGGCGATTTCATCGATCACATTGATGATTTGACCGATCTCACCGGAAGCTTGCTCGATCCTGCCCATGGCCGCGACGGCTTCCCTTACCACCGAACTTGACTGTTCGGTACTTTTGCGCGCTTCATCGACCATATGGCTGGCTTCAAGCGCCCGTGCCGTGGAGTTCTTCACTGCTACAGTGATTTCTTCAAGGGCTGAGGACGTCTCTTCGAGCGAGGCTGCCTGTTGTTCGGTGCGTTTCGATAGGCTGCCGGAGGCGATTCTCATTTCGCCAGCATTGCTGTTGATGATATCGACCGCGGCAGATACTTCGCCCAGGATGGAGCTCAAGTTGGCCATCGTCGCGTTGACGTTGTCCTTTAACTCGCCAAAGGCTCCCTGAAACTCTCCCTGCATTGCTTCGGTGAGATCACCGTTGGCAAGGGCAGCAACAACACGGCGGGTTTCGGCAATGCTACTGTCGACGGAAGCCACCAATTCGTTGACGCTGGCCGCGAAGCGATCGAGATCCGGATTGTCGTAAGCCTTCGTGATGCGCTGCGTGAAATTTCCGGCAACCGCGGCGGAAACGACGGTAGCTATATTCGTCTGCAGATCCGCGCTTTTGGCCTGCAAGGCGGCTTCCTGGGCGTTTAGATCGCGAACTTTGATGCCATTTTGCTTGAAGACCTCTACGGCACGTGCCATCGCGCCGATTTCGTCGTGGCGACTGACGTAAGGAACGGAGGTATCCAGATTTCCGTGTGCAAGTTCATCCATGCCGTTGGTCAAACCGATGATCGGACGGGCAATCGCTTTGGAACCATAGATGGCCGAGACGATCAATGTCATAATCGCCAGGAGGCCGATGCCAAGGTTGAGCAGCAGGACCAGATTTGCGGACGAATTCATATCCTGGTCCGCCTGATCTGCCGCTTTCTTCGCGGCGCTAACCCCATCGTCGAACAGCTTTGCGGCTTGGTCGGATATCATCAGTAGCTTCGCCTGAAGCTCTGCAGATTTTGCCCGGCCAGCGGCCGAGTTATCTTTACTCTGCAGCGTCGTCTTCAAAACATCGGCCAGATCGGTTGCCATGGCGAAATAGTTTTCGCTCAGTGCTCTGAGGTTTTGTACCCGATCCCGGTCCGCCTGCAACCTCAGCTCATTGTTCGCCTCATCCAGAAAGGAGATCACCGAGTGATGGCGTGCAGAAAGGTAATCGACGGCTTTGGCCACCTCTTCCGGGGACACTGCCAGTCTCAGATCGCGAACGCCAATTTGCATTCCGCGCAGCGATGCTTTTGCGTCGACGATGTTGCGGGAAACAACTAGCTGGTTTTTGAGCAGGTTCGAGCGGTCACCAATCATCTGACCGCCGTAGAGTACGATCGAAAGCATCATCGCGACCATCAGGATGCCGATGGCCGAGAGAGCAGCGAGCTTTGCGCCGATGCGGGATGAAATAGCTCAAAACATTTTTGGTCGCTCAAAAAATGATCCGCAAGTTGCCATCATAGGACCAGCAGAAATGAAAAATCGCGCCAAGCGTCATGCAATGCGTCAAACGAGTATTGCGCGAGTATCAGTAAATTGGACGGCCGCGCTGTGCTGTCATGAAACTGTTATAATGGTAAATAAGTGCCTTCGATTTTGAACGAAGGACGATAAATTTCGGAAATTGGCCATCAATTGCGCAGATCGACTGTGATCTTTGGTTTGCTGAGCGAACCTGGCGCAAATGTAGGTAGAATTTGCGTAGCGAGTGCAGTTGAGGGCAAGGCCGAGAATGCCGATATTGTGAATTGACTGCCAGCGCGTCGGACGTCAATTTCGTGGCGGAGGCGGACGGATGTCGGCAGGCGGGAGCATCTCACAGAACTTTGCGCGGCTGAGTGCCATGGAGCGCGTGATCTTGCTTGATCGTCTGACGGCGGCCGTTGCGGAGGTCGTCCGCGAAGCAGGTGAGGACTTTCATCCCGACATCATTCGCACGGTCGTCGGTATCCATAGAACACTTCACATGATGCGCGGGGATCTCGCCATGATCGATGATCCACGTCACCGCGCAATCATTGCTCATGCCGAAGAGATTGTTCGCGCCATGCAGGCTTGCCTTCGACGCCAAATTGCTGCGCCGAAATTTCACTGAGGGGCAACTTTAGAAGATCTCACCTGTTGCTGCATCTGGCTGAAGATATTGGTCACTCTGGCCAGGCGTAGTGTACACATACAGCCTGCATCGAGGTCAGCCATCGTTACCGTCACTTGATTCAAGCGCATGATCCATGGCCTCCGGAACAGCCCCTTATTGCCGCAACATGCAGGCGAGGGGCACTGCATCGTGCAGCCACCGTGCACAAGCAAATTCAAGGGGAGTGCGGGGATATTCCAATCGTGGACATACGCGCTCCTGCGACCATTACCAGGCACCAACGAGGGAGTTGCCGATAAGCGGTACGGCGCTGGATTTGCCGTCCTGACGCTGCACCGTGATCGATGCCTGCATCTTCCTGGGAGATTTCCGGAACCAGTTCGCGGCGAGGCTGGCAAGGTCTCCAATCATTGGGTTCTTGCGCCAATCTGCGAAACGTCGGCTCGTTGCATCAGGTTCGGAACGATAGAAGAAGTCGCCGGATTGGCTCAAATCATTGATGGACAGGCGCATCGACGAGAGCGGCCGCTGAAACATCTTCGGCGGTATCACCAGACCCAGCGTGCTCTCTGAGAATGCAGGAGCCATGAAGTCGATCGCCCAATCGTCAGCCTCCACCCAGCAATGGAAGTTCTCGCCAGCGCCAGAGACGTAACCATCGTCGCGCTGGTCTGCGAACAGGATATGTTTTCCGTCGAGGTTGTAAGCGGCCAGCCCACTTTTTGCCTTTGCCTTGATCTTGAAGTGGTGTTCCAAAATGAAGGCTCCGAAGGTGCTGAAATACATCGAAGCCGTGGCGGGATTGGCGTTTTCGTTGACGAGCAGGCTGTTGATGACCCGGTAAATCCGATTGTAGTCGCTTTGGGTAATCAACATCACCGGTTCCCCTTCATACAGATGGTTGGCATCCCCGTAAGTGACGTTGGGGGCCGTGTAAACTCCATATGCGGCGATATGGCGCGACGAATTCGACTTCGGTCACGTCCGTGAACGGCAAATTGCAGCAATGTGAGGGCTCTTTGTCTTTTCCTGCGAGCGGTCCAGAGCTAGCGCCGTGTTGGCAAAGCTAGTAGCGCCAAGCAGTGTTATAACCGACACAAGCCACTTTATGTTTTCGTCTCCACGTTGCCCAGCATGGATCAGTTAGATCGAGTGCCTTGCGCGTAGGTTTATTTCATGGGGAACCCACGCCAAATCCAGAGGACGCCATCGTACCAGTCTATCGCGGCCTTCGCCTGGCCATTAATCATGTGGTTCTCACGCCACCGGCTAGCCGGGCATCATGGGCTCTTGCCAGGTGAAATTGCCCGTTGTGATCGGTAAATTTCAGTGCTTCGGACATTACCTTCCTTAAAAAGACTCTGCAGAACGGCTTGGCGCATCCGTCATTGGATTTGTGTAAGAGATTTTCGTCTGACAGCTGGTTACCGTCACAACACCATCTCGGCCGCGAGTTCGAGCTGGGTGTCGGTACCTTTCCTCAGTTCGTTCCGCGTCAAGGGGATCGACACGGCCGGCGTTACACCAATGCCTTCGAACTGTCGGCCATCGGGGAAATATTCTCGCTTGGTCGATACCCTGAATGACATGCCGAATTCCGGAAACCTCACGAAGTAGGGCTGTCCTGTTGATCCAAAGCTGGGTTCGCCTAGCACGAGGCCCCGACTGCCATCCTTGAAGCGCAGGGCGAAATCCTCGCAAGCCGAAGCGCTGCCGCCATTGATGAGCAGCGCCATCTTTCCCTTCCGGGCGTCCGGGAGGGGCAGCGTGATGCCCGGTCCACTCCGCATCATCGTTGTCGGCAATGCCGGAATGCTGCCGTTGAACGAGTTGGAAGCATCGGACTTGGCAATCGTCATCGGAGTAGAAACCACTGTGCCGCGATAAGGGTTGGTCATGATGGCGGACAGCAGGTTGCCGGGTGAGCTGCCGCCGTTGTTGTCGCGCAGATCAAGGAGGACGGCAGCGGCATTCTCGACACCTCGAATGGCTCCAACCGCAGCTTCCTCATATTTCGGATCGTCAAACCCCGGAATACGAATCACCACCACCCCGTCTGAGCGGTAGATGGTTTCGACTTCGGTTGCGAGCAGAAGACCGCGTTCCGGGCCGGTCGGTGGTTCGGTCAAATCGATTGCCACCTGCCTGCCGTCATCCGTGCCGATCGTAAAACGCTGGGGCAACAGAAAAGGACGGAGCCATGTCATCCAATCCAGTGCCGCCAGACTCGACTGACCGATGTGCTCACGCACGTCCTCAAGCCACTGGTCGACGGGTTTGCCGTCAACGGCGGTCACGACGTCACCGGGATGAAGCTCAACGAGCCTTGTTCTTACGACTGTCCACTGATCCTCGACCCGTCTTATACGGAACGGCATCGACGCTGTCTGATACGTCAGTTCTTCGTCCCAAAAGGAGGTATGGCCATTGCGCAGACTTGCGAAGAAACGCATCGTGGCGAGGGAAAAAGCTTTCCGATTTGGCGCTTCCAATGCTTCTCCAAGATAAGCGCGGTAACGGGCCTCGAAATCATACCCTGCAGGCAGTCCTTCAGCATGCGCAAAATAGCGCTTGATCGTATGGTAGGCAGTTGCGCCAATATAGGCACGATCTGTGAGATCCGGGTCACGAAACTGGCTCATGCGGGGTGTCTCGCTAACAGCTACGGCAGGTTACCGTTCTGCTATCTCATGGCACAACAGGGTTCAGGAAGGTTTAATCGGCGGTGTGATCGAAGAGCTCGCCATGCCGGCTAAGTTCCATAAATCTGATTACCACACCGAGGCGTGTGGCGACATCATAATGTGTCGTGATTTCAATATGTTAGAGGAAGTAAAGTGCAGCCGACGGTTCGTATCCATTCAAGAGCGCCAGTTTCGGCAGCCAGACTCGACCTGATTGAGACTGACGGTCTGGTGCTGGCTTGACCGATCACAAGTTTAGCCAGTTTGGCCACCGCTGGATTGGCGCACAACCAGTCGGCATGGCAGGCGCGTAATTCCTGCGGGAACGGTTTCGCCTCTTGTGAGACTTAGGATGGTGAGACCGGCACTGTGCCCGATCTCCTTCAATTCCATATCGATCGTGGTCAGTGGCGGTCTGGTTTGCCGAGAAATGACTTCCCAGTTATCGAAGCCGACGACCGCGATGTCTCCCGGGACGGTGAGATTCTTGTCACGCAATGCGTCGATTACGCCACGGGCAATTTCATCGTTCCCGCAAAATACGGCGTCGGGCCAATCACCGCCGCGCGACAATATCTGCTCGATGGCTTCGTGGCCCCATTCTTCTGACCAGTCTCCATAAAGGACTACGGCGCCAGGGCCGACACAGTCGCGATAGGCCTTCGCGCGGACGCGCACCGCAAGGTAATCCTCTGGTCCGGTTATGTGCGCGATCCGCGAATGGCCCAAAGCCTGTAGATGCTCGACCGCAAGGCGAGCACCTTGGGCATCGTCGGGAAAGAAGCTGATACTGTTTTCTGGACCCTCGGCAAAAGCATAGACGACGGGTATCGAGAGCTTTGCAAGCTCTGGCGGCGGTTTCAGGTCAAGGCGGGTTGCCGTGAAGATGATGCCGTCCACCTGCCTGTCCAGGAGCGTTTCGAGATGCAATCGAGCAAGGCGCGGGTCGTTGTTTGTCGCGCAGAGAAAGACGGACAGACCGTGATCGACAAGCACTTCCGAAACGCCTGCGGCCATCGGAAGTGTCAGCCTGCCATAGGTATCGTTCGTCAGCATGCCAATGGCGTGACTGCGCTTGGTCAAGAGCCCACGCGCAAGCGCGTTCGGCCTGAACCCGATCTCCTCGGCCACACGTTTAACGCGTTCTACCGTTTCCGCATTCGTTCGTCCGGTGCCGTTCAATGCATTTGAAGCGGTCGAAATGCTGACACCCGCTGCCCTGGCAACATCCCGAATAGTCTGTCGGTGCATTTTTCTCTCGGCTCGAATCGGTTCTTTTGAAAACTGCAGATAAAACCTTTTAGCAGAAATAATCGTGACGTTAAAAGGTTTTATCAGATTCCTTCCAAAAACCTGTATACAGACTGTCGACATCGAAAAGGATGTCCACTAACGTTTCGATCACGCCATCTGCAGGCTGTTGGCGACAAGGAAAAGGGGAACTTCCATGTTCAAGTTAAAGTTGACGATTTCTGCGATCGCATTGATGGCAAGTGCGACGCTAGCCAATGCGACCGACATCACCCTGTGGGTGCGCACCTCTTCGGGTGCGGTGCTTCAGGGATTGGCCGACAAGTATAATGCGACCCATGTCGACAAGGTGAACGTCACGCAGATTACCGCCGAACAGATGGTGCCGAAACTTGGAGCCGCGATCGCTGGCAGTGCGGCGCCGGATGGCGCCGTGCTCGATTTGATCTACCTTCCGACCTTTGCTGCCGCGGACAGCCTTGAGGATATCACCGATTTCGTCAAGAGCCTGCCCTATGCGTCCGCCCTTAGCCCTTCGCACGTACGCCTTGCGACCTATGGCGGCAAGATCTATGGCGTGCCGGCCCTGCCGGACGCCTCGATCATCGCCTATAACACAGATCTATTCACCAAGGCTGGTCTTGACGCGAAGAAGGCGCCTGCTTCGCTTGAAGAAATCGCCGCGGATGCAAAGAAGATTACCGCGCTTGGCAACGACACCTACGGTTTTTACTTCGTCGCAAATTCCGGCAGCTGGCTCATTTATGACTTCCTGCCCCATCTTTGGGCGGCAGGAGCCGACATCCTCAGCGAAGACGGTCGCACGGCTACGGTCGATACTCCCGCCCTGCGCGACACCATTGCTGCCTATCGCGACATGGCAAAGGCTGGTGCAATCCACCCGACGTCGAGGTCGGGCAACGGCAACAATGCGGTGGAAGCCTTCGCATCCGGCAAGGTCGGCATTCTCATGACCGGCTCCTACATCGTCAATCTGCTGACGAGCAAGTATCCGGACGTCAAGTTCAACGTCGCGCCTATTCCCGGACCGAAGGGCGGCGCGTCAAGCTTTGCTGGCGGCGACGCACTGGCGCTGATGAAAGGCATCAGCGGTGACAAGAAGAAAGTCGCCCTCGACTTCGTCAACTTTTACATGCAGCCCGAGCAGCAAGTCTACATCACCCAGGAATCGGGCATGCCTTCCAGAACCGACCTTGCGAACGAGGCCTATGCCAAGTTCGACAAGTGCAACCTCGTCGCCTATGACGTGCTGACCAAGGCACGCACGCCCTACACTTTCTCGTCCGATGAGCTTTTCGTTAGCCGCACCGGCCCGTTCCTCAATCTGATCCAGGGAACCATTTTTGGCGAGGATGTCGACGGCACGATCGCCAAGGCCCAGGCGGACTTTTCCCGCATCCTCGAGCGAACCAATCCGAACTAACTCTCCTGGTTGACCAACGGCAAGGCGTCCCGTGACGCTTTGCCTCCACACCCTTTCGACGGATCAAGAAAAAGGAGCGGTGCCGTGAGCCTGTCGCTGCGTCGCGGCAGGAAGCCTGCCGTCATGCATGGTGAGCCAGAGCCGAAAGGCTGGCTTGGCCTTGCCTTCATCCTGCCGGGTTTCCTGTTCATCGTTTTACTCTTCCTCGTGCCGCTGATCATGACGGTATGGATGAGTTTCTATAACTGGCCACTTCTTGGTCGGGCGAAATTCATCGGGCTTGCCAATTATGCCGAGCTTCTGGGTGATGCCCAGCTATGGCATTCCCTCGGCTTTACGTTGCTTTATACGCTGTTGGTCACTATAGCGATTTTTTTGGTCGCCTTTCCGTTGGCGCTCCTGGTTGATCGCCCTCTTCGCATTGCCGGTTTCTTCCGCACGATCTACTTCATGCCGGTCGTCATCGGCTTTGGCGCGGCATCGACTTTGTGGATGTGGCTCCTCAATCCCGATAATGGCGTCTTTGCTCAGGTTCTACGCGCCGTCGGTCTGGTCGATAGTGCGCCGCGACCGCTCGAAAGTTTCTGGCCGGCACTTGCCGTCATCATCCTGATGGTGGTCTGGAAGACGTCCGGTTTTACGATGATCATCTTGCTGACCGGCCTGCAAAGCATCTCCACAGACGTGATCGAGGCGGCGAAAATCGATGGGGCCAGCGTCTTGAGCCGCTTTCGCCGTATCACCCTGCCATTGATGCGCAACTCCGTGGTGCTCGCTCTCGTGCTCAATGTCACCTCGTCGATGCTTGCCTTCGACCAGTTCTTCATCATCACACAGGGAGGACCGTCCAACAGCACGATCTCCGCGGTTTTTTCGATCTATCTTGCGTCCTTCTCGTCCTATCGCCTCGGCTATGGTTCGGCGATCTCGCTTTCGCTGCTGATCGTTCTCGTCGCAATCAGTACGGTTCAGTTCGTCTTTCTGCGACAGCGTCCGGAGGAGGGCTGATGGACCGTCTAAATTACACGCCGCAGCCCAAGCCTACCGTCGAGCGGCTGAGCTACGCCGCCTTCATCCTGCTATCGGTCGCCTTCGCGCTCTTCTTCGTGATGCCGATCGTCTGGTCTTTTGCCAATTCGTTCAAGCCGGCAGCCGAGGCCCTTGCCAATCCGACTGTGCTGTTCTCGAAAGCCTTTTCGCTGGAGAACTATCGCCGCCTCGAACATGTCGGCGCTGGTTGGTACGTGTATGCCAGCAATTCGGTCCTGATCGCCGCCGGCACGGTGCTGCTGACGGTCACGGTCTCCGTTCCGGCGGGCTACGGCTTCTCGAAATTTCGCTTTCCGGGGCAGGGGGTGCTCTTCGCGCTGATCATGGCGACGATGATGATCCCGTTTCAATCGATTCTGACGCCGCTTTTCCTCATTCTGAAAGTGGCTCGCCTCCAGAACAGCCTCTTCGGGCTGGTGCTGATCTACGTTACGTTCCAGCTGCCCTTCTCAGTCTTCATGATGCGGAATGCCTTCGATGCGGTGCCCAAGGCACTAATCGAAGCAGCGCGCATCGATGGAGCATCGCAAGGGACCATTTTGCGGCGCATCATGCTGCCGATCGCACTTCCCGGTATTGCGACCGTTGCTATGTTTGCTTTCCTGAACTCGTGGAACGAATTCCTGGCAGCACTGATCTTTCTCTCCGATCAGAACAAGTTCACGTTGCCGATCATGCTGGTCAACGTCTCCTCCGGCATCTACGGCATCATCGACTGGGGCGCGCTTCAGGCCGGCATCGCCGTCACGATGGTCCCCTGCATCGTTCTCTTCCTACTCTTGCAACGCTACTACGTGCGCGGCCTTACCGCCGGCGCCGTGAAATGACGGCGGCCTTGCCGCCCAAGGAGTTCCCATGTCTTCGTCCTCCCTCAAGCAATCCAATCCGGCGCCGGAAACAGAGCGCTTTGTGCCCGTCGACCATTCCCGCGTCACCTTCGATGGCGGCTTCTGGAAGGGTTGGACGGAAACGGTGCGCGACGTCACCATTCCGACCCAACACAAGCGGCTCAAAGAGGAGGGCTTCCTTGAAGTCCTCGACTTCGACAAACCAGCCGGCCCTCTCGCCAGGCCAATCCAGCCGAGCGGGCTGTCTATGCAGCACTTCTTCGATTCCGATTTTGGAAAATGGATCGAGGCCGCAAGCTATACCTTGAGGGCGCATCCCAATCCTGACCTGGAAACCAAGATCGACGCCATCGTAGAAAAGCTCGAACAGGGCCAGATGGCGGACGGCTATCTGAACAGTTGGTTCATCCGCCGGGAGCCGGACAAGCGTTGGACGAACCTGCGCGACCTGCATGAGATGTATTCAATGGGTCACCTTCTGGAAGGCGCCGTCGCATACTTCGAAGCAACCGGCAAGCGCCGCTTCCTCGACGTGATGATCCGCGCTGTCGATCATATTATCGATACGTTTGGACGCGAGCCCGGCAAGCTGCGTGGCTATGATGCACATGAGGAGATCGAGCTTGCGCTCGTCAAGCTCTATCGCGTCACTAAGGACCCACGACATCTGAAGCTTGCCAGCTATTTCGTTGATGAAAGAGGACAGATGCCGTCCTATTATGATGAGGAGGCGATCAAGCGCGGTGAGCGTCCGGAAGACTACGTCTACCAGACCTACGCCTATAGCCAGGCGCATATGCCCGTGCGTCAGCAGGAACAGGTCGTCGGCCACGCCGTCCGCGCCATGTATCTGTTTTCGGCAATGTCGGACCTTGCCTACGAGAATAACGATCGGAGCCTGAAGGACGCCTGCGACAAGCTCTTCGACAATTTGACCGGAAGGCAGCTCTATGTCACCGGCGGTCTCGGCCCGTCTGCCTCGAACGAGGGATTCACCAGAGAATTCGACTTGCCGAATGAAACGGCCTATGCCGAGACCTGCGCTGCGGTCGCCCTTGGCTTCTGGAGCCATCGCATGGCCCAGACCGATCTCGACGGCAAGTTCACCGACAAGCTTGAAACGGTTCTTTTCAATGGCGCTCTTTCGGGCATCGCGCGGGACGGCGAGCACTATTTCTATGAGAATGTGCTTGAAAGTCATGGGCAGCACCGCCGCTGGAAATGGCATTATTGCCCGTGCTGCCCAACGAATATCGCCCGCTTCATCACCTCGCTCGGACAATATTTCTATTCCACGAAGCCGGGTGAGCTTGCCGTTCATCTCTATGGTGCGAACGTAGCGGAGCTTTCATTTGGCGAGCGCTTGCTGCGACTGCGCCAGGATACGAATTATCCATGGGACGGCGACATCAGGCTCCAGGTTTCGATCGACCAACCGACCAGTTTCATCATGCGCTTGAGAATTCCTTCCTGGTGCCGGGAGGCTTCGGTGTCAGTCAACAGCGAAGTGATCGCCTTGGACGCCTGCACTTTCAAAGGCTATGCGGCACTTGATCGGGAATGGCGCAATGGTGATGAAGTGCGTATCGCCCTGTCAATGCCGGTCGACCGCCTGTACGCCCATCCCGCGGTCTCTGAGAACGGCGGTCGTGTCGCCCTTAGACGCGGGCCAGTCGTCTACTGCGTTGAAGAGACTGATATTGGAAGCGAGCCTCAACGACTTCGTCTTCAAGCGTCCGCGGAGCTCAGTGTCCGGTACGACGCGGCACTGCTCGGTGGTGCTGCCGTCCTCGAGGGAACGGCGCTCGAGGCCGATACCGCGGATTGGGCCAATTCTCTTTACCGGATCTTGCCACCAGCGCTGAAGGCGAGGCCTTTCCGGGCAATCCCGTATCATCTCTGGGCCAATCGCGAGGCCGGCGCGATGGCGATCTGGCTGCAGGAAATATAGGAGCGCATCATGGCACGACTGGAGCTGAAAAACCTCGTCAAATCATACGGCATCTATGAAGCCGTTCGTGGTATCAACCTGGAAATCGAAGACAATGAATTCGTTGTCTTCGTCGGTCCGTCCGGCTGCGGCAAGTCGACGACACTGCGCATGATCGCAGGCCTGGAGCATATCACCTCCGGCGATATCGTCATCGGCGATCAGGTCGTGAACCGTCTTGGTCCCGGCAAGCGCGATATCGCCATGGTGTTCCAGAACTATGCGCTCTATCCGCATATGACCGTCAGGGAAAACATCTCCTTTTGCCTTGAGCAGCAGAAGCTCGCCAAGGGCGAGATCGACACCCGCATCCAGCGTGCGGCCGAGACGTTGCATATTCACGAACTCCTCGACCGCCGGCCAGGCCAGCTTTCAGGTGGACAGCGCCAGCGCGTCGCGATGGGTCGCGCCATCGTGCGCAATCCCAAGGTCTTTCTCTTCGACGAACCGCTCTCCAACCTCGATGCGAAATTGCGCGTTCAGATGCGCACGGAAATCAAACGCTTGCATCAGTTGCTGCCGACGACGACGGTCTATGTCACCCATGATCAGGTGGAAGCAATGACGATGGCTGATCGTGTCGTCGTGATGAATGGCGGCCTGATCGAGCAGGCGGGACCTCCGCAGGAACTCTATCATCGTCCGGTTAGCCAATTTGTTGCTGGTTTTATCGGTTCGCCAGCGATGAACTTCCTTCCGGCGCTATTGGCGTCGAGGGGCCGCGGACTTGTGGTCGTTCTGGAAGATGGTACTTCGCTGGCCGTTCCAGACGCGCGCGTCAACGAGTGCGCCCGCCATGCCGGGAAGTCGGTTGTGTTCGGCATAAGGCCGGAATCAATCTGCGATCGTCAGCAGCGCCCAGGTTTGGCAGACGTTGAGGCTAGGATTAATCTGGTCGAACCCCTTGGTCCGGAAACTATGGTTTATTTTTCCATCGGCGATGCCAATCTATGCGCCTGCATCGACCCGGAGAGCAAACCTAAACCACAGACGACGATGCCGCTGTCGTTCAACATGAACCAGATGCATTTGTTCGATGTGGAAACAGGAGCGGCTTTGTTGGTTGCAAAGGTATGACCAGGTGGTCGAACGCGTCGTCGATGCGGCATGCGTCGTGACAATTTTTGCAACGCGAGAATTGTGGCTCTTCTCTATTCGGCGTGTTGAAGTCAAGCGCTTTTGAGCTTTCGGCTTCTCGGTAGTTTGACGTCGCTCGCAGGCCCTCGCTTCTCCTCGGGATCGGCACGCGGGGGCCTCCCAGCATGGGATCAGTAGAATGAGATAGCCCAATCTGTCGGTCGTTGCCTAGAGTTCGATCAGGCGCTCGGCGCTGAATTTGTCCGTTATCAGCGTATCGATAACTCCGATCCTTAGGGCGCCGGCGATTGCTGCGGTCTTCTTCGCTCCGCCGGCAAGCGCGATGACCCGATCGACCCGTTCGAGATCTTCTAGCGGGAAGCCGATCACGCGCTCGTCGAGCGGCGTTTTGACAGGTTTGCCGTCCTTGTTGAAGAACCGCAGCGATATATCGCCGACTGCCCCTGCCTCGGCAAGATCGGCGAGCTCTCGCGACGAGAAGATATTGCCGGATCTTGCCAGCAGTTCCGATGGCTCGACGGCGCCGATACCGACGATGGCGAGGGTGATGCTGCCGAAAAGATCCATGGTCTCCCGTACGAACGGATCTGCTTGCATCAAAAGCTTGGCCTCGCGTGAGGTCGTAACACCTTGTACCGGAAGAAGCTTCGGCTCGGCGCCGGTCAGCCGTGCAAGGCGAGTGGTCAGCTGGGTGGCATGCGTCTGGACCGACGGGTCGCCCATCCCGCCAAGCGTCTGGACGACATATTTGGCCTGGGCGCTCTTCTGGGGATGGATGTTTTCCACCATCTTGAAAATGGTTTGGCTCCAGCTGGAGACGCCGATGATCTCGCCGGGTGCAAGTGTCACTTCCAGAAGATGAGCAGCAGCTTCGCCGATCCGCGCCATGATGGCGCCGTCGCGGTCCTCGGTGCATTCGACGACGATGGCTTCCGGAAGACCGTACTTCGCGCGCAAGGCTCCTTCGAGTTCGCTATAGGTGCCCACGGGCGGGATCACGCTCGTGCGCACGATGTCCTCCGCCTCGGCCCGCTTCAGCATTCGCGACACGGTTGCCTGCGACAGGCGAAGGTGCTGCGCGATGTCCGCCTGCCGCTTGCCCTCTATGTGGTACATCTGGGCAACTCTTGAGATGAGGCGGAGTTCGTTAAGGCGAGCCATCGTTGATCCCGGGGTGAATTTTTATTCACCTTTAACCGGAGTTGTGCGCAACGTCGAGCGGGCCAGCGCATCATTCCACCTGTTCAGAAGGGCTGGACCGTCGATGCTCTCCGGCTCGATGATCGTATTGTTTCTCGGAAGCGCCGCGATGGCATCGAGATCCGGCCACAGGCCGATCGAAAGGCCTGCAAGATAAGCCGCTCCGAGCGCCGATGCTTCCGGTGCCTCGCACTGGATGACAGCGTGCTTCACCAGGTTTGACACGCACTGCATGAGAAAGCGGTTCTGGCTAGGGCCGCCGTCGACATAAAGCGTGCCGAGATCACCACCGCTCTGTGCCCGCATCGCCGCAATCACGTCATGAACCTGGAAAGCGACCGAGTCGGTAACCGAGCGCGCCATCTGCGCGCGAGTTGTGCTGAAGTTGATCTGCGAGAAAAGGGCGCGGGCGTCGGAATTCCAGTAAGGTGCGCCCAAACCTACGAAAGCGGGCACGAAGCCCGGGCCATCGGGCTCGGCGGTTGCCGCTAGGTCTACAAGGGAGCCAACGTCCGGAAGACCCAGGATGCCGGCCATCCATGGCAGGCTCGCAGCGCATACGAGGATATTGCCTTCGAATGCGAAGGTCGGTTGTCCGGCGATGCGCCAGGCGACGGTCGTGGTGATGCCGTTGCGCGGCGCAATGAAGCGCGGAAGGGTGGTCATGACCGAAGACCCCGTTCCGAAGGTCGCCTTGCCATCGCCTGGCTTGAAGGCTCCGTGGCCAAACAAAGCCGCATGACTGTCCCCGACGGCCGATCTGATCGGCGTGCCGTCCGGAAGGCCGGGAAGGTCACGTGTGGTTCCGAAGTCCGAGGAGCTGTCGAGCACGTCCGGAAGGAGCCGGATATCGACCCCGAAAATCGCGCCCAGTTCTTCGCTCCAGGCTTGGGCCTCAAGGTCGAACAACTGGCTTCGCGCGGCGTTCGAGGCGTCGCAGACATGCTTGCGGCCACCGGTAAGACAATGAATAAGCCAGCTGTCAATCGTGCCGATGCGGACCTTTTTCCTATGCGCCACCCGATCGAGAAGCCATCGGAATTTCGGGCCGGGAAACATAGGATCAAGGGGGAGGCCGGTCAGCGCCTCGACGCGCTTGAAATGTCCATCGGCGATGAGACGCTCGCAGTCCGGCGCCGTGCGCCGGCATTGCCAGCTCAAGACCGGTCCGAGCGCCTTGCCCGTTTCGGCATCCCAAATGGTGACGGATTCTCGCTGGTTGGAGATCGCTATCGCTTCGATTGTCGCGCCAGGCGCGACTTGCAGGCATAGTGCGATCGCTTCACAGACGGATGCGTAAATCCGATCGGGATCCTGCTCGACCCAGCCGGGCTGCGGATAGGAGATGCCTACCGGAGCCGAGCCTCTGGCAATGATGTCTCCGTTCTCGGAGACCAGTACCGCCTTCGAATTGGTGGTTCCCTGGTCGATTGCCAGAATGGCCCGCATCATATCCTCCACCGGAGCATGGTGCCGAAAAGTCTGAGCGGCTTTCGGACGACATCATGGTCTACTTCTTTGATTTCAGAGCGGGTTCAGATTTTAGCTCGATTCGAGCTAAAATCATCCGGCTCTAATGACAGGGACGGGCGGCAATCCGCCTCGGTTCCAATGCGTGCTGTTCGTCTATTTGCGCTTGATAAGGGCTTGCGCCGCATCTGCAATAGCTGACGGAGCCATGCCGAATTCGTCGAGCAGGAATTCGGCCGAGCCGGTCGGCGCATAGATGCCGGGAACGCCGAGGCGCGCCATCGGGACCGGGGCATTGTCAACGACGACCTCAGCCACTGCCGATCCCAGCCCACCAAAGATCGAATGCTCTTCCGCCGTCACGATCGCGCCGGTTTCTTTCGCGGCCGCAATGATGGTATCCTCGTCGATCGGGCGAACCGTGGCGAGATTGAGCACCCTGGCCTTGATGCCGCGCTGCGCGAGAATATCTGCTGCTTTCATCATCCGATGGGTCAGCGTTCCGTTTGCGATGAGCGTGACATCGGAACCTTCACGCAGGAGATTGGCCTTTCCAAGTTCGAACTTGTGCCCTTCCGGCAGAAGGTCGGGCACGCCGACCCGCGACAGGCGCAGGAAGCACGGGCCATTGTAGTTTGCCGCCCATTCCACCGCAGCCGCCGTCTCGATGCGATCGCATGGCGCGATCACGGGAAGGTTGGGCAGAACGCGCGTCCAGGCGAAATCCTCGATGGAGTGATGGGTCGGGCCGAGCTCCCCATAGGCCATGCCGGAGGAAATACCGACGAGCTTGACGTTGGCATTCGAGTAGGAGATGTCGGCCTTGATCTGCTCTAACGATCTACCTGTGAGGAATGGCGAGGCGCCGCAGACATAGGGGAGGCGTCCGCCATTGGCGAGGCCCGCGCCGACGCCGACCATGTTTTGCTCGGCAATGCCGACATTGACCAGGCGGTCGGGAAACTTCGACTTGAAGCCGCCGAGCTTCGAAGAGCCGACCGAATCGTTGCAGACCGCGACGATCGTTTCGTTCTCGGCGGCAAGGCGTTCGAGCGTCGATGCGAAAGCGTCGCGGCAGTCATGGAGCTTGGGTGCATTCACGGGCGCGTTCATTAAAGTGCCTCCGACAATTCTGCCAATGCGACTTCGTACTGTTCCTTGTTCGGAACCTTGTGGTGCCAGTCGACGCGGTCCTGCATGAAAGAGATTCCGTGTCCCTTGTTGGTGTGGGCCACAATGCAGTGGGGACGATCGCTTCGGCGCTCGAGCGCCGGGACGACCTCATGCATGTTGTTGCCGTCGATTTCGCTGACGTCCCAGCCAAAGGCTTCGAGCTTCGGGCGAAGCGGCGCGATGTCGTTCGTATCCGAAAGTGCCGCTCCCTGCTGGAAACGGTTGTGGTCGACGATCAGGGTGAGGTTATCAAGCCGGAACTGCGCCGCGGCCATGATCGCCTCCCAGTTGGAGCCCTCCTGCATCTCGCCGTCGCCGGTGATCACGTAGGTATGGTAGCCGGCGCCCGATAGTTTCGCCGCCTTGGCCATGCCAACCGCAACCGGCAGGCCGTGCCCGAGAGGACCAGTATTGGTTTCGACGCCCGGCACCTTGTTGCAATTGGGGTGGCCATTGAGCCGCGAATGCGGCTTCAGGAACGTTGAAATCTCGTCTTCCGGAATGAAGCCGCGTTTCGCCAGAGTGACATAGAGCGCGCATGCAGTATGCCCCTTCGAAAGCACAAACCTGTCCCGATCGGGATGTTTCGGCTGATCCGGCCAGATACGCAGCACGCGGAAATACAGCGCGGTCAGGAGATCGATTACGGACATCTCGCCGCCGATATGTCCGGCCCCTGCCTCGTAGACTGCCTGGAGGTCTCGCAGACGTATCTGCCGAGCAACGCGTTCAAGTTCGGAAGGCTCCATCATTTCCTCTTGTGCATAAATATTCATCTGTTTATATTTTTGCACAGGAGGGTCGTTAGTCAAGCCCCCGTGGATGAGTTGTTGTCAAAACAGGCCGAAAAGACTCGGTTGACAGCGCCAAGGTGAGTTGGTAATGCATTTTCCAGCATGTGTGAATAAATATTCTAGTTTGAAAACCTAGCCGCCAGGCATGGCCGCTAGCCTCAGGTCTCTGGGAGGAATGATGGTGGCGATCAACGTCAGCGAAGAAAAGCGTCCGTCCGTGACATGGCTGAAAAAGCTCACCGGCGCTACCGGACCGCTTGTCGGATTGCTCGCTCTTTGCGTTTTCTTGAGCCTCAGCACCGATGCGTTTCTTTCGCTCCGCAACGGCCTCAACATTCTCGATCAGATCACTGTGCTTGGGATCATGGCCGTCGGCATGACCTTCGTCATCCTGATCGGCGGCATCGACCTTTCCGTCGGTTCGGTTCTTGCGCTGTCCATGATGGTCATGGGCTGGACGGCAAATATCGCCGGCCTGCCGCTTGTCGCAGGGATTGCCGTCGCGCTCGTCGCCTCCGCGGTCAGCGGGCTGATCGTCGGATTTCTCGTCACCCTCTTCAGGGTCCCGGCTTTTATCGCGACATTGGCGATGATGTCAGCCGCGCGCGGCGTCGCGAACATGATTACGGACGGGCAGCAGATCGTCGGATTTCCCGACTGGTTCATGATGCTCGCGATCGATCGCCATTTCGGCGTGCTGACGGCAACGGTCTTCCTGATGCTGGCGGTCGTCGCCGTGGCCTGGGTGTTCCTTCACTTCCGCTCGGAAGGTCGCATGCTTTATGCCGTGGGCGGCAATCCGGAAGTGGCTCGTCTTGCCGGCATCAATGTTCAGCTCGTGACGATTGCGGTCTATGTCGCAAGCGCAGTCCTTGCCGGTCTGGCCGGCATCGTGCTGGCGGCTCGTCTCGACTCCGTTCAGCCGTCCAGCGGCTTTGGATATGAGCTCGATACGATTGCGGCTGTCGTGATTGGCGGCACTTCGCTTTCCGGTGGATCGGGCGGTATCGGCGGCACGCTGATCGGCGTCCTGATCATCGGTGTCCTGCGCAATGGCCTCAATCTGCTCAACGTCTCGCCATTCCTGCAGCAGGTTATCATCGGCATCGTCATCGTGCTTGCGGTCGGTGCCGAGACGATCCGCAGGCGACGGGCCTGACATTCGGGTCCGCGTTCGGCGGATCCCAGCGATTTCCTCTCCGAGAGGTTTGGAGCGGATCATTTGCCCGAGGGGGAGGATATGCCCAAGGGTTCACAAAAAAGGAGGAAATGAAATGAAACTTGCGCGCATTCTTCTGGCCTCGGCCGCCGTGCTGGCGATGTCGTTGGGTTCTGTTCAGGCAAAAGACACCAAGAAGATCGGCCTTGCCGTCGCAAACCTGCAGGCAAACTTCTTCAACCAAATCAAGCAGTCCGTCGAGGATGAAGCCAAGAAGCGTGGCATTCAGGTCGTAACGGTGGATGCCAAGGGGGATGGTCCGACGCAGATCAACCAGATTCAGGATCTGCTCACCCAGAATATCGATGCCCTGATCTACATTCCGGCTGGTGCTGCGGCGGCGAGTATTCCCGTAAAGCTCGCTAAGAATGCCGGTATTCCCGTCGTCAACGTCGACCGCAATGCCGACGGCGCGCCTGGCGACACCTTCCTTGCAACGGATTCCGTCGCGTCGGCCAAGGCCGTTTGCGACTACATCCTCAAGCAGGCCGGCGGTAAGGGCAAGATGGTGATCATTCACGGTCAGAAGGGCACGACGCCTGAGGTCGACCGCAGCAAGGGTTGCGCTGAATCGCTAAAGGCAAATCCCGGCGTGAAGGTGGTTGCCGAGCAATATTCCAACATGTGGGCCCAGGACGAGGGCTTCCAGATCATGCAGAACATGCTGCAGGCAAATCCGGATGTATCGATCGTGTTTGCTCAGGCCGATGCACTTGCACTTGGCGCCGCACAGGCGATCAAGGTCGCAAACCCGTCCCAGAAGATCGTCGTTGGCGGCTTCGATGGCGATACGGCAGCTCTGGAAGCGCTCAGCAAGGGTGTCTTCGACGTCACTGCGACCCAGCAGACGCAGAAGATGGGCCGCGATGCGGTCGCCAATGCCGTCAAGCTCGTCGCCGGCGAGAAGGTGCCTGCGGTGCAATTGATGGACGCGACGCTGACGACCAAGGAAAACGTGGCCGGCTTCATCGCCAACCATCCGTAATGGTCCTGAAATCTTGAGGAGGTGCGCCGTGACCGAGCCCGTTCTTTCCCTGAGAGGCATATCCAAGCGCTATGGACCGCTTCAGGTGCTGAAGAATGTCAGCCTTGATATCTATCCAGGTGAGGTGGTCGCGCTTCTCGGCGAAAACGGGGCCGGCAAGTCGACCTTGTCGGGCATTATCGCCGGCTCGCGCGCACCCTCGGAGGGAACAATGACATGGCTGGGGCAGCCCTATGCCCCAGCCACTCCACGCGAGGCGATCGACAAGGGCCTCGTCCTGATCCATCAGGAACTGCAGCTCCTGCCGCATCTTTCGATCGCCGAAAATGTCTTCATCGGTCGATGGCCGATGAAGAACGGGGCTGTCGATCGCCCCCAGATGGTTCGGCGTGCGCAGGAACAACTTGCTCGCCTGAACCTGCATATTCCAGCGACGCGCAAGGTCGCGGGCCTGTCGACGGCCAATCAGCAGCTCATCGAAATCGCCAAGGCGCTGGCGCTCAATGCCAAGCTGCTGATCCTCGATGAACCAACCGCTGCACTTGGCGGGGCGGAGACCGAGGCCTTGTTCGAGCAGGTGAGGAAGCTCCGCTCGGAAGGTGTCGGTATCATCTACATCTCCCATCGCATGGAGGAGATCAAGCAGATCACCGATCGCATCGTCGTCCTGCGCGATGGCGAGCGCGTCCAGGAGTTCGCCGACAGTGCCACACCCGTTCGCACGATCGTCGAAAGCATGGTCGGCCGTTCGCTGGACCGGATGTTCCCGGCTCTTCCCGAACCGACGGATCGCCCTGTTCTGCAGGTCAGAGGACTGAGCTCGCCTGATGACTCCTTCCGAAACGTAACGTTCGATGTTCGCGCCGGCGAGATCCTCGGCATCGCCGGTCTTGTGGGTGCCGGTCGTACGGAGCTTGTTCGGGCCATTTCCGGTGCGGACCCGATCAGCGCCGGTTCGATCAAACTGGAGGGCGAAGAGCTCAAGCTTCGCGATCCGGCGGATGCGATCGCCAAGGGCATCGTCATGGTGCCCGAGGATCGTAAGGAGCAGGGCCTCGTCGTCGGCCATCGCATCAGCGAGAACATCATCTATGCCAATCTCGACAAGCTCGGTGGGCGTTGGATCACATCACGCATCAAGCGTGCTTTCGCCGAGAAGGCTGTGGCGAAGTTCGGCGTCAAAGGTCGGGCCGAGCAATATGCCTCGGACCTGTCAGGCGGCAACCAGCAGAAGGTCGTTATCGCAAAGTGGCTGATGCGCGATCCCAAAGTTGTCGTCCTCGATGAGCCGACCCGAGGCATCGATGTCGGCGCGCGCGCCAGCATCTACGACATCATCGTCAACCTCGCAAAGCAGGGGGTGGCCGTCATCGTCGTCAGCTCCGATCTCGAAGAGGTTCTCGGTGTATCAAACCGCATTCTCGTGCTCGCCCAGGGCAAGCAGGCAGGTATCTTGAACCGCGACGAGGCCAATGACGTCTCTGTCATGGAACTCGCGACAATCTAGACAAACAGAAAGGAAGAGCGGTGTCCGACATCACTCTGAATGCCCCGAAGCTTTTCGATCTTAGTGGACAGGTCGCGCTTGTGACCGGCGCTGGAAGCGGGATTGGGCAGCGCATCGCAATCGGCCTTGCGCAGTGCGGCGCCAACGTCGCGCTTCTGGACCGTCGATCCGACGATGGTCTAGCGAACACGGCTTCGCATATCGAAGCGGCCGGTCGCCATTCCATCCAGATCGCGGCTGATGTCACCAGCAAATCTTCTCTTGCGGATGCGATTGCCCGCACAGAGGCGGAGCTTGGCGCCTTGACGCTTGCCGTCAACGCCGCCGGTATCGCCAACGCCAACCCTGCGGAGGAGATGGAAGAGGACCAATACCAGACGCTGATGGACATCAACCTGAAGGGCGTCTTCCTGTCCTGCCAGGCAGAAGCGCGCGCCATGCTGAAAAATGGACGCGGATCGATCGTCAATATTGCCTCCATGTCCGGCGTCATTGTCAATCGCGGCCTGAGCCAGGCCCATTACAACGCCTCAAAAGCCGGTGTGATCCACATGTCGAAGTCGCTGGCGATGGAGTGGGTCGGTCGCGGCATCCGCGTCAACACCATCTCGCCGGGATATACGGCGACGCCGATGAACACGCGTCCGGAAATGGTTCACCAGACCAAACTTTTCGAAGAGCAGACGCCGATGCAGCGCATGGCAACGGTCGATGAGATGGTCGGCCCCGCCGTCTTCCTGCTTTCGAATGCCGCGAGCTTCGTAACGGGCGTCGATCTCCTCGTCGATGGTGGCTTCTGCTGCTGGTGATGTGATGAAGAAACTGATTGCCGGCAACTGGAAAATGAACGGTCTCGCTTCCTCCCTAGCTGAGATCGAGGCGCTGAAGGGAATTACGGGCGAGGCGGCATGTGACATCGTCGTCTGCCCGCCTCTCACGCTGGTCGAGAAAGCAGCCGAACGGGTGGGAGGGTCAAGGATTGCCATTGGGGCACAGGATTGCCACGCGCAGCCCTCAGGCGCCTATACCGGAGATGTTTCCGCCGAGATGCTCGCCGAAATCGGTGCTCGTTTCGTAATTCTGGGACATTCCGAGCGGCGCTCGGCCTATAGGGAGACGGATGCCGCAGTTGCGGCCAAGGCTATCGCGGTCCATCAGGCCGGGCTGACGAGCATCATTTGCGTCGGGGAGACACGTGCGGAACGGGACGAGGGCAGGGCGATCGAAGTGGTTTGTGCCCAGCTAGAAGCATCAATTCCCAACACCGCAACCAGTTCGAACACGGTGATCGCCTATGAACCTGTATGGGCGATCGGAACAGGACTGGTTCCGACTCTCGAGCAGATCGAGGAGATGCATTCGTCTATCCGCCAGGCGCTTGAAAAGCGGCTGGGAGAAAATGGGCTGGGTGTCAGAATCCTCTATGGCGGCTCGGTCAAGGCGTCGAATGCAAAGGCGATCTTCGGCGTTTCCAACGTCGATGGCGCTCTCGTCGGAGGCGCGTCGCTGAAGGCATCGGAGTTTGCCGGGATTATTACGGCGGCCGCTTGAAATCGCCAGCAACAGGCAGGGCGATCGGCCCCTTGAGCCGGCGCCTGGCGTGGCTGTCATCGCGAAAGGAATAGAGAATGCAACGCTTCGAAAACAAGACTGTCGTCATCACCGGCGCAAGCCGCGGCATCGGGGCCGCGATCGCCAGACGGTTCGCGCGCGAGGGCGCCAATCTCGTAGTCTCGGCCAATGAGGATTCCGTCCATACGGTCGCCGATGCGATCAGGGCTGACGGCGGAAAGGCGATTTCCTTCGTCGGTGACGTGACCGACAAGGCCAGTGTGAAGGGTCTCTACGAGGCGGCCGAGACAGCCTTCGGCGCCGTCGATGTTTCCATCCAGAATGCCGGCGTCATCACCATTGCCCGCATCGAGGACATGACCGAGGGCGAATGGGACAAGGTCATGGCGGTCAACACCAAGGGCGTCTTCCTCTGCGCCCAGGAGGCGATTGCCCGCATGCGCAAACATGGCCGCGGCGGCCGCATCATCAATACCGCTTCCGGCCAGGCGCGGGACGGCTTCATCTACACACCGCATTACGCGGCATCGAAGATGGGCGTGGTCGGCATCACCCAGAGCCTTGCAAAGGAGGTCGCGACAGACGGCATTACCGTGAACGCCTTTTGCCCCGGCATCATCGAAACCGACATGTGGGCCTATAACGACCAGGCTTGGGGCAAGCTCTTGGGCAATTACGGCCCCGGCGAACTCATGAAGGAATGGGTCGAGGGCATTCCGATGAAACGGGCCGGATCTGGAGAGGACGTCGCCGGTCTCGTCACTTTCCTTGCCAGCGACGATGCGGCCTATATCACCGGCCAGACGATCAATGTCGATGGCGGCTTGATCATGTCGTAGTTCGACAATGAGGAACGGTGCGTTCATTGGGCGGATCGGATTCTCGATGATTTGGCGATCAAAGCCTCTTGCGGAATGAGGCATTGATCCCTTATCTTTCAATTGTTCTCAGGGCGGGGTGTAATTCCCCACCGGCGGTATGGGGAGTTTCCTCGAGCCCGCGAGCGCCTTCCGAGCCCTCGGAAGGGTCAGCAGATCCGGTGAGATGCCGGAGCCGACGGTATAGTCCGGATGGAAGAGAGCAACGCAGGAGACGCCGCGTCGTGGCGGCGTTCACATGCTTGTTCGCCCAAGGGAAAATGGTGGCTTTGACCGGCCATGCACGCCGTTTCGAACGGCAACCCTTGAAAGGCAGGAAAATGGCAATTTCGAAAATTGAAGATGCGATCGCTGCGATTGCGCGGGGCGAGATCATCGTAGTTGTGGATGATCGCGACCGCGAAAACGAAGGCGATCTGGTGATTGCTGCGGAAGCGGTCACACCGCAGGCGATCGCCTTCATGATGAACCATGCCCGCGGTCTCATCTGCGTTCCGATGGAGGGTGAGAGGCTCGACGAACTCGACATTCCGTTGATGGTGCCGCGCAACACCGAAGTCCTCAAGACCGCCTTCACCGTTTCGGTCGACTACATCCCCGGAACGACCACCGGAATATCCGCCGCTGACAGAGCAGCAACCGTCCAAGCTCTCGTCAGGGATGGTGTACGCCCGGAGGAATTTGCCCGTCCTGGTCATATTTTCCCTCTTCGCGCCCATCCAAATGGCGTCTTGTCGCGTCCGGGGCACACGGAAGCAGCCGTGGATTTGGCTCGGATTGCAGGCCTTTCGCCGGCCGGCGTCATCTGCGAAGTAGCGAACGACGACGGCACGATGGCCCGACTTCCGGAACTCGAGATCTTTGCCGAACGTCACCATCTTCACTTGATCACCATCGAGGACCTGATCGCCTATCGATTGGCGAACATGCCTGAGAAAGCGGCCTGATCTGTCGGGGCGTTCCGCCAGCAGGCTGAGCGCCCATCGCCAAAGCGCAGGGAACGAATCTGAAAGACCGCGATGCCCAGGTATAATGTGCTTCAATCGTCATATTCCTGGAGGTTTACAGCGGGCTCCGATCCTTCAACCGAGTCCAAGGTGCACGCCGGTTCCATAAATCCGACTATGCCGGATTGGATGCCAAGCCATTGATAATATGGGATGTAGAGCGACAATCTGGCTGAGATCCGCGTCTCATCTTCGTTGTCGCGCTGCAATGGGATGCGACACGAAAACAGCGGTTCGATTCCTTATCAAGAGCTCACCCCTTCCCCGCCGTTCATCCCGCCTCAAGAACCACCTTCCCAAACCCACCACCTGCTTCCATGCGACGATGGGCATCTGCGGCTCTATCAAGTGGAAAGACTTCCCCGACGAGTGGTCGAAGCCGTCCGTCTCCGAACATCGGTAGCGCGTTCTCCGCAAAACGCCGAACCATTGCCCGCTTTTCCTCGATGGCGCGCGACTTCATAACCGTCCCGATCACCCTCAGGTGCTTGTAGAGCACTGTGTCGAGCGGAATGATCGCGTTGTCGTCCCGGCCCAGCAGCCCGACCTGCACAAGGCGCCCGCCTTCAGCAAGGCTGCGGATATTCCGGGCGAGATAGCTTCCGCCAACGAAGTCGATGACTACATCGGCGCCGCAGGATCCAGTCGCATCGATGATCTCCGCCTCGAAATCCTGCCGGTGGTAATCCCACACAGCCTCGGCGCCAAGAGAACGAACCTTGTCGATATTGCTGTCGGAGGCGGTTGCGAACACTCTGGCTCCCATCGCCACTGCAAGCTGGACCACTGCAGATCCGATCCCACCGGCGGCGGCATGGACGAGCACGCTCTCCTGTAGTCGTATCTGGCCGAGATGGCACAGAGCTTCGTAGGCGGTAACGAAGCTCTCCATGACAGCCGCCGCTTCTACATAGGACATAGCACCTGGTATGTGGATGGACAGGCCACTGTCTGCTCTGGCAACTTCCGCATAGGCTCCGCCGCCAACGATCGACATTACACGGTCGCCGACGGAAAACTTCGAGACGGCTTTGCCGACAGCGATGACCTCTCCGGCGACCTCGAGGCCGAGGATAGGGCTGTCTCCAAAGGCGCGCGAGCCGTAATGGCCTTCGCGCTGAAGGAGGTCAGCCCGATTGACGCCAGATGCCATGACCTTCACGAGGATGTCGGTCGACCGGAGCTCGGGATAGGGAACCTCGGCAAGCCGGAGCACATCCGGCCCACCAAAGTCGTCGAAGATGATCGCCTTCATTGGTCTTTTCCTTACCTGGCGAGAGCACGGCGTGCGATGCTTGCGGCGAAGAACGGCGTTTCGCGTCGATTGTGATCGCCACCGGCCGCCTGCCGGGCGGCGGCCGCGTCCTCGTAAGTGACGCCGTGCTCTTCCAAAAAGGTCATGAAGGCATCCGTCGGATGCGCGGTCACCCGATTGGTGTAACGCGTCCGGTTTTCGTCGATCTTCTCGGCGATCAGTTCCCAGACTACGTTGACCTGCGTGCGGCCGTTCGCTGTGAACACATCCGAGATGGAGTTCATGCGGCAATAGGCAGCCTCGGCAACCTCGGCGACATAGTGCTGGACGACCAGCCCGGAGCCGATCTGTTCGACGTTGATCGACATGCGGCGCCCATCATCCGTCCACGTGATGCCGGCTGCGATATGATCCGGCGCGCAGCAGCGCAGATATTCGGCTTCCGGCAGCGTGAAGAGCCAATCGGCGATATCGATCTTTTCGAAGGGGACATCGATCTCGGCCGAATATGCCGACTGCGAGAGAATTGTGTCGAGAACCTTGACCATGGGGGACTTCCTTCTGTTGAGTGATGGGCTAGACAAGCGCCCTGTTGACGAGAAGGAATGTGCTCCGGATGTTCTTTGGTGATAACGACCTCAATGCTCGAAACCGTTTTGCGCTGTAGGCAAAGATGAGAGATCCACGCTTTGCCGAACATCTGGCCGTGTATGTCGAGGTTGTTCGCTCCGGGAGCTTTTCAGCTGCGTCCCGTCGGCGTGCGGTAACCCCTTCGGCGATTGTTCGACAGATCGATGCACTCGAGCAGGATCTTGGCGTTCCACTGCTGGTTCGTTCCACCCGGGCCCTTTCCATGACCGATGCCGGCCGGCATCTCTATGACCGTGCCCAGCGTCTGCTCGATGACCTGGCCGACACTCATGCCGAAGTTGCCGCGTTCGACGGTGCTGTCGGTGGCACCCTGCGGATTGCCTGTTTCCCGACGTTCGGCAAACGATACGTCATTCCGATCCTGGGTCCGTTGATGTTCGAATATCCAGCTCTTAGGGTGGAACTCGATCTGACAGAGCGCCTCGCGGATCCCGTGGCCGAAAGACTCGATCTGGTCATCCGCATGGGGGAGCTTCAAGACAGCTCGCTGATCGCCACAAAGATCGCGCCTCTAACGCGGGTCTTGGCCGCAAGCCCGGTCTATCTCGAGCGCTTGGGGATGCCACAGTCATCAGAAGACCTGGGAAGGCACAGACTGCTCGACAAGCTTCACGGCAATGATCTGCTGGGCTGGTCGGATCTGCTGGGCAGCCCAGCCAGCGTTAAGGTCTGCGACTGCGTCGCCTTCCGCTCGGACGACTTCGAGGCATTGAACAGTGCAGCGATCGCTGGAATGGGGATCGCCCTTCTTCCGGCTTGGGTGTCAGGACCATCGATCAAGGCAGGCGAACTGATCCGCATTCCGCTGGACGACGAGGCGTGGAACGGCAAGCCTCCGGGCATCCACCTCCTGCGCGCGCTCCATGAGCCCTCGGCGAAGGTTCGAGTGTTCACGGAGAGGCTCAAGGCCTTTATCGGATCACCGCCCATCTGGTCATGACGCTGTTTGCAAACCCAAGCCCCTCAAAAGTTCGTAGTTTCAAACGCGGGTCGAGCTCGCTTTTTCTGTTGCACTGAAAGTTCGTATCCCTTCACATTAACGGACCCGATTTTGTTAACTGTGGGTGGATCTTTGAAAAGTGGCCCTACAGCCAAGTGCGGGACGACTGCTCTGCGCCTTTATTTCAGTCACTAAGCTCGGGTCGACATGATTTCAAAGCCTGCCGTCCCGACGACAGTGGCTTCGAAGGCTTTCCGCACTTGTGGGCGGTGCCGTCCCTGAACCTCTCAAATCTTACCCCGGTGATAATCAAAACGGTGGCCCCAAAACTCTGAGAGACGAGCCGTTGCACCGCTCCCCTTGCGTTTCCGGCTTCCGTGAATTAAATGTAGTTACGTAACCACAAATATCGAGATCACGAACTTTGGAGCTTACCATGACCGTCACCATGCTTTCAGGCCGTGAACTCAATCAGGATCTTGGGCGCGCGAAGCGGGCCGCACAGGAAGGACCTGTGATCATCACTGACAGGGGACGCCCCGCGCACGTCCTCTTGTCGTTCGATGAGTACAAGCGGCTTACCGGCAAAATGCGGACTCTCGGTGATATGCTGGCCGCGCCAGGTGGGGATGACGTTGATTTGCCGCTCCCGCAGCGTACTGAATATGCCAGGCCGGTTGACCTGTCCTGATGCTGTTGCTCGATACCAACGTCGTGTCCGAGCTCCGCAAGGTCGCGAGCGGCAAGGCCGACCCCAATGTCGTGGTCTGGAACGAAACAGTCGATCCGGCCGAATGCTTTATTTCATCCGTGGTTCTGCACGAGCTAGAGATTGGCGTCCGGCTGGTCGAACATAATGACGCAGTCGCAGGCAAGGTGCTGCGCGGCTGGCTGGAAAATATCGTCCTCACGGCATTTTCCGGCCGCATCCTGCCGCTGGACGAGGCGTCGGCCGTTCAGGCAGCGAAATGGCATGTTCCCGATCCCAAGCCGATCAATGACGCCTACATTGCTGCGGTAGCCTTCACCCGGCGCATGATACTGGTTACGCGAAACGTTAAGGATTTCGATGGCATGGGGGTGATGCTCATGAATCCGTGGGATATGCCCGCGTAACAGTTGAGATTCCAGACAAGGAGTATGTCGCGGCCCAAGGGCGTTGCATTGGCCGAAATGGGCGGATCAAAGTCAAGGTAGATGAGAATGGAAGCGTTTACGTCGGCGGTGCCAGAAAAACTGGTATCGACGGGACGCTAAATTATTGATCTACCTTGCATCTTAAGGCTGACGTTGAGCCGATCCAAATAGCATGATGTGCGGTTCTGATCCTTTCAAGAGCATAGATGAGCTAAATGCCGCGAATTAGAAATGCGCGGATCATGTAACAACAACATCTTTACTGATCTTGTAAAGATGTTGTCGTTACGCTATAAACGTGCAAACAGGAGTTTGCCATGCCGACCTCACACACGAGCAAAAGCACCGAAGCAAGCGTACCGCTGAATATGCGCATCAAGCCTGCGACCCGCAACTTGATCGATCGCGCCGCTGAGTTGCTTGGGAAGACGCGCACGGATTTCATGTTGGAAGCTTCCGAGCGCCGAGCCGAGGAAGTGCTGCTCGACCGCACTGTCTTCACGGTAAGCCCGGAGATCTATGCTGAATACCTTGTCCGGCTCGATGCACCCACGCAGTCCAATGAGCGTTTAGCACGCACCATGTCGACCAAAGCACCGTGGGATGAGGCGTGACCCTCAGCGCACCGGCGCCCCTGGCCGATCATCATGAACTGGCCGAGTTCAATTCCGGAGTCGTTGAACTGGACGATTGGCTGCGACGCCGCGCCCGTTCTAATCAAGCAAGCGGGGCATCGCGGACCTTCGTCGTGTGCGAGGAGAGCCGCGTCGTCGCCTATTATGCGCTCGCTTCCGGCGCCGTCAAGCAGCCGGAAGCCCCTGGCCGTTTTCGGCGTAATATGCCTGATCCAATTCCGGTCGCTGTGCTTGGTCGCCTCGCCATTGATCAATCCTACCAAGGGCGCGGTATCGGCAGGGCATTGGTGCGCGACGCGGGCCTGCGCCTGCTCAATGCCGCTGAAGTACTCGGCATCCGAGGCATGTTGGTTCATGCAATTTCAGATGACGCACGAGCTTTCTACGAGGCCGTCGGCTTCCTGTCGTCTCCGTCCGACCCCATGATGCTGATGGTCGGATTGCATGACCTCAAGAACGCGCTGAACCCTTAACCGGAACTCATCAGTAATTTCGGTTGAATGCATTCCATCTCGCTTGCAAGTCGCTGAACCTTCGGCAGAAGGGCCCGACCTCAAATGAGGGCCGCGAGTTCTAATCCCTTCAACTGCAATAAAGGCGTTTGAAGTCCAGTTGATCTCAGAACCTGGCTAGCGTCTTGCCGGCCTTTCGAAAAGCGGCGATCACGGTATTGGCCATCAGCATGGCGATCGTCATCGGCCCGACACCGCCTGGAACCGGCGTGATGGCGGCGGCGACTTCGGAGGCTTCACCATAGGCGACATCGCCCACCAGCCGGCTCTTGCCCTCGCCCCGCTCCGGGGCCGCGATCCGGTTGATGCCGACATCGATGACGGTGGCGCCGGGCTTGATCCAGTCGGCCTTGACCATCTCCGGACGGCCGACGGCCGCCACCAGAATATCGGCACCCCTCGCGACCGAAGCCAGATCCTTCGTGCGCGAATGCGCCGTCGTGACCGTCGCATTGGCAGAAAGCAGCAATTGCGCCATCGGCTTGCCGAACAGGTTGGAGCGGCCGATGACGACGGCATTGAGACCCGACAGGTCCTCGCCGTGGATCGAAC
>NZ_JAQJCI010000027.1:0-47100 GCF_030182495.1 Rhizobium aureum | reverse complement strand
GGCGATCTACAAAAGACGCAAGGAGACGGTCGAGCGTTCCTTTGCCGATGCCAAGCAGCTGCACGGCCATCGCTACGCCCGCTTCCGAAGTCTCATCAAAGTCCGATGCCAGTGCCTGATGGCCGCCGCAGCCCAGAACATCAAGAAGATCGCGATGGCGCTCACAAAGACACCCAAACCGAGCCTCGCATGAATCACAGGAGCAGGACCGATCTCCCTTCAATGCCGCAACCCAGGAAACAAACACACCAGAAATACAAAACCCCGCCAAAATTTGACGGGGTTTGTCAGCAGTCTGTGGGCGCCTTTCGGCGCCCGTTTTGTCATTCCGCGGCAATCGCCGTCGGCGGTTCGTTCTGGTGCGGGTCGTCGTGCTTGCGCCGGCCGAAACGACCGAGGAAGTCGCTCAGGCGGTTCATCTCCAGGAAGATGACGGGTGTGATGAACAAGGTCAGAAGCTGCGAAACCACCAGGCCGCCTACCACAGCGATACCGAGCGGCTGGCGCAGCTCCGAGCTTGCGCCGCTGCCGACCGCGATCGGTAGGGCGCCGAGCAGGGCGCAGAAAGTGGTCATCATGATCGGCCGGAAACGGCGTACGCAGGCCTCGTGGATCGCTTCCGCCGGCGACATGCCAGTACTCGAGCGCAGCGTTTCCAGCGCCACGTCGATCATCATGATCGCGTTTTTCTTGACGATACCGATCAGCATCAGCAAGCCGATGAGCGCGATGATCGACAGATCGAAGCCGAAGAGCTTCAGGGCGAGCAGGGCGCCGAGAGCGGCGGCCGGCAAACCGGAGAGAATGGTCAGCGGGTGGATGAAGCTCTCGTAGAGAACGCCGAGAACCACATAGATCGTCAGCACTGCAGCCAGGATCAGATAGGGCGTGCTGCCCTGCGACTGCTGGAAGATCTGAGCCGTACCGCCGTAGGACGTGAAAACGTCCGCCGGCATGTTGATATCCTTCTTGATCTGCTCGATCTGTGCGGTGGCGTCGCCAAGCGCTTCGCCAGCCGGCAGGTTGAAGGATACCGTGGTCGAGACGAGCTGACCGGTCTGGTTGATGGTCACTGGACCGGTGTTGCGCACGATGTGCGCGAAGGCGGACAATGGAACCTGCTCGCCCTTCGAAGACGTCACATGGATGCGCGACAGTTTCTGGTCGTCCCAAGGCTGGTTCGCATCATATTCGATGATCACGTCATAGCTGTCGCCGGTCGACTGAATCTGGGCGGCGGCGTAGTCGCTGAAGGCCTCCTCAAGCGTGGTGCGCAGCAGGTTGTTGTTGATGCCGTAGGCGGCGGCCTTCTCCATATCGACGACGATGTTGGCCTGCAATGCGTTGTACTGCGCGTCGGTGGTCACGTCGGTAAAGCGTGGATCCTTTCGCATCTCCTGCAGCATCTTGTTGGCCCACTCGTTGGTCAGATCAGCGTTGAGGGCCTGGATGACGAGCTGATATTGGCTGGCGGTCTGGCGTCCGCCGAAGCGAAGGCTTTGCTGAGGATTGATGAAGATCTGAATGCCTGGGATTTTGGCAACGGCGGCGCGCAGTTCGCGCAGCGTCTGGTCAAGCGGTTCGCGATCCTTCTTGTCCTTCAACTGGGCATAGATCGTACCGTTGTTGAGTGTCTGACGCGCGCTGGCGCCGACAACCGACATCACGTGCTCGACGGCAGGGTTCGCCTTGATCGCCGCAGCGGCCTGGTTCTGCAGGTCACGCATCGCCGGAAAGGAAATATCCTGGCGGGCGCGCGTTGAAATCTGCAGCCGTCCGATGTCTTCCTGCGGGAAGAAGCTGGCTGGCAGGGTCAGGAAGAGATAGGCCGAGAGTGCGACCGAAGCAAGGAAGCTTCCAAGCACGATGTAGCGATGGCGAATACACCATTCCACGCCCTTGCCGTAGTTGACCTCGGTCCAGTTGAAGCCCTTGTTGAAGAGGCGCACCGGCAGCGGGGGATGGCTGTGGGCGTTGGAGAGACGCGAACCGAGCATCGGCGTGACGGTCAGCGAGACCACCGCGGACGATACGATGGCGATTGCCACGACCATCCCGAATTCATTGAAGATACGACCAACGACGCCGCCCATCAGCAGGATAGGGATGAACACGGCGATGAGCGAGACCGACATGGAGATAATCGTATAGCTGACTTCTGCCGCGCCCTGGATGGCCGCCTGCCACACAGGCATGCCTTCTTCCATGTGCCGTAGAATGTTCTCCAGCATGACGATGGCGTCGTCCACCACGAGGCCCACCGCGATCGTCAATCCGAGCAGCGAGATATTGTCGACGCTATAGCCGAGCACATACATCATGCCGAAAGTTGATATCAGCGAAAGAGGCACGGCGAGGCCGGGGATAATCGTTGCCGTCACGTGGCCTGTGAACAGGTAGATGACGAGAACGACGAGGCCGATGGTCAGCAGCAAGGTGAACTTGACGTCCGAGATGGCCTCGCGGATTGGCTGGGCCGAGTCGTTCATAACGGTCATTTTGACGGAAGCCGGCATTTCGGCCTGCAGCTTCGGCAGTGTCTTGTTGACGGCATCGACGACGTCGACGGTGTTGGCATCGGGCTGGCGTTGAATAGCCAGAATGATCGCTCGCTGGCCATCATACCAGCTACCGATATTCTGGTTTTCCACGCTGTCCTGCACGTCGGCGACGTCGCCGAGGTGAATTGGCTTGCCATTGGGATTGGCAATCACAAGCGTGCGAAACTGGTCGGCGTTGACGCGCTGCGTATCCGCATTGATCGTCATGCTCTGCGCCGAGTCTTGCAGCGTGCCGACCGGGACCTGGTTATTGGCGTTGACGACGGCTGTATTGACTGTGTCGATACCGATGCCGCGATCCAGAAGCTTGTTCGGATCGACGTCGATGCGCACCGCGTAGGTCTGCGCCCCGTTCACCGTCACTTCAGCGACGCCAGGCAGTGTCGAGATCGATGGAGAGATGATGTTCTCGGCGATATCGTCGAGCTTGCTGCGTTGCAAAGTGTCGCTTTGTACGGCGATCAGCATGACAGGCGCGTCGGCCGGGTTGGTCTTCCGGTAGCTTGGCGGGGTGGTCAGGTTGTTGGGAAGTTTTCTTTGCGCGGTCGAAATCGCCGCCTGCACGTCACCGGCGGCGGCGTCGATGTCGCGGTCGAGATTGAACTGCAGCACGATGCTGGTATTGCCAAGCGAGTTTGTCGAAGAAATTTCGCTGATGCCGGGGATCGTCTCGAACTGCTTGATCAGCGGCGTGGCGACCGATGTCGCCATCGTCTGTGGTGATGCGCCCGTCAGCTGGGCCGAAACGTTGATCGTCGGGAAATCCACCTGCGGCACTGCTGCGACGGGGATGAGCTGATAGCCGGCGAGACCAGCAAGCACCACGCCGATCGCGAGAAGCGTGGTCGCGACCGGACGCTGGATACAGAAGGTCGGGATCATTGTTGCGCTCCAACTGCGATGGTTTCGGTTTTTCCATCATCGGCCGAAGCGACCTTCTCGTTTGGATTGTCGCTGAACTGTTCCTTGACTTCGGTGCCGTTGTTCAGTTGCGACTGGCCTTCGACAACGACATGATCGCCCACCGAAAGGCCTGTGGCGACGGCTGTGCGGCCGCCATTGGCGCGAGCAATTGTCACCGGCGTGATCTTGACCTTGTTGTCCTTTACCACGAAGGCGATATAGCCGTCCGGCCCCGGGCTGACGGCAACGGTCGGCACGACGATGAGCTGCTCGTTGTCGGCGAAGTGAACCATGACGTTCTCGGAGCGTCCCGGCCACAAGGCACCGTTGGCGTTTTCGAAGGTTGCCTTCACAGCGATCGTTCCGGAAGCCTGGTCGACTGTGTTGTCGTAAAAGGTGATCGTTCCGGTGCGAGGCTTGCCCTGCGCAGAGCGGGGAACGGTGGTGACGTGGACAGGGCCCGCGGCCAGCTGTTCCTGCAGTTCGCGCAGATTGTTTTCCTGCATGGTGAACTTGATGTATGCCGGATCATATTTGCTGATCGTCACGATTGGCGTGCCGGCGCTGACATAAGCCCCCAGGCTCAATTGAACATCGCCAAGCCGGCCATCATAGGGTGCCCGTATGTCGGTATTTCCGAGCAGGACCTGATCCGAGGCAAGCTGTGCCTGGTCCGCGCTGAGCGTGGCAATGGCGGCGTCGCGGGTCGCACGTGCTTCATCGGCCGTCGCCTGAGTGCCGGCGCTGTTCGTAAGCAAGCTATTGGCACGGGTCAGCGCGGTCTCCGCTTGGGCAAGGTTTGCCTGGTCTTTCGTAATGTTCGCCTGGTCCTTGTTGACGGCAGCCTGTGCCGTGCGCGGATCGAGCTTTGCGATCAGGTCGCCGGCTTTGACTGTCACGCCATCTTTTACGGCGATCTGCGTGATCAGCCCGGCTTCCTGCGCGGCGATCGTCGTTGAATCGATCGGCACGACCCAGCCGGTCGCGGGAACGTCCATGGGGAGCGTAGTTTTGACGGCGGCAACGGTCTTTACCGCGATTGGGCCGGCCTGACGCTTGCCGCCGGCCTGCGCCGGCTTGCCGGCATCTTTGGTTTCTGCGGAGGCTTGGTCGACAAAGGCGGAAAGGAAAGGAATACGGTCGCGGTAGCTCCATGCTGCAAGGGCTGCGACGACGAGAAGGCCGAGGGGAAGCCAAAGTTTTTTCATATTTAAAGAACCGGTCGGGGCTTGTTGCAGGATGCGCGGGGACGTTGAGGTGTATCTACTGCGTCGCACAACAAAGACGCGTTTCGCCGCAATTCATCACATCGCCGTCGCCGCTAACGTTCGGTAATTCTGTCCCTTTTTACGCGAATTCATGAACGCTGATGCCGTGCAATTTACCACAGTTCTACAGGGCGAAAAATTAAAGCTTGGAAAGCTTTGGAATAGGTTTCGTTTATGCAGCGTAGCAAGCAGTCGAATGACTATTTTTTGATTGCCGTTATGTAATATTCGGCAGGAAAAACAGCCTGAGGCAGTATTTATACTCCGAAGACGTGCTTCAGCGTGCAAGGAGGCGTCGCGCCGCTCACGGAATTGTGTTGTCAGGCCCTTTATGAGGCCTGCAAACTGCTCGTCCGTCACAAGTTCAAAGGGAGCGCGCAGCTCCTCCGTCGCAGCGGACCAGCGTTCCCGTGACGTAGCTTGCCGGTTCGCTGCAGAGGAAGGCGGCCGTCGCAGCGAATTCCTCGACACGGCCATAGCGGCCGGCGGGAATGCGCTGTTGACGCTCGGCGCTGACATCTTCCAGGCTCCGGCCCCCACGTTTGGCCGCGGCAGTGTCAAGCTCGGCCAATCGATCGGTGGCGATACTGCCAGGCAGAAGCATGTTCACCGTGATGCCATGCGCCGCCACCTCGCTTGCCAGCGTCTTGCTCCATCCGACCAGTGCCGGGCGCAGCGTGTTGGAGAGTGCAAGATTGGGAATGGGTTCGATAACGCCGGAGGAGGCGACTGTGACGATGCGCCCCCAGCGTTGCGCCTTCATGCCCGGCAGCAGGGCGTTGGTCAGCGTGATGATCCGCGACACCATGGAGATGAAATAGATCTCCAGCTTGTCGGCGGTCATATCCTCTGTCGTTCCGGGCGTCGGGCCGCCGCTATTGTTGACGAGAATGTCGATGCCGCCGAGCTTGTCGGTCACAGCCTTGGTGACGACCTCAACGAAGTTCTTGTCGTTAAGATCGGCCCAGATCCAGTCGGCACGGCCCTTGCCTTCGGCATTGATGGCTTTGCAATTACCGTCAAGCCTTTCGCCGTTGCGACCACAGAGCAGGACGTTCACGCCTTCGCGGGCCAGTGCCACGGCGATTCCATGGCCGAGCCCCTTGGATGAGGCAAGCACCAGCGCGCGCTTTCCGCCGATACGAAGATCCATCTCGATCACCCTTCATGCTATCCGCAATTCCCGATCGGTTCTTATAGAGCGCCAGCGGGCGATTATGGAAGGCATGCTCCGGAGATTGCGATAAATACCCTCGGAACATTGACGTTAACGTAAGGGTAATTTAACTTGTTTTGCGCGCTGGACGAATTGGAGGATTGCCTGTCGCTTCCCGGCTCGACAATCCTTTTCCGTTTTGACAAGAGATAAACGAAACGGGGAATACGCCCAAGGGGATGAGGCTGCGATCCGATATCATCGGACGCCGCCAAGCGGAGAAGATGAATGACTGACGCGAGCGAGCTGCCGGAACGCGAGAGCATGGAATTCGACGTTGTGATTGTCGGCGCAGGTCCTGCGGGCCTGTCGGCGGCGATCCGGCTGAAGCAGGTCAACCCGGATCTGTCCGTCGTGGTGCTCGAGAAGGGAGCCGAGGTCGGCGCGCATATCCTGTCTGGCGCCGTGGTCGACCCGATCGGCATCGACCGGCTGCTGCCGGGCTGGCGCGAGGAGGAGGGGCATCCCTTCAAGACCGAGGTGACGGACGATCACTTCCTGTTCTTAGGGCCAGCCGGCTCCGTCCGCCTGCCGAATTTCCTGATGCCGCCGCTGATGAACAATCACGGCAATTATATCGTCTCGCTCGGCAATGTCTGTCGCTGGCTGGCCGAAAAGGCCGAAGCCTTGGGCGTCGAGATCTATCCCGGCTTTGCCGCGACCGAAGTGCTCTATAATGACGAGGGTGCCGTCATCGGTGTCGCCACCGGCGATATGGGCATCGAGAAGAATGGCGAGCCCGGCCCGAACTATACCCGCGGCATGGCGCTCTTAGGCAAATATGTACTGATCGGCGAGGGCGTGCGTGGCTCGCTCGCCAAGCAGCTGATTGCCAAGTTCGATCTTGCGCGCGATAGCGACGTGCCGAAGTTCGGCATCGGCATCAAGGAACTCTGGCAGGTCAAGCCGGAAAACCACAGACAGGGCCTGGTGCAGCATTCCTTCGGCTGGCCGCTGGGGATGAAGACGGGCGGCGGCTCGTTCCTCTATCACCTGGAGGACAATCTCGTCGCGGTCGGCTTCGTGGTGCACCTGAACTACAAGAACCCCTATCTCTATCCCTTCGAGGAATTCCAGCGCTTCAAGACGCATCCGGCGATCCGGGGCACCTTCGAGGGTGGCAAGCGCATCTCCTATGGCGCCCGCGCCATCACCGAAGGCGGATACCAGTCGGTGCCGAAGCTGACCTTCCCGGGCGGCGCCCTGATCGGCTGCTCGGCCGGCTTCGTCAACGTGCCCCGTATCAAGGGCAGCCACAATGCGGTGCTGTCAGGCATGCTGGCGGCGGACAAGATCGCCGCGGCGATCGCGGCCGGTCGCGGCAATGACGAGGTGATCGAGATCGAGAACGAATGGCGCTCTTCGGATATCGGCAAGGATCTGAAGCGCGTCCGGAACGTCAAGCCGCTGTGGTCGAAATTCGGCACGGCGATCGGCGTGGCCCTCGGCGGCCTCGACATGTGGACGAACCAGCTCCTCGGCTTCTCCTTCTTCGGCACGCTGAAGCACGGCAAGACGGATGCGCAGAGCCTGGAGCCCGCAGCCCAGCACCAGAAGATCGACTATCCCAAGCCGGATGGCGTCTTGACCTTCGACCGTCTCTCCTCGGTGTTCTTGTCGAACACCAATCACGAGGAAGATCAGCCGGTGCATCTGCAGGTCAAGGATATGGCACTGCAGGTGTCGTCAGAACATGATGTCTATGCCGGTCCGTCGACGCGCTACTGTCCGGCCGGCGTCTACGAATGGGTGGAGAAGGACGGCAAGGACACCTTCGTCATCAATGCCCAGAACTGCGTCCACTGCAAGACCTGCGACATCAAGGACCCCAACCAGAACATCAACTGGGTGCCGCCGCAGGGTGGCGAAGGACCGGTCTATCCGAATATGTGAGATGCGATGACGGAGATGGAAAGAGGCGCCTGGACGATCCGTTCGGCCAGGGCCGGCGAACTGCATCTGCTCGCTGCCATCGAGATCGATGCCTTCTGGGCTCTGCATGAGGCCGGCGCGGTCGCCTGCGAGCCGACATCGCTGCCTCTCGATGTCCTGCAACAATCTCTGGCGGAAGACTTGTTGTTTGTCGCCGTCGACGGCATGGATCAACCGTTCGGCTTCGTGGCCGGTCTTCTTGAGGATGGCTCGGTTCATATCGCCGAACTCGATGTCGTCAGACGTTGGCAGAAGCGAGGCGTTGGGCGGCGGCTGATGGAAGCTGCGATTGCGGCGGCGAAAACGCAAGGGGCCGCTGGCGTCACTTTGACGACGGACCGGCAGGTGGCCTTCAACGCGCCATTCTATGCCTCCTTAGGATTTCAAATCCTCGATGACGAAGAAAGGCCAGCCGTTCTCACGCAGATCCTGGAGAATGAGGTTGCCCATGGCGCCGATCCGGCCCGACGCGTGGCCATGGCGTTGCGTTTCTGAACTATAGCGGCGCGGCAATTCCGAGGTTCTCGGCGACACGTTGTAGCCGCTTGTCGCGCGTCCAGAGATAAGTTCCAGGCGCCAGTATCGTCGCGGCCGCGAGATGAGCATCGATATAGCCGATTCCGGTACCCTGCAGTTTGTTGCTCCGGATGAAATAAAGAACGTCCTCATCCGAGACTCTCGCAATCGGAGGCAGTCGGCGGAGGCTTCCTATCACCAGATCATATTGCCGCAGATTGCCAAGACCGATCTCACCGACGACGAAAGGATGAACGACGACTTGTTTTTGCTCCAGCAGGGATTGAAGCCGCGCCTCCAACGCATGAAAGTGATCGATCCAGATCGACGTATCGACCAGGATCATTCGACGCCAAGCTGACGACGAGGGGGAGCCGTGATATTTGGTTCGGTGCCGCCGAGACGTATCAGCGTTTTGGCGGCTTCCCGTTCCACAAGGGCTTTCAATGCTTCACGCAGGATCGCCGAGGTCTCGGCGAGACCGGTAACCTCGCGTGCATCCGCAAGCAACTTATCGTCGATGGCTACGGTGGTGCGCATTGATATCTCCGTTGTCATCAAAATTAGCATCAGATGATGCCGCTTTCAATGCCGAAGACTGCACATGGCAGCCTTCGATCCATTGTCTTGCAGTTGAAGGATTTATTTCCGGGCCAGCACTCCGGTCGAAAGTGCCACCCCAAGTCCCGTAACGATCGCTGCTGCAATCCCGGCCAGTCCGATTTCCTCGCCGAGCAGAAAGCCGCCGCCGATCGTGGCAAGAACAGGGGTGATGGCGGTGAAGGCTGCGGCCTGCGTGCCACCGAGAGCCTGGACGGCAAGGCCGTAGGCCAGTGTGGCGGCAAGACCGGAGAGCAATCCCTGGCTGACGATCTGCAGGCCGATTTCCGGCAGCGGCACCGAGGCGAGTGAGCTGCCGAAGACAGCGGCCAGGCCGAGATGGATCAGGAACGACCAGACGGCGATGATGGCGCTCGACTGCAGAGCACTGAGACCAGAGCGGCGGAAAGCATGAGTGTAGCTTGCCCAGAGCACGGCAGACAGCGGCAGCAGCGTAAAGCCTTCCCAGGAGACCTGCACGCCGTAGAGGCTGCGGGCAAGCAATATCACGACACCCGCGACGATGCCGCCAAGACCGAGCCATCGGGTGATATCAAGCCGCTCGCGAAACAACAGCACACCGATCAGGGCGGTCGCCAGTGGCATGGAACCCCCGAGCAAAATGCCGGCCGAGGAGGCGGGCGTGAATTGAATGGCAAGCGTGGTCAGCTGGAAGAAGACGGCGCCGGAGCCGCAGACCATCAGCGCCAGCAGTTTCAGCGGTACGCCCTTCGGCAGCAGGCCCGTCTTCCACCAGACGGGAGCCAGCACCAGGGCCGGCACGCCATAGCGGATCAGGCCGAGATCGATGGTGCCCATCTGCGTTTCGGCCGTGTGGCGGGTTGCAAGAATCCAGTTTGCCCAGATCAAGACAGTGACGACGGCGCCGGCATAGCCGACCATGGTGGGTGTTGCCTTGCGGGTGGAGAGAGACAAAGCGGTCATCGACATATCCTTTCCAACGATCCGGTTATCTTTCGAATGAGGAAAAGATAGCGCCGAAGGCCGAGGCATGTCCTTGCTAGTTATGGCTCTAAAATGATGCTATCAGCAATAATCTACCAATTTTAAAATACGGGTTTCCTTAATATGCCAAAATTCGATAAATTCGATATCGCGATCCTCAACTGCCTGCAGGAGGATGCGCGGGCGACCAATGTCGAGATCGCCGAGCGCGTAAACCTCTCTCCATCGCCCTGCTTGCGGCGCATTCGCAATCTGGAAAAATCAGGGCTCCTGCGCGGCTATCGCGCCGATATCGACCGCAAGGAAGCCGGCCTCGGTCTAACGGTTTTCGTGGAACTAAAGGTCGGTCATCATTCGAAGGAGAATTCGGAAGCGCAGCAGGCAGCACTGCTCGCCATTCCGGAAATCGTCGCTTGCCATCTGATTTCGGGAACGGCCGATTTCCTGGCGGAAGTCGTCGTGGAGGATCTTGCCGCCTATGAGAAGGTGATGTCGGAAAAGCTTCTGGTGCTTCCCGGTGTGGTCGATCTGCGCTCGAACTTCGCGATTCGCACCATCAAGACCAACGGCGCATTGAAACTGCCAGTGCCGGAATGAAGTGAAAAGGGCCGTTGCCGGCCCCTTTGCGATGAGAATCTGATTATCCTCAGAGCATCGTTCCGCTGAGGATCAGCAGAGCGACCGAGAAGTAGATTACAAGGCCGGTGACATCGACCAGCGTCGCAACGAACGGCGCCGATGCGCTCGCGGGGTCGAGCCGCAGCTTCTGCAAAACGAACGGCAGCATCGAGCCGGCGAGCGAACCGAAAGTGACGATACCGATCAGGGCCGCAAAGACGGTAACGGCGACCAGCTGCCAGTGCGGGCCATAATCGAACAGACCGATAGTCTGCCAGAGCACGATGCGTGCGAAGCCGACGAGGCCGAGGATCGCGCCGAGCACGATACCCGTCGGCAATTCGCGGAACGCCACGCGCCACCAGTCCGAAAGCTTGAGCTCGCCGAGCGCCAGCGCCCGGATGATCAGCGAGGTCGCCTGCGAACCGGAGTTGCCGCCCGAGCTCATGATCAGCGGGATGAAGAGCGTCAGCACGACAGCCTTTTCCAGCTCGCCCTCGAAGTGCTGCATGGCGCTTGCCGTCAGCATTTCGCCGAGGAAGAGGGCTGCGAGCCAGCCGGCGCGCTTGCGGATCATGCCCGCAAAGCTGATCTTCATATAGGGCTGGCCGAGTGCTTCCATACCACCGAATTTCTGGGCGTCCTCGGTCGTATCGGCGATCATGGTGTCGATGACGTCATCGACCGTGACAATGCCGAGCATCATGCCCCTGTCGTCCACGACCGGGAGCGCCAGCAGATCGTGGCGTCGGATCAGGCGGGCGACATCCTCCTGCTTCATCAGCGGCGGCGCCGTGATCGGTGTGCCCTTCTGAGCTACGGTCAGGATGCAGGCATCTGGTTCACCGGTGATGAGACGGCGCAGCGTCACGACATGCAGCAGTACATGCGTTTCGTCGTCGAGAACATAGATGGCATAGACCGTTTCGCGGGAGCGCTCGACCTGGCGAACGTGATCGAGCGTCTGGGCCACGGTCCAGCTCGCGAAAACGCTGACGAATTCCGTCGTCATGATGCCGCCAGCCGTGCGGGGCGGATAGCCCATCAGGCCCTGGATCGCCTGCCTTGTATGTTCGTCGAAGGTGGCGAAGAGCCGGGCGCGCGCCTCGACATCCATTTCCAGCAGCACGTCGGCGACGCGGTCGTTGGACATGCCGTGCAGCAGCCGCGCGGCATCCCCATTGCTCATGACTTCGAGGATGGCAGGCGCGTTGCGAAGTTCTGGCCGGTCGAGAATGCGCACGGCGCGCTCTTCCGGCATTTTGGCGAGGATGCGCGCAGCCTCTGATGCCCCAAGCGCATTCAGCGACTCGACACGCTCGGCGATGGTTACGGCTCGGTTGTTATTAATGAATGCACGAGCGGCATTGCCGGCCCGCGTGGGAAAGCTGTTGATGTTCATTATAGCTCGCCTTTCTGGTCGATCCGCCGTCGTAGCGGATCGTGGCGAGCCGACAGGAGTCGGTTAGTGCACGAATGCTACTGACGGCAAAGGCAATCGACTACTACTGTCGCTAGGCATCGAAAGATGACTCCGGTTGATCGGTATGGAGAACGCTGTTCCCCACGAGCGGAGAAGTCGCGCCGAAGGCATAAAAAGTCAAGAGGTGGGACATGCCTAAACGCGCAATCCTGCAATAAAAATTTGTTTAGGCGGCTGCAAATATTTGCGATGCAACAAAACGTGGTGCAAAGGCGTTAAAACAAAGCGGCCGGACGACATGCGCCCGGCCCGATCTGTCGCGAATATTGGTCGCTCAGAAGCCGGCCAGAACGACCTTGCCCTTCATCTTGCCGGTCTCGACGAGGGCATGCGCCTTCTTGAGATTGGCTGCGTTGATCGTGCCCGCGGTCTCGGTCAGCGTCGACCTGATCTTGCCGGCATCCACCAGTTCGGCGATCTTCGTCAGCAGCTTGTGCTGCTCGATCATATCGGCGGTGTGGAAGAGGGGACGGGTGAACATCAGTTCCCAATGAGTCGATACCGCCTTGCGCTTGAAGGGTACCACATCGAGCGTTTTCGGGTCGTCGATCAGCGCGAATCGGCCTTGGGGCGCGATAGCCTCGATGATCGAGCCGATATGATCTGACGTGTTCGTCGTCGAGAAGACGAAGGCCGGTGCGCCGATGCCGAGCGCCTCGATCTGCGGCGCAAGCGGCTTCGAATGGTCGACGACGTGATGGGCGCCCAATTCCTTCACCCAGGCCTGCGTTTCGGGTCGCGATGCCGTGGCGACAATGGTGAGATCGGTCAGCGCGCGTGCAATCTGGATGGTGATTGATCCAACCCCGCCGGCTCCGCCGATGACGAGAATGGCATTGGCGGAGCCAGGAACCGGATCCTGTACCTTCAGCCGGTCGAACAGCGTTTCATAGGCAGTGATCGATGTCAGCGGTAAAGCGGCAGCGGCGGCGAAATCGAGGCTTTTCGGCTTGGCGCCGACGATGCGCTCGTCGACAAGCTGGAATTCGGCATTCGATCCATCGCGACTGATGGAGCCCGCATAGAAGACCTCGTCTCCAGGCTTGAACATGGTGACGTCAGGGCCAACCGCCTTTACGATACCGGCGGCATCCCAGCCGACGATCTTGTATGCGCCTTCGGGCGGCGCGACATTGGCACGGACCTTGACATCGACCGGATTGACGGAAACGGCCTTTACTTCGACGAGCAGATCATGACCCTTTGCCTCGGGCGTCGGCAACTCGATGTCGATCAGGGATGTCTCTGCGGAAATGGGCTGTGGTTGCTTATAGGCGACTGCGCGCATGGGAGAAGCTCCTGGGTTGGTTGCACAGAGGCTAGATGCGCATTATCCTCAAAGGGCGCAAGAATGCACAATTTCTGTACGTAGGTACAAAAAGGATACTGTCAAATGTCGGTTCCCCGTTCCAAGCTTGTCAGGAATTTTCCCGGATGCCCGGTCGAGGCGACGCTGAGCGTGCTCGACGGCAAATGGAAGGGCGTGATCCTGTTTCACCTGATGGAGGGAACGCTGCGCTTCAACGAAATCCGCCGCAAGCTGCCGTCGGTGACGCAGCGCATGCTGACCAAGCAATTACGGGAATTGGAAGAATCCGGGCTGCTATCGCGCACCGTCTTTCCGGTCGTGCCGCCACGCGTGGATTATGCGCTGACGCCGCTTGGCGCCAGCCTCGGGCCGATCATCAACGCAATGGCCGTCTGGGGCGAGGAGAATGTATTTTGTCGTGACGGGCGCCAGCAGCTGGGCGCCCCAGGGACGTCATGCGCGCCCGGTGCGGCGCTCCAGGCCAACTGAAACGGCAAAGACGGCAAGACCGGCAACGGAAAGCACCGCACCGACATAGCCGGTGGCAGCCGCCGTAAAGCCCCAGGATATCACCAGGCCGCCGAGCCAGGCGCCGAGCGCATTGGCGATGTTGAAGGCAGAGTGATTGGAGGCGGCGGCCAGCGTCTGTGCGTCGGCAGCCACATCCATGAGGCGCGTCTGTACGGCCGGGCAGGCGGCAAAGCCGCAGCCGATCAGGAAGACGCAGATGCAGAGCATGATCGGATTAGCCGCCGTCAGCGAGAAGAGCGTCATGATGACGATGTTAAAGATCATCATGCCGCCGATCGTGCCCTTGATCGAGATGTCGCCAAGGCGCGAACCGACGATGTTGCCGACATTCATGCCGATGCCGAAGAGCGCAAGCACGACCGGCACCATGGCAGTGCCGAGGCCGGCGACCTCTGTGGTCGTCGTGGCGACATAGCTGAAGATCGAGAACATGCCGCCGAAGCCGACGGCGGCGACTCCAAGCGAAAGCCAGACCTGGATGCGCTTCAGCGCGCCGAGCTCACGCGTGATGCTGGCGCCTTCCTCGACCCTGTCCTTCGGCAGGAAGAGGGCGATGAGCAACATGGTGGCGAGGCCGATAGCACCGACCATCATGAAAGCAGCCCGCCATTCGAGCAGCTGGCCGAGGAAGGTGGCGATCGGCGTGCCGATGAGCGTCGCGATCGTGAGACCAAGCATGACCTGGCCGACGGCGCGCACGCGGCGATGGACCGGCACCATCGAGGCGGCGACGAGCGCCGCGACGCCGAAATAGGCGCCATGCGGCAGGCCGGTGATGAAACGCAGCGCCGTGAAGCTTTCGAAAGTCGGCGCAAAGGCGCTGGAAATATTGCCGGCGGCAAAGATCGCCATCATCAAGAGGAGCAGCGTGCGGCGCGCCATCTTGGCGGCAAGCACGGCGATAACAGGCGCACCGACGACGACGCCGAGCGCATAGGCGCTGATCACGTGGCCTGCTTCCGGCGTGGTGACGCCAAAGGTGTCGGCGACGTTGGGCAGAAGTCCCATGATGACGAATTCGCCAGTGCCGATGCCGAAGCTGCCGACGGCCAGCGCTAAGGTCACCAGCGCAATGGCAGCGCGAGATGGCGCTTCGAGGATGGTCTGGCTATCGAGAGCCTCGACGGAAATATCGCTCACGGAAACTCCTTGGGCGACACACCAAGACGGGGCGCCGCGATCAGGCAGCGAACCCCACATTCGGCGCTCAGTGCATCAGGACGAATAAGGAACTGGAACGGCACGGACATGCCTCGCGCGACAATATCGATGACGCCGGTACTTCTGTCGCGTGCATTTATTGCAGTGCAGCATGTCGTATCATGCATAAGTGCGCGTTGCACAACCCGGGCAAAGGCAGCGATTCTTGAAATCGCTTCATCCGGAACCATTTGTGAAAGAGCGCACGGGGCTTCTTAGCCCTTTATTGAAGTAAAACTTTTCGGAAAACCGAGAGCCCCATGAAACTGATCGGCTTTTTCAATCGCGATGGCGGCACTTTCCGCACGACTGACATGGCTGCCTATGAAAAGAAAGCGGAACAGGTCTTCCGCGACGCCGGTCATGATTTCGAAGCTGTGGTCGTGGAGGGGCGCAACATCGTCTCGGCGATGGAGCGCGCGGCACGGCGCGACGATATCGACGGCATTGTCGCCGGCGGCGGCGATGGTACGATTTCGGCAGCTGCCGCCATCGCCTGGAAGAACGGTGTCGCCCTCGGCGTCATTCCGGCCGGCACCATGAACCTCTTTGCCCGTTCGCTGCGGTTGCCGCTCGACATATGGCAGACGTTGGGCGTGCTCGCGACAGGCGAGGTCGACAATGTCGATATCGGCAGCGCCAATGGCCGCGCCTTCGTGCATCAGTTCTCGGCCGGTCTACATGCGCGCATGGTGCGCTACCGCAATGGCTACACCTATCGCTCCCGCTTCGGAAAAATGTCGGCCAGCGCCCGCGCCGCCTTCGGCGTCATCGCCAACCCGCCGGAATTCGATGTCGACTTCGAAGCCGGCGGTATTCGCGAGCGCCGCCATGTCTCAGCGATCTCCGTCTCCAACAACCCTTTCGGTGCCAATGCGTTGCTTTATGCCGACAGCCTGCGCAGCGGTGAACTGGGCTTCTATACCGCAAAGCCCCTTCGGCCGCTCGGCGTCGCCCGGCTTGCCATCGACATGCTGCGCGGCCGGGTTCGCGAGAATGCCGATGTTATGGTCATGCATGCGCCGGAGGTGCATCTGCATTTCCCGAAGCTGCGCCAGCTCGCCAACTGCGTCATGGATGGCGAGCTTTTACCGCTTGAGCGCGACGTTACGCTCAAGGTGCATCCCGGCGAGCTCAAGGTGATGGTCCGAGAGGGGACAGCCGCCAGCATTGCGCGCGAGGGCGCCGTCGACAGCGTCGCCATCTGACACATTCAGAGGCGGGGCAGGTAGGTCCTATAATCGAAATCGGAAACCGTGCGCAGGTGGCTGAGCGCTTCCTTATGCTTCGTCTCGCCGTAGAGTTTCTGATACCGCTCACCGAAAATATCGGCAACGAAGGCTGACCCTCGGAAGCGCTCGACGGCCGTCAGGAAATCATGCGTCAGCTTGGGCGCATCGGCCGGCACATAAGCCGGCGTCGTCTCCTCGCCGGGATCGAGGTCGTTCTGCAGGCCGAGCAGCATGCCGCCCAGGATTGCCGCCAGCATCAGATAGGGATTGGCGTCGGCGCCCGCGACGCGATGCTCGATGCGCGCACCCGGCCCATCCTTCTCTGGAATGCGCACGGCCGTGCCGCGATGGCCGAGGCCCCAGGTCAGATCGACAGGTGCAAACGAGCCCGGCTGGAACCGGCGATAGGAATTGGCATAGGGTGCAAAGATCAACTGCGCATCCTGCAGCGTCTGCAAGAGACCCGCGCAGATCGATTTCAGTCTCTTCGGCTCGCCGCCGGCCGCATCGAGGACGTTGCGGCCTTGAACGTCGATGATGCTGGCATGCACATGCAGCCCGGAACCGGCGTGATCCGTATAGGGCTTGGCCATGCAGGTCGATTTCAGGCCATGCTTGCGCGCCGCCTGCTCGGCCACGCGCTTCAGCATGATGCAGTCATCGGCAGCGGCCAGCGCATCCGGGCGGTGCAGCAGGTTGACCTCGAACTGGCCCGGGCCGAATTCCGCCGTCGTCGCATCCGCCGGCAATCCTTGAGCCCGCGCATAGGCGCGCAGCGTTTCGAGATAATCGTCGAGGAGATCGACGGCATCCATGTCGTAGAGCTGAAAGCCGTTCGGTTCGCCCCGGTAGGTCAGGGCCGGCGGCGGCGAGGGAATGCCTCTGTCGCGCCAGTCTCCGGCAAGCAGATAGAATTCCAGCTCGGTCGCGATGACGGGCGTCAATCCAAGCGCCTTATAGCGATCGACAACGGACGAAAGAATAGCGCGTGGATCCTGAAAGCTCGGACTGCCATCGAGCTCGTGCATGGTGGCGAGTACCTGCTTCGATCCCTGCGGCGCCCAGGGCATGTCAGCCAGCGTGCGCTCGTCTGCAACACAGGTTCCATCGGGATCTCCGATCGTCATCGACAATCCGGTAATCTCGTCATTGTCGTAACCCCAAATGTCGAGCGATTGCGTCGAGGTCGGCAGCCGCACGGCGCCGGACCAGACCTTCTTTTCGGCCGCAATCGGGATCTGCTTGCCGCGCAGCCGGCCGTTCATGTCCGAGATCAGCACTTCGATGCGCGCGTTACCTTCGGTTGCGTTGTCGGCCGCCATGCTCTTGTAAATCCCCAATGCTCACGGCATGGTCGTAAACCAAGATAGCTTTCAGTCAAGTGTGGCTGCGTTGCGGCCTGCACGTCGTCGCGGTGTCGGTGGACTCGCCTGACAAATACCAATTCAAAGAGGGTTCGAAATAAGCATGTCCGATACGCCAAGCCGCTCCAATCTCGCCGCCCTCGATGCTGCTCATCACCTTCATCCCTTCGCGGACATGAAGAAGCTGAACGTAGACGGTGCACGCGTCATCCAGCGCGGCGAGGGCGTCTATATTTTCGATGCGGAAGGGCGGAAGTATCTGGATGGCTTTGCCGGCCTCTGGTGCGTGAACATCGGCTACGGCCGCACTGAAATCGCTGATGCTGTTGCCAGGCAGATGAATGAGCTGCCTTATTATAACACCTTCTTCGGCACCACGACGACGCCGGCGACGCTTCTTGCCGAGAAGGTCTGCGCCCATGCCGGACCGCAGTTCAACCATGTCTTCTTCACCAATTCCGGCTCCGAGGCAAACGACACCTGGTTCCGCATGGCAAGGGTCTACTGGGCTGCTGTGGGCAAGCCGACGAAGAAGACCATCATCGCGCGCAAGAACGGCTATCACGGCTCGACGGTCGCCGGCGCCAGCATGGGCGGCATGAAATACATGCACGAGCAGGGCGATCTGCCGATTCCGGGTGTCGTCCATATCGGCCAGCCCTATTGGTATGTCGAGGGCGGCGATCTCTCGCCGGAGGAATTCGGTCTGAAGATGGCTCGTGAGCTTGAAGCCAAGATTGATGAGCTGGGCGAGGATAACGTGGCGGCCTTCGTCGCCGAGCCGGTGCAGGGCGCCGGCGGCGTCATCATTCCGCCATCGACCTATTGGCCGGAGATCGCACGCATCTGCAAGGCAAGGAACATCCTGCTGGTCTGCGACGAGGTGATCTGCGGCTTCGGCCGCCTCGGCGCATGGTTCGGCCATCAGCATTTCGGCGTCGAGCCCGATCTCGCGCCGATCGCCAAGGGGCTGTCGTCAGGCTATCTGCCGATCGGCGGCGTGCTTGTCAGCGACCGTATCGCTGATGTGCTTATCAACGAAGTCGGCGAATTCAACCACGGCTTCACCTATTCCGGCCACCCTGTCTGCGCGGCTGCCGCCCTCGAAAACTTGAGGATCATCGAGGAGGAAAGACTGGTCGAGCGTGTGCGCGACGATATCGGTCCCTATTTCGCCAAGGCTTGGGGCAGTCTTGCCGATCACGACATGGTCGGCGAGGCCGTCAGCATCGGCCTCATGGGCGGCCTGCAGCTCGCCGCCGATAAATCCACACGCCGCCGCTTCGAAAAGCCGGATGCGATCGGCTCGGCCGTTCGCAACCATGCTCTGGCGAACGGCTTGGTGCTGCGCGCCACCGGCGACCGCATGCTGGCCTCGCCGCCGCTGGTTATCAGCCACGAGGAAGTGGATGCCATGGTACGCATCGCGCGCGCCGCTCTCGACGCCGTCTGGGCGGAAGTGAAATCGTAATCAGGGCCTGAACGCCGGTGCTGGCACTTCCCACTTTCCCGCCTTGTGAAGGGCAAGCGTCAGCGCCGCAACATGGATGACCTGGATCATCTTGCCTTCCAGCGCCAGCTCTATCGCCCGCCGGATCGGCATGCGGATCAGGCGGATGCGCTCGGTGGGGTCTTCCGCTGGTTTGGTGGCAAGCTCGACATTGCGGGCAATGACGATATGGGAGAGATTGGTATGCGTGGCCGGATTGGGCGCAAGCTTGCCGACATATTCCCAATCGGAGGATGAAAGGCCGGTTTCCTCGCGCAGCTCGCGCGCTGCGGCCTCGACCGGGCTCGCGTCGGTCGCATCCACGGCCCCGCCGGGAAGCTCGAGCGCCACGACGCCAAGCGCGTGGCGATACTGCTGGACGAGGTAGATATGGTCCTCGGCATCGAGCGCGATGATCCCGACCCAATCGGGATATTCCAGCACGTAATAGGGCGCAATCTCCACGCCGTCGGCCGTCACGCAGTCATCGGCGCGGACCTTCAACCAACGATCATGAACCAGACGCGTCGAGTTCGTCGTCCGCCAGGACGGAAGATCCGCGGTGTCGGACAGCAGGCTTGCGATATCGTCTTCCGAGCTCATGCGCGGTTCAGCTCTCGTTGCGGATAGGCCCGTGCATAGGCGAGATACCTAGGCGTCCTGATGATCTCGATCGAAGATCTTGCGCACGATATAGTTCGGCGAGAGATCGTCGCGATAATAGATGCGGGCGATCATTTCGGCGAGGATGCCTGTCGTGATCATCTGCACCGACGACAGGAGCAGCACGACGCCGACCATCAGCAGCGGACGGCTGCCGATATCGTCGCCGAAGATGAATTTATCGACAAAGAGCCAAAGCAGGACCAGGGCGGCGAGCGCGCCGAGGCCGAGACCGAGCGAACCGAAGAAGTGCCCCGGCCGAGCCTTGTAGCGCATGAAGAACATCACCGACAAAAGATCGAGGATGACGCGGAAGGTGCGGGAAATCCCGTATTTCGACGTGCCGTGCTGGCGGGCATGGTGCGTGACCGGGACTTCGCCGATCCGCGAGCTCGGCACGACGCCGGCGACCCAGGCGGGGATGAAACGGTGCATCTCGCCCATCAGCTTGACCTGCTTGATGATGGAGGAGCGATAGATCTTCAGGCTGCAGCCATAATCATGCAGCTTGACGCCGGTGATGCGGCCGATCAGGTAATTGGCGCACCAGGAAGGAATCTTACGCAGCAGAAGCCCATCCTGCCGGTTCTTGCGCCAGCCGACCAGCAGGTCGAGCTGCCGCCGCTCCAGTTCCTCGACCATGGAAGGAATGTCTTTCGGGTCGTTCTGCAGATCGCCATCCATGGTGGCGATCAAGCGGCCGCTCGCCGCATCGATGCCAGCCTGCATGGCGGCCGTCTGGCCGAAATTGCGCTGGAGCTCGACGATGCGCAGCGTCAGCCCTTCTTGCGAAAGCGACCGGCGGGCATTGACGAGTGTCGCGTCGGTGCTGCCATCATCGACCAGGATCAGTTCCCAGGACTTGCCAAATCCACGCATGGCGGAGCTGATGCGCTCGATCAGCGGTCCGACGCTTTCTTCCTCGTTGAAGACGGGTACGACCAGCGAAAGCTCGAGAGGGCTTGCCGGATCGGCCTGGGGGAGGGTCGACTCTGCCGTTGTCTGCAACACTTCTTTCTCCTAAAAGACCGGCAGTACCTGCCGGACGAAACGAGCGAGAAGTCCGGTTTCAGCCTCCGCTCGCCTTTGGGTGCCCTAACTACATGAAGACTCCGACGGTTGCCAGCCGACAGAATTGGTTTATTCGCAACCGAATGACGCTACTGACGCTCGCGGTCGTTCTTGCTTATGCGGCCTTCATCGAATGGTTCTGGGGCTGGACATCGATCCTGGCACAATGGGGCAATGTCGGCGCCCTGCCGATCCTTCTGGCACTGGCGCTCCTGACAGGCACCTATTTCCTGCGCACCTGGCGCATCTACGATTATTTCCCGAAGGAAACCTCGGGTCATTTCGCAGCGCTGTTCCGCGTCACGCAGGTCCATAATCTGCTTAATATCATGATGCCCTTCCGCACCGGAGAGACCAGCTTCCCGGTGCTGATGCGGTCCGAATTCGGCATCCCGCTGGCCCGCGGCACCTCGGCGCTGTTCGTCATGCGGCTGCTCGACCTGCATGCACTGCTGGCTGCCGCCGGTGTCGGCCTTGCACTTGCCTCGCCTTATCGCGTTCTGGCCTGGATCGCATGGGTGGTTTTCCTGCTCCTGCCGGTCGTAGGCTTTGCCTCCCGCCGGCCGCTTATCCGCCTTGCCGCCCGCATCTTCCCGAAAAAGGCGCAAGGGCTGGTGCACGAGCTGGAACGCGGCCTGCCGGTCGATGCACAAGCCTTTGCGCGCGCCTGGTTGACGACGGTGGTCAATTGGCTGGTGAAGGTCGTGGTGCTCGCCTGGGCGCTCGGCCTTATGAACGTCACGCCACTTTCAGCAAGCTTCGGCGGCGCGCTCGGCGGTGAACTGTCCTCCGTTCTGCCGGTGCATGCACCCGGAGGCGTGGGCACCTATCCGGCCGGCATTACCGCCGGAGCCATGGCCTTCGGTGCCTCGGGCGAGAAGGCGGCGATCGAAAATCTCGCCCAGGCCAGCATCAATGCGCATCTGCTGATCGTCGTCTCAGCGCTGACGGGAACCGCGATCGGATTGCTTGTTTCGCGCAAACGCGCGACCGCGCTCTGAAGGGTTGCGACGCGCTTCAATGTCGAGTCGTCTTATCGTCAAGCTCAGCCAAACGCTTGCGCAGGAAGGCCTGCTCAGGCGTTTGCTGACATAGCGAAAGCGCCGTTTGGTAAGATTGCCGCGCCTCGTCCGTCCGGCCAAGCTGGCGCAGGAAATCCGCTTTCGCCGCATGAGTGAGATGATACCGCGCCATTCGTTCCTCCTGCAGCAGCCCATCGACGATGGCGAGTGCCGCCGCCGGACCGTCGCACATGGAGACGGCGACTGCACGATTGAGCTCGATCACCGGGGAGGGGCTCGCCGTCAGCAGCAGGTCGTAGAGCGTCACGAGCTTTCGCCAGTCGGTATCAGCAGTGGTTCTGGCGCGGGCATGCTCCGCCGCGATCGCGGCCTGCAGCGCATAGCTGCCGACGCTTTCGGCCGCCATCGCTCTTGCCGACAGTGTCAGGCCCTCGCTGATCTGGCTGTGATCCCAGAGCGCGCGATCCTGATCGACAAGCAGCACCAGATCGCCTGCGGCATTGGTGCGAGCATGCCGCCGCGAATCCTGCAGCAGCATGATCGCAAGCAACCCTTCGACCTCCGGATCCGGCAACAGCTGCAGCAGGAGCCTGCCCAGCCGGATGGCTTCGGCTGCAAGGTCGGCGCGGATGATCGCCGCACCTGACGATGCCGAATAGCCCTCGTTGAAGACGAGATAGATGACATGCAGCACCTGTGCCAGCCGCTCCGGCAGCTCCGTCTTGCCGGGTACTTCATAAGGAATATTGGCGTCGCGAATGCGGTTCTTGGCGCGGACGATACGTTGGGCGACGGTCGGTGCCGGGATGAGGAAAGCATGGGCGATCTCCTCCGTCGTCAGCCCGCAGATCTCGCGCAGCGCCATCGCCATGCGCGCCTCGGAGGCGATAAGCGGATGGCAGCAAGTGAAGATCAGCCGCAGCATGTCGTCTTCGATCTCTGCGTTTTCGGCGATTTCCATCGCCTCTCCCTCCGGATAAAGGCTGTCTGTAATATCCGAGCGGGCCGCGTCGAAGCGCGTCCTGCGCCGGATATGATCGATGGCGCGGAAACGACCGGCGGAGACCAGCCAGGCATAGGGATTGGCCGGGATCGTCTCCTCCGTCCATTGCTGCGCCGCTGCCGCGAAAGCGTCGTGGAGCGCTTCCTCGGCCCGGTCGAAATCGCCGAGCAGACGGATCAGCGTTGCCAGCACGCGGCGCGAATGGCTGCGATAGATGCTGTCGATGGTCTGGTTCAGAGACACGGCATCAGCCTTCCTCCGCCAGGTCCCCCCGAAGGGTCAGGATACGCACTGGACGAATCTCGATGGCGCCGTAGCGCGCCGAGGGAATGCGCTTGGCTATATCGATCGCGCTATTCAGATCGGGGGCATCGATGAGATAGAACCCGGCCAGATATTCCTTCGTTTCGACGAACGGCCCGTCGGTCACTGAAAACGTGTCGCCGTCGGGGCGAATGACGATCGATTTGTTTCGGAGCTCCAGCGCGTCCGAAACGATGAGCGTGCCGTCCCGCCGCAGGCCTTCGTCAAAGACGAAATGCTCGCCGATCAGATGGTTCATTTCGTTCGGCGTCAATCGTCCGTCGACATCGACGGATGTGTAGATGTGGTATAGAAACCGCATGTCTCTTTTCCTCCGCGGCTATTCGTCCGGAAAGCGGATGTCGAAGGCGGCGCGAACCTCGATCATGCCGTAGCGCGCGACGGGGAAAGTGGCGGCGATTTCGGTCGCTTCCTCCATGTCCCGCGCTTCGATCAGCACGAAACCGCCGAGATGCTCCTTGATCTCGGCGAAAGGGCCGTCCGTGACGATCGCATCACCCTTGCGCACCCGAACCGTCCTTGCGGTCTCCGGCTCGCGCAGGGCATTGGCGACGAGGAGATGGCCGCTCTCGCGCAGCCGGTTGTCGTTATCGATCGAATCCTGCGTCAGCTTTCGCCCTTCCTCTTCAGAAAGCTTGGCGATCTCAGCGCTATCGAACCACACCTGGCAAAGGAACTTCATCTGCACCTCCTCAAACGTCAGGGCCGAAGTTATGGATTGGCCGCACCTCGATCGCGCCGAGCTTGGCGAGCGGAATGCCGGCGGCAATCCGGATCGCGTCGTTCAGATCCTTCGCCTCGATCAGGATGAAGCCGCCAAGATACTCCTTGGTTTCGATGAAAGGCCCATCCGTCACCGACGTCTCGCCATTGCGGACCCGTACGGTCACCGCAGATCTTGGCGATTGCAGCGCTTCGGCATGGATCATATTGCCGCTCGCCATCAGGTCACGGTCATAGCCGAGCGAATCCGAATCGAGCTTGTGCTTTTCATCCTTGGTCATGACGTCGAGCGTCGTGCCATCGAACCAGACCTGGCAGAGATATTTCATCGCAGCGTCTCCTCTTTCAATTTGCTGACAGCCATAGACGAGCGGCCGCGAAGCAAATCGACATCCCGATCCGCAGCATGACAAAAATTTTCGGCGCTGTCGAAAAAGCCCGAGCCCGGTCGACCAGTTCCGTCATCTCAAAAAGGAGAAACGGACATGTACAACCTCGAAGCAGCCCTTATCTATCATTGGCAAAAGAAGACCCTGTCGGACGAAGAGCTATTGCAAATGTCAAATCCCGGCGAAGTGATTGCCCGCACGGTGATCGGATTTGCCATTTTTGCCGTGATGATCCTCGGTCTGAATTTGTGGGCAACGCCCAACGACCAACGGCCGCAGGTCGCGGCCGCTTATCAGATGCAATCGGTGTCAGCAGAAAAGCAATAGGGTGACGCCCCATTGCCTTGCTGGCTCGTGGCTTACTGAAATGCAGTTTCGAAGAAGCTGCGCAGTTTGCGCGAATGCAATGCTTCCGGTGGCATGGCGGCCAGTTTCTGGATGGCGCGGATGCCAATCTGCAGATGCTGGTTGACCTGCGTGCGATAGAAGGCCGTCGCCATGCCGGGCAGCTTCAATTCGCCATGCAACGGCTTGTCCGAAACGCAGAGCAGCGTGCCGTAGGGAACACGGAAGCGGAAGCCGTTGGCGGCGATCGTGGCCGATTCCATATCGAGCGCGACAGCGCGGGCCTGGGACAGCCGCTTCACCGGGCCTGCCTGATCGCGCAGTTCCCAGTTGCGGTTGTCGATGGTGCCGACAGTGCCCGTGCGCATGATGCGCTTCAGCTCGAAGCCCTCATAGCCGGTGATTTCGGCAACGGCCGCTTCAAGCGCCACCTGCACTTCGGCGAGCGCCGGGATCGGCACCCAGACCGGCAGGTCGTCGTCGAGAACGTGATCCTCGCGCATATAGGCGTGCGCGAGCACATAGTCGCCGAGCCGCTGGCTGTTGCGCAGGCCGGCGCAATGACCGAGCATCAGCCAGGCATGCGGGCGCAGCACGGCCACGTGGTCGGTGATCGTCTTGGCGTTGGAAGGACCGACGCCGATATTGATCATGGTAATGCCGGCATGGCCCTTCTTCTTCAGATGGTAGGCCGGCATTTGCGGCAGCCGCGGCGCGGCCACATCGCCTTCGGGCTGGCTGGAGCCAGCCTTGGTGATGATGTTGCCCGGTTCCACGAACTCGGTATAGCCGTCGCCGCCCCTCGCCATCAGGTCGCGCGCCCATTTGCAGAATTCGTCGATATAGAACTGGTAGTTCGTGAACAGCACGAAATTCTGGAAATGCGCCGCACTGGTCGCGGTGTAGTGGACGAGGCGGGCCAGCGAATAATCGATGCGCTGCGCGGTAAATGGCGCAAGCGGCGAGGGCTCGCCCGGCGGCGGGATATATTCGCCGTTGGCGATTTCGTCGTCCGTGGTGTTCAAGTCCGGTGTGTCGAAGAGGTCGCGCAGCGGAATGTCTTCGAAAATACTGGCGGTTGCTTCCACATGAGCGCCTTCGCCGAAGGCGAAATGAATCGGGATGGGCGTCGTCGATTCCGATACGACGACCGGAACATTGTGGCTGCGCATCAGGAGCGTCAGCTGTTCCTTGAGATAATGCTTGAAGAGTTGCGGGCGGGTGATGGTCGTCGTGTAGACGCCGGGCGCCGTGACATGGCCGTAGGAGAGGCGCGAGTCGACATGGCCGAAGCTCGTCGTCTCGATGCTGACCTGCGGATAGAAGGCGCGGTAGCGCGCGGTGATCGGCGCGCCCTTGGCGAGCTTGGTGAAACTGTCGATCAGGAACGCGGTATTGCGCTCGTAAAGCTCCGTCAGCGCTTCGACGGCTTTGCCCGGATCATCGAAGGTCCGCGGCTGGAACGGGCTGGGGGAGGAGATGTCGAGAGGTGAAAGAGAAGAGATTCTGTTGCTCATGAGCCATTATAGAGTGTCGTTGGTAACAAGCAAACGACGTGTCAGGAGGTGGCCCGGATTCTCGCAGCTATTTTTTGCAGCCGCCTCGATGCCTGCGCGGGATCATCGCGCAGGCATTCGTCATTGCACCGTGGTGCAATAAGGCGCGCCGGTCTCTACGCAGGTGAAGCTTGCGCCGAAATGCGATTGTGCGCCGCTGCGGCCTGCGTGTTCGACCGCAACCGAGAAGCTGAATGCAAAGATGGCGGCAAACAGCATGATGATGACAAAACGCCGTGCCATGATGATCGAGTCCATGTCCTTGGCCCTACCCGTGCCCTATACTGGACACTGTTTTGCCATGGTCAGGCTGAACAGGTGCTGAGATACCGGTTCATCCGGCGTTCAGAAATATTACCGGTCTCGAATGGTCGCCTGCATGTGTTCGCAGGTACATAGAAGCAGGCCCGCCGACCAGCGGCGGGCGGGCCGATAGTATGGCGGATAGGAAATCGCCTTTTTACAACCTCGTCCAGGTCTGCGACTTGCAGAATATCTTGAGCACGCAGCCCCTCATCTTGACGCTGTTGCCGCTCACGGTGCCGGAGCCGCTATAGGTCTTGTTTTCGGAAGGGTCGGTGAGCTCGCCCGTATAGCTGCCGCCCTTGCCCTGCATCTTGCCGATCTGCTTGCCAGCATATTTGCCGGTCTTCAGCGTCACGCAATAGCTGTCAGAGCAAGGTGCAATGGCGGCGGTATCGCCCTCAACTGTTTTCCAGTTGCCGACGATCGGCTCCTCGGCAAAGGCCGCACTCGCGCTCAGCAGCAGCGCGGCAGCAAGAATAGTGGCACGGATCATAATGTTATTATTCCTCCCCAAGGTGCCATCCGGCTCCATGGCCGGGAACGTGGCGAGATTATCTAACGCGAACGTAAAGGTAAATACGGTCTTTGGCACGCAGATCTCCTGTCTCCAGGCTATCCATGCATCATCAGAACAAGGCATCGGGTTGAACTGCGCTGATTTTGTAGTGAACGAAGGGTTTAAATCCAAATCCTAACGGAAGGTTAAGCCTGCGCGAAAATCCTTAATTTGCAAGGGAAGCGATGTTTAACAAAATCTCAAGTTTACCAAGCATTTGCACTTTGTTTGCATCGAATTAATCATGCATTTTAGGCGTTTTTTGAAAGCCGTCTGCGATAGTGAAGCCATCAAACGAGCGGGGCAAACCCGCCGGCCGGAAGAACCGGAAAGCCGCGAATGACGGCAAGGTTCGGACGGAAAACAGGGCAGATACGAACAGAAGTCAAACAGGGATAATAGCAATGGCACGCTTCGAAACGCCGATGTCTGGAAATGCCATGATGGGTGGTAACAGCGCCGATGCCCTTTGCGAACTGGGCGTGAACTACGCGACCGGCAGGGGCTGCAATGCAGACCTCGTTGCCGCCCACAAATGGTTGAATATCGCCGCCATCCGTGGCAGCGAGCGCGCCGCTGAGCTTCGCGCCGACGTCGCCGCGACCTTGACCAAGATGCAGCTCGCAGCAGCGCTGCGCGCCGCCCGCGAATGGATGACCACGCACTGAAGCGGGCCAAACCGAATACGACGTACTGACCTTGAGGGAGGGGATGTCGGCGGACGAGGGAGAGGCGAACCGCCGAACGATGAAAACCGCGACCGGCCGGGACAAGGCAGGCGCGGTTTCGTCGTTTGGGCTTAACCGATCGCCTTCAACACTTTGGGCAACGCTTCGGCAAGCAGCTCCAGATCTTGTTTCGGGCCGACGCTCACGCGGATGCAGCGGTTGAGCGGCGCTACGCCGGGCATGCGGATGAAGACGCCATGCTGGATCAGCCCGTCGACGATCGCGCGGGCATAAGTGCCGTCGCGGCCGCAATCGATGGCGACGAAGTTGGTGGCGGAGGCGAGAGGCAAAAGCCCATTGTCGCGGGCGATCGTGCCGATCTCCTCGCGCGCAGCCCGGATCTTGCCGACCACTCCGGCAAGATAGGCCTGGTCCTTCAGCGCGGCGAGCGCCGCCACGGTCGCGAGCCTGTTCATGCCGAAGTGATTGCGGATCTTGTCGAAGGCCAGCACGGTCTCCGGCGCGCCGATGACATAGCCGACGCGGGCGCCGGCAAGGCCATAGGCCTTGGAGAAGGTGCGGGTGCGCAAGACATTCGGCAGGTCGATCAGGGTTGAGATATCAGGAAGCGAGCTGGCCGGCCCGGTTTCGCTATAGGCTTCGTCGAGGATCAGCAGGCAGTTGTCAGGCAATGCACGGGCAAAGGCGACGATCTTGTCGGCATCCCACCAGCTTCCCATCGGATTGTCGGGATTGGCGAAATAGACGAGCGGCGCCTTCTCGCGTTTCACTGCCTCGAGCAAACCATCGAGATCCTCGCGATCGTCGACATAGGGCACGGTGACGAGGCGGCCGCCGAACCCGGCGACATGGAAATTGAAGGTAGGATAGCCGCCGAGCGAGGTGACGACGGGCGTACCCGGCTCGATCACCATACGCGCGATCAGGCCAAGCAGGCTGTCGATCCCTTCGCCGACGGCGATATTGGCGGATTGAACGCCGAGATGCGCCGCCAGTGCTTGCTTCAGCTCGAAATTTTCAGGATCGTTATACATCCAGATATCGCCGGCGTTTTCGCGCATGGCAGCGATGACGGAGGGCGCCGGCCCGAAGCCGTTTTCATTGGCGCCGATACGGGCTTTGACCGTCAACCCGCGCTGACGCTCCAGCGCCTCGGGGCCGACGAAAGGAACGGTGGAGGGCAAGGCGCTGATCAGCGGCGTGAAGCGCGAGAAGGCGGACATGCTGGCTTTGTTTCCCGAATTCGGTTGCAGGGTGCGGCAGAATAGGCGCTTGGTGGGTGGTTGCAAGAGCGGAAAACCGTTCGTTTGCATTGCGCCATTTGTGCTCATCGCAACCGATGTAGGATCATCCGTTCGATAATCCGTGAAACAGAAGTAACGCGCTTCGCCAGACGGCTGCGTGTTCCCTCTAATGCAGGGCCGAATCGGAACGGCAGCAGCTTTTTGGCTGCCGCCGATTCCGGTTACAAACCTGCCTCGGCCATCCAGAGTTCAGCATCCGCGCCGCCCGGAATGCGCAGCGGGGCGGATGGATCGGTGGCTGCCCGCCACACTGCCTTCGCTACGTCGGGAGCATAGGTCACGGGGCCGGTGTCGTCCTGTACATTCTTTATGAATTGCTGGATCAAGGGCGCATAATCCGGATCGTCCAGGCCACGCAAATGTGGACGCGCATTCTCCCCAAAGCGAGTTTCCGGCGACCGGCCTGGCAGGACAATATGCACCCGCACGCCAAATGGCTCCATCTCTACCGATAAGGACTCGGTGAAGGCGTTCACCGCTGCCTTGCTCGCCCGGTAGATCCCAATCACAGGCAGAGTCTTGACCGTCACCGTGGAGGTGACGTTGACGATGACTCCAGCCCGACGTTGACGCATCTGGGGCAATACGGCCTGAATCATCGCCAATGTGCCGATCGTATTTGTCTGGAACAGCGACTGCACCGTCTCCGGCGCAGTCAGCTCGATTGGTGAGGGCGCTCCGAAACCGGCATTGTTGACCAACACGTCTATCGGACCGGCAGCTTTCACGGCGTCCGCGATGCTTGCCGGATTGGTGACGTCGAGCGCGAGAATACGCAGGCGTTCGGAAACCGGTAGCAGCTCGGGTTTGGGCGTGCGCATTGTCGCGATGACATGCCACCCTCGTTCGAAAAACAGTTTCGCGGTCTCCAGGCCGAAACCAGACGAGCAACCAGTAATCAATATCGTGGACATGAGCCTCTCCAAACAAAAGGAATGATGCCATGGTAGTGACCGCGCGAGAGACTTTATATATGCTATAGTCTCCCTTTCTTTAGCGTTAGTCCTGATTATGACCGTCGATCCCCTTGCCGAAATCGTCACGCTGCTGCAGCCGGCCGCACGCTTTTCGAAGCTGGTGGAATGCGCCGGCGCCTGGCGAATTCATCGCGAGGCCACAGGCCAGCCATTCTACTGCGCGATCCTTGAGGGGCGTTGCCGTGTAACGTTTGGAGGACATCAGCCTTTCATCCTCCGAGCCGGCGATTTCGTGCTCGTGCCGGCCATGCGCGACCTCGTCAACGAGAGTGTCGACGTACCGGCCGGTCTGTCCGCCATGGTTCCAACGCAGCTGAGTGACGGCCATTTCCGTGTCGGCCGCCTCGAAGGGCCGGCGGATATGCGCATGCGCATAGGGCATTGCAGCTTCGGTGCGCCGGATGCGGCCTTGCTCGTTTCCCTCTTGCCTGACGTAGTTATCGTTCGTGACGAGCCCCGACTCGCGACGCTGATGCAATTGGTCGGTGAGGAAACGCGCGAGCGCCGGCCGGCGCGCGAACTCGTGCTGGAACGGCTGCTGGAGGTGTTGTTGATCGAGGCATTGCGATCCGGCACGGAAACAACCGTCACGTCGAGCTTGAGTCGCGGCCTTGCCGATGAACGCCTAGCCGCAGCACTTCACGCAATGCATGCGCGTCCTGCCCATCCTTGGACTGTCGCGGATCTTGCGACCGAAGCGGCCCTGTCCCGATCGGCTTTCTTTGCGCGTTTCAGCCGCGTCGTCGGCCTGCCGCCAATGGAATATCTATTGGCTTGGCGCATGGCTCTTGCAAAGCAGCTATTGCGCAGCCGCGAATTGGGCATGGATCAGGTAGCTGAACGCGTTGGCTACGGATCGGCAAGCACTTTCAGCGTTGCCTTTGCGCGATACGCAGGAATGCCGCCTGCACGATATGCCCGCGGGGACGTGCGAAGCGATTGAGGACGTGAAGCCGAATTTATACCGGCCGCCTCTTGCCGCGTGCAGCCAGGGCTTCAACATTGCCGATCATGAAGTCGGCACGCACGACGCGACGCAGCGTTTCCGGTTCGATCAGGTTGATGAAGCGGACATGGACGCGGTTGCCGTTGCGGCTCGTTTCAGCGCAGGCGATGCGGTAGGCGAGGCCGAGGATGTTCAGGTAGTAGTGGCTCGGCAGGCCGACGGTCGTGGCGACGGTGAAGCTGGCGCCGCCGCGTGAGATGTCGGTAATTTCGGCGCTGCGCACGGAAATGCCGGTCAGGCAGGGACGAACAGCCACGAGACGCGCCGGCCTCTGGACATAGAACCGTTCCCAGCTTCGTTCGTAAACTTCGGATTTGACTTTCGCCAGATGCGTTGCGCGAAGCATTGTCATTCCCTGTTGAAGAACAGACCGAATTCATCTCGGTTACACCATGAACCTTGCACGGAGATTTTGCGGAAGCGTCAATTGCATTGGTAGAATTTTAACGGGTTCGTCTTTTGTGCCGATTTGACCGCATCTTGACAGCAAAACCAGCTTCGATCATACGGATTGACGGTTCGAGGCGCCTGCCGCTCGCGGATGAAAATCCAAGGTGAAGTCCTCGCTGTTTTAGGTCATAGCCATTCAGGGCATGCTGACTGACGGTAATGCGAGCCCCGTTTCACGGTCGTAAGTGCGTGCCTTAGCAAAGGCTGATCCTATGACGACGTATCCGTCCATAGATGAATTGAAGGCTCAGGCCCGGCGTCTGCGTCAGGCGATGGCCGAGCGTGGTGACGACATGAGCCACTCAACGGCGCTGGAACTCATCGCCAAGCAACACGGGCTGCGTGACTGGAACACGCTGTCGGCGCTTGCCGCAAAACCCAACGATGGGCCGGATGCGCCCTTCGATGTCGGCTCCGCCGTGCGCGGGCGCTATCTGAACAAGCCCTTCACGGGCAAGGTTCTGGCGATGTCGGCGAAGTCCGGCGGACTCTACAAGATAACGATCCATTTCGATGAACCGGTCGATGTGGTGGAATTCGAGAGCTTCTCGGCATTCCGTCAGCGCGTCAACGCCCAGGTCGATGCCGACGGCATTTCGCCGCGCAAGACATCGAATGGCATACCGCACCTGGTTCTCGATCTCTGACTTCATCCTTCATCATCAGACCGCTATCTTCGCCGCTTGCGAGCGATTCCGTCCGGATACCACCATGACGCACACCATCGAAAACAACATGTTTCTCACCGGCTGGCTGCCTGGCGTCTTTGCCAAGACAGCCGCACCGATCATCATCATCACGACAGTCAGCGGCCTGTTTGCCGTCGTCGACGCCTATTTCCTCGGGGTCTATGTTGGGGCCGACGCGCTGTCCGCCGTCAGCCTCATCTTTCCCGCGCTCATGCTGCTGATCACGCTGCAGACGCTGGTCTCGAACGGCATGGCAAGCATTCTCGCCCGCCGCCTCGGCGCCGGAAATCGAGCTGGGGCAAGATCGGTATTTACCGGCGCCCATACGCTGGCACTCGCCGTCGTGGTCGCAATCAACCTCATCTACTGGCTCGCAGGACGGCAGTTCATTGCCGTGGCTGCGGCAGGAAATGTCGGTGTTGCCCACAGCGCCGAGGCCTTCATGGGTGTCATGGTCGCTTTCGCGCCGATCAGCTTCTTCCTGTCGCTGCATCTCGATGGGCTGCGCTGTGAAGGAAAGCTCGGCTTCATGACGCTGGTGACTCTTGCCTCGACACTGCTGAACATCATGGCGAACTGGCTGCTGATGGCCGTCTTTCGGTGGGGTGTGGTCGGCTCCGCCGGCGGCTCGATCCTGGCGCAGTTCATCTGCCTCGCGATCGTCGTCATCTATCGCCTGCGTCGGCCGAACGGGCTTTGGGTCGACATGACGCTGCACGTTCGCGAGTGGCGCGGCATCTTCGCTTTCGGCGCACCGATGAGCCTCGGCTTCACCGGCATTTCGCTAAGCTCGGCGGCGATTCTCTTCAACGTCTCGATCTGGCACCACGGGGATTATGTCGCGACCGTCGGCGCTTATGGCATCGTCACCCGCGTCATGACCTTCGCCTATCTGCCGCTACTGGGCTTGAGCATCGCGCTGCAGACCATATCGGGCCACAACCACGGCGCGGCTCTTCCGGCGCGCGTCGGTTATAGCGTCCTGATCGCCCTGATCTCGGCTCTGGTCTACTGCGCCGCCGTCGAACTCGTCGTTGAACTCCTGGCGGGGCATCTGGGCTCGATCTTCGTCGCCGATCCCCTGATTGTCGCCGAAGTCGGCCGCATCCTGCCCTGGACGATCGGCGCCTATTTCCTCTTCGGCCAGGCGATCATCCTGTCGTCCTATTTCCAGTCGATCGGCGATGCGAAACGCGGCGCGATCTTCGGCCTGTCACGGTCTTACCTCTTCACCCTGCCGCTGACATTCCTCCTGCCGCTCGTCTTCGGCGAACGCGGGATCTGGATGACGCCGATCTTCGCGGAAATGGGGATGATCCTGCTGACCTGGCTGGTGCTGTCGCGCAATGCCAGGGATCGGAAATGGCGCTACGGCTTGTTGCCGGCGTAAGAATGGAAAAGGCCACGCTTTCAGGGCGCGGCCTTTTCGACTCTGAATCGATGTCAGGCGTTATTCAGGACTTCAGCAGCCACTCGTGCTCCACGGCATTGTGGAATTTCCAGATGCGCTTCGGGCCGGCCATAACGTTGAGGTAATAGAGGTCGTAGCCGTGGCAGGCGGCGCAAGGGTGATATCCCCTAGGTACCAGCGTCACGTCGCCATCCTCCAGCACCATGACTTCGTCCAGCGACCGATCGTCCGTATAGACGCGCTGAAAGCCGAAACCTTGTGGCGGGTTGAGGCGGTGGTAGTAGGTCTCCTCCAGGAAGCTTTCGTTCGGGAGATTGTCCTGATCGTGCTTGTGCGGAGGGTAAGAGGAGGTGTGCCCGCCCGGCGTGATCACTTCCACGACGAGCAGCGAATGCGCCGCGCCATCATCTTCCGGCATGATGTTGTTCACGTAGCGGACGTTGGTGCCCTTGCCGCGCGTCAATGCCGGGTGCGTGCCCGGCGGAATGGCGCGGGCTTCATAGGAGCCGCCTCCCGGTGCCGAGCAGACGGCCAGTTCCAGATCGGTCTCGGCGGTTACCGACCAGCTTGAGCCCGAGGGAATATAGAGCGCGTGGGGCGCGCCTTCAAACGGGCTCATGCGACCACCGAGCGAGCCGAAATCCTTCGTACCCGCCTTGGCGCTGCCCTTGCCGCTGACCCAGACGAGACAGACCTCGCGATCGCCGGTCTCCCCCGAAGCGGTCTCGCCGGGCTTCAGACGATAGAGGTCGAAGCCGACATAGGTCCAGCCGGCGCTTTCGGGCGTAACATGGGTGACGCAGCCATGGGAGCTGTCAGGTTTGACCTTGAGATTGGGCATGGTTCTTCCTCCATTGCTTGGAAAACGCTCCTCGCCATCTTTCAACGGGGCGAGGGGCGCTCATCTCTCGAGCAATTCCAGGAAAAGTGCGCAGCGGTTTTCCGTTTGGAATTGCTAGATAACAAAGAGCTAGAGCGTTTTCGCGATTCGAAGAAAAGCGGAAGCGCTCTAGCTATCCCTTGGGAAAGCCTTCTGTTTCCACGGTGTAGCCTGCCGCCGTCATGACGCGCATCAGCTCGGCATGACCGATCTCCGCCATCTTCTGCGGCGGCGCCTTGCGCGGATCCTGCTCGGCCTCGACGACGAACCAGCCTTCATAGCCGTAATCGGCGAAGCGCTGGACGATGGCGCCGAAATCGAGCGAGCCGTCGCCCGGCACCGTGAACGCGCCGAGCGCAACGGCATCGAGGAAGGACTGCCGGCTGCGATCCAGCCCGTCGACGACGGACTTGCGGATATCCTTGACGTGGACATGGTTGATGCGGGCGTGGTGATTGTCGATGGCGCGCAGCACGTCACCGCCGGCAAAGGCCAGGTGACCGGCATCGAGCAGCAGCGGAATGCCTTCACCGGAATTGCGCATGAAGGCGTCGAGTTCCGGCTCGGTTTCGACGACGGCCGCCATGTGATGGTGGTAGGAGAGCGGCATGCCCTGGTCGGCACACCATTCGCCGAATTCGGTGACGCGGTGGGCATAGGCCTTCATCTCGTCATCCGAAAGACGCGGCTTGGTGGCGAGCGGCTTGGAGCGGTCTCCCTGGATCGAGCGGCCGACTTCGCCATAGACGATGCAAGGCGCATTGACGGCCTTGAACAGCTCGATCATCGGCGCGATGCGATCTTTGTTGGCGGCAAGCTCCTCATTGACCAGCGTGCCTGAGAACCAGCCGCCGCAAAGCGTCACGTCGGCGGCGCGCAGGATCGGCAGCATCTCATCGGGGTTGCTGGGGAAGCGCCGGCCCTGTTCCATGCCGGTGAAGCCGGCGCCGCGCGACTGGCGCAGGCATTCTTCCAGAGATACGTCGTCGCTGAGCTCCGGAAGATCGTCGTTCCACCAGGCGATGGGCGACATGCCGAGTTTGGCCTTCATCAATGGTCTCCTTGAAAAGCTAATTGGAGGAGCCGAAAGCTCCTCCAGAAAAATGACGGAAATGGATCAGCCGATGCGCTGGGCGGCGCGGGCTTGTTCATAGGCGGCGCGGGCCTTGTTGACCTCGGCGCGCGGGCTGACCTCCGGGACCGCGACGTCCCACCAGTGGCCGCCTTCGTCCGTGGTGATCAGCGGGTCGGTGTCAATGACGATGACCGAGCTGCGGTCGTTCTTCTTCGAGGCTTCGATGGCCTGTTCCAGCTCGGTGATGGAGGAAACCTTGACCGCAATCGCACCCATACTGGCCGCATGCGCCCGGAAGTCGATCTCCGGCATCACCTCGAAGCGCGCATCCTTCAGGAGATTGTTGAAGTTCGCGCCGCCGGTCGCCATCTGCAGGCGGTTGATGCAGCCATAGCCGCGGTTGTCGAGGAGAACGACCGTGATCTTCAGGCCGAGCATGACTGATGTCGCTAGTTCGGAATTCAGCATCATGTAGGAGCCGTCGCCCACCATGACGACGACATCCTTCTCCGGCCGCGCCATCTTGACGCCAAGGCCACCGGCAATTTCATAGCCCATGCAAGAGAAGCCATATTCCATGTGATAGCTGCCGGGCGCCGTCGCCGGCCAAAGCTTGTGCAGTTCGCCGGGCAGGCCGCCAGCTGCGCAGACCAGAATGCTGTCCTTGCCGCCGAGCGTACGCGTGACGGCGCCTATGACCTGGGCGTCGGAGGGCAGGGTGGCATTGGTCGTCGCAGTCGCCTTGGCGGCAGCCTCCATCCAGATCTTCTTTTCCCGCGTCGCCTTTTCGGCAAGTGATGCCGGCGCGCGCCAGCCGGTCAGGCCGGCGGAAAGCGCCTTCAGTCCCTCACGCGCATCCGTCACTAGCGGGTGACTGTTGTGCTTTAGCGCATCATAGGCCGCGATATTGAGGCCGATCATGGCCAGCTTCTCGTTCTTGAACAGCGCCCAGGAGCCGGTGGTGAAATCCTGGCAACGCGTGCCGACGGCGATCACCAGATCGGTATCCTCGGCGATGGCATTGGCCGCCGATGTGCCTGTCACGCCGACAGAGCCGAGCGCGAGAGGATGCGTCTCGTCGATGGCCGATTTGCCCGCCTGCGTGACGACGACGGGGATGTCATGCGCTTCGGCGAAAGCGGCGAGTTCCTTCGTCGCCTGCGAATAGAGCACGCCGCCACCGGCGAGAATGACCGGCTTTTCCGAGCGGCGGATCAGCGAGATGGCATTGGCAAGTTCGTCTGCATCCGGCTGCGGGCGGCGCTGCGTCCAGACATGCTCCTCGAAGAAGCTTTCGGGATAATCAAAGGCTTCGGCTTGCACGTCCTGGCACAACGAAAGCGTCACCGGGCCGCAATCGAGGGGATCGGTCAGCACCTGCATGGCGCGCTTCAGAGCCGAGATGATCTGCTCGGGGCGAGTGATGCGGTCGAAGTAGCGGGAGACCGGGCGGAAGGCGTCATTGGCGGAAACAGTGCCGTCGCCGAAATCCTCGATCTGCTGCAGCACCGGATCGGGCGCGCGGTTGGCAAAGACGTCGCCCGGCAGGAAGAGAACCGGAATACGATTGACATGCGCAACGCCGGCGGCAGTCACCATATTCAGCGCGCCGGGGCCGATGGAGGTCGTGCAGGCCATGAAACGCTGACGGAAGCTCGCCTTGGCATAGGCGATGGCGGCATGGGCCATGCCCTGCTCATTGTGGGCGCGGAAGGTCGGCAACTCCTCGCGCACCTGATAGAGCGCCTCGCCGATGCCCGCGACATTGCCGTGACCGAAGATCGCCCAGACGCCGCCGAAGATCGGCTGCTTCTGTCCGTCGATGATGGTCATCTGCTTCTTGAGGAAATGCGTGACGGCCTGCGCCATCGTCAATCGGATCGTCTTGCCCATCGGGCGCCTCCCAAATGCTTGATTCTCACAGACCGCGGGTTTCAAGCCACGCCGCGGTCAATTGCCGGAAGCGGCCGGTCATGTCGGCAATCGCTTCCTCGTCGTTCATGCCGCCCGAGAGCCACGCGCGGGCCGCATCGGAGAAGATGGTCCGCCCGACGGCGAAGCCCTTGACCGAGGGCGCCGCCAGGGTCGCCTCGAAGCTGCGGATCAGTTCCTCTGCCGGCGCCTCCAGGCCGAGCAGCACGATACCGCGGCACCATGGATCATTTTTGGCAATCACGGCATCGATTTTTTTCCACGCAGCCGCCGATTCCTGCGGCTCCAGCTTCCACCAGTCCGGCTTGATGCCGAGCGCGTAGAGCTCTTCCATCGCCGTCGGGATCGTGTCGTCGGTCAGCGGTCCGTTCTTGCCGGCGATGATCTCGACCAGCAGTTCGCGGCCGACCTTGCGCGCGGCTTCGAAGAGCGTGCGCAGCTTCTCCTGCTGCTCCGCCTTCAGTTCTTGCGGATCGTCAGGATGGTAGAAGCATAGGCATTTGATGCAGTGATGGAGCGGCCATTCGACAAGCTGCGAGCCGATATCCTGGCTGAACTCGAATTTCAGCGGCTTCGATCCCGGCAGTTCGACAGGGCGGCCGATCCAGGAGAAATTCTTGGTGGCGGCATCGAAGAAGGCGTCGCGCCCGAAGCGCTCGTCGATGAGCATGCCGTAACCTGGACGGCCGTCGGCCACCCGCGCCGCCGCCTCGACGGCCAGCCGCTTGAAGGCGACGATCTTGTCATGGCCGATGCCCAGTTCATCGCAAACACTGACGAGCTGCGAGCGATGATCGATCGCAAGCGCCATCAGTAGCGGGATTTCGCCGCCGCGGCGGGTCGTCGCCCAATGAATGTGGTTGATCGCCTCGTCCTTGCGCAGCGCCCTATGCTTGCTGCCCGTCTTCAGGAAGAAATCGAGCTCCGTCCAGGTCGGGTATTCCGGCGAGCAGAGCAGGCGGGAAACGGCAAAGGCGCCGCAGGCATTCGCCCAGGTGGCGCAGGTCTTCAGTGGCTCGCCGCGCAGATAGCCACGCAGGAAGCCTGACATGAAGGCGTCGCCTGCACCGAGAACGTTGAAGACCTCGATCGGGAAACCCTGGCCGACAATGCCTGCTTCAAGGTCGTCGGAGATCGGGCCTTCATAGACGATGCAGCCCATGGCGCCGCGCTTGAGCACGATGGTCGCCGGGGAGAGGCGGCGGATTTCTTTGAGCGCGCCGAGCACGTTGTCGACGCCCGAGCCGATCATGATCTCTTCTTCCGTGCCGACGATCAGATCGCAATCCGGCAGCGTCTCCCTCATCTTCGAGGAAACGCGATCCGATTTCACATAACGCTCGAAACCTTCGGCATGGCCGGCGAGGCCCCAGAGGTTCGGCCGGTAATCGATATCGAAGATCACCTTGCGGTCGTTGGCCTTGGCGATGCGGATCGCCTTGCGCTGGGCGGCTTCGGTATTGGGCTTGGAGAAATGCGTGCCGGAGACCAGAACGGCGCCCGCGGACTTGATGAAGCCTTCGTCGATATCGTCTTCGTTGAGCGCCATATCGGCGCAGTCGGACCGGTAGAAGATCATCGGCGAGACGCCTTCGGCCTCGACCGCCAGCAGGACCAGCGCCGTCAGGCGCTCCTTGTCCGTCTTGATCCCATCGATCGCCACACCTTCGCGCGCCGCCTGTTCGCGGATGAAGCGGCCCATCTGCTCGTCGCCGACACGGGTGATCAAGCCGGATTTGAGGCCGAGACGCGCCGTGCCGATGGCGATATTGGCCGGGCAGCCGCCGACCGATTTGGCGAAGGAGGCGATGTCCTCCAGCCGCGAGCCGATCTGCTGACCATAAAGGTCGACGGAGGAGCGACCGATGGTGATCACATCGAGTTTTGTCTCCGGCTGAGCGCCAGGATTGTCGTGTGCCATGATGTCCTCCCGTCGGGGCATTATCTCTTCGCTCCACAGCTTGCGTCGAGATCATGCGTCATTGAAAGTGCCGGTGTTCGTTTCGTTCCGGTTGCGATGGATCGGGCAGCCATCTCCCGTAGCCGTGATCCTGATCGTAGTGAAACATTGGTTCCGAGATTTTGTCAATTCGGAATATTTATTCCATTTTCGTTTTGTCTGCTTTTATTGCGCCTTTTCGCCGGCGTTCGGCAATGGCGACGGGAAAGGCCATGATCAGCGCCATCGAAGCCGATAGTGAGCGGAAGCCGGCAAAGTCGGACTCGGCCACCTCGAACCAATGGGTTGCGCAGGCGGTGAGCGGGGAAAAGGCCGAATCGGTGATGGCGATGACGGGCACATTGCGCGAGGCGAGATCCTGCGCCTGCGCCAGACTGTCGGCGGCGTAGGGCGAAAAGCTCGCAGCGATGGCGGCGTCCTTCTCCGTGGCGAAACGGGTGATCTCACCGTCGATGCCGTTCGGCGAGGCGACGATCTGGTGACGTATGTTGAGCTTGGAAAAGGCATAGGTCATATGCGCCGTCAGCGGATAGGAGCGGCGCTTGGCGATCAGATAGATCGTCTCGGCCGCGGCGAGCACGTCGACGGCTTTGGCGAAGGTGTCAGTCTCGATGGTTACGGCGAGCTTGTTGACGGATTGGCTCGCCGCAGAGAGGAAGCCGGAGAGAATGCTGGCCTCCTCGTTCTCTACTGCGGAGCGTTCGAGCGTTACCAGCCGCTCCTCGTAGCTCAGTGTCCGGTCGCGCAGCCTTTCGCGGAAGATACTCTGCAGGTCGGAGAAGCCCTCATAACCGAGGTGATGCGCCAGGCGCACGAGCGTGGAAGGTTGAACCTCGGCTGCGGCTGCAATGCTTGCCGTTGTGCCGAAGGCGATCTCATCGGGATTGCCCAACGCGAAGGCGGCAACCTGGGCCAACCGCTTCGGCATGGCATTCTTGCGCTCTATGATGGTGCTGCGCAGGCTTTCGAAGTCGCGCGGTACCTTGGTCTGCATCCCGATATTATTGTCCATGCGCCATCCTTAAGCTCCCCAACGCCCGCAATGAAACAAACGTTCCATATTTCCAACGATACCGGATTTTGAATCGTTCGGCACGAATAATTTTAAGGTCATGATTTTAAACGTGTAAATATGAATTCTTATCTGCGGAAGAGATGTCGATGCCATGAGTGCGCTTGTCAAAACGGTCTAAATATTCCAAAAATCGCGCGACTTCGGGAGCGGATTTGAGGAGGAAGGGCAAATGAAGCCGTTGGGCGTTGGATTGATCGGCACCGGTTACATGGGCAAATGCCATGCGCTGGCATGGAATGCGGTCAAAACCGTATTCGGCGATGTCGCGCGGCCGCGTCTTGTGCATCTTGCCGAAGCCAACGCCGAGTTGGCGAAGGCGCGCGGCGACGAATTCGGCTTCGAAAAGGCGACGGCCGACTGGCGCGAGCTCATCGCAGATCCTGAAGTCGACATTGTCTCGGTCACGACCCCCAACCAGTTCCACCCGGAAATGGCGATCGCAGCCCTTGAAGCCGGCAAGCATGTCTGGTGCGAAAAGCCGATGGCGCCATCCTATGGCGATGCCGAACGCATGCTGGCTGCGGCCAAGGCCTCGGGCAAGGTCGCCATTCTCGGCTACAACTATATCCAGAACCCGGTCATGCGCAACATCAAGGCACTGATTGCAGAAGACGCGATCGGCGCGGTCAATCACGTCCGCGTCGAGATGGATGAGGATTTCATGGCGGATCCGAACGGCCTCTTCTATTGGAAGAGCGAGCTTGCCTCCGGCTACGGCGCTCTCGATGATTTCGCCGTGCATCCGCTTTCGCTGCTCTGGTTCCTGTTCGGCCATGTCGAGGCTGTCATCACCGATATGATGAAGCCCTATGCCGAGCGGCCGGTGAAGGATGGCGGGAGACGCGCGGTCGAAAACCACGATCTTGCCAATGTGCTGATGCGGCTCGGCGGCGGCATCTCCGCCGTGCTGATGGCCAATCGCTCGGCCTGGGGCCGCAAGGGGCGGATAGCGCTGCAGATCTTCGGCTCCAAAGGCTCGATCTCCTATGACCAGGAGCGCATGAACGAATTCGAGCTCTATCAGGCAGAAGGCAGGGAGAGTGAACAGGGCTTCCGCAAGGTTCTGGCTGCCCCCGCCCACAAGCCCTATGACCGTTTCATCCCGGCGCCCGGCCATGGCCTTGGCTTTAATGATCTGAAGATCATCGAATGCCGCGAGCTGATCCGTGCCATATCCGGCGAGGATGCGTCGGTCGTGGCTTTCAAGGATGGGCTGCGAATCGAGAAATCGGTGCACGCCATGGCCCAATCTTTCCATGAACGGCGTTGGGTCGAAATATCAAGCTGAGCCCGTCGGCCTAACTTTCTCCCGATCCGGGGCGCAGGGTCAGCCGTGATTGACGCTTGCAGGCGCAAGCGCTACCCCTGAGGCTCAAATGCGTCCCGCCGCATTCGTTCGGGTTGGATCGCTATAGTAATAATGGAGTACGGATCGTGACGGGCAGATTGGTCATAGTCGGGGCCGGGCAGGCAGGTTTTGCGCTCGCCGCCAAATTGCGTGGGCTGGGTGATTCGAGGCCGATCACCATCGTCGGCGCTGAGGAAAGCCTTCCCTACCAGCGGCCGCCGCTGACCAAAAAGTACCTTCTCGGCGAGATGACTTTCGATCGCCTGCTGTTCCGGCCCGAACATTGGTATGCCGACAACAATGTCGAGATTCGCGTGTCGACCTGGGTCGAGCAGATCGATCGCGCCGCAAAGCAGATCATCATGCAGGACGGATCGAGACTGGATTACGACACGCTGGCGCTTGCAACGGGCGCGACGCCGCGTCGCCTGCCGCCGTCCGTCGGCGGTGCGCTGGAGGGCGTCTACCTCGCCCGTGACAAGCGTGACGCCGACCTGCTTGCCGGCGAGATGCGTCCCGGGCGCCGGGTGCTTATCATCGGCGGAGGGTATATCGGCCTTGAAGCGGCCGCCGTCGCACGCCATCGCGGCCTCGAAGTGACCCTCATCGAGATGGGCGACAGGATCCTTCAGCGTGTCGCCGCCAAGGAAACCGCCGATATTTTCAGGGCCATTCATCAGAAGCATGATGTCGTCATTCGCGAGAAGACCGGATTGAAGCAGCTCATCGGCCGCAATGGCCACGTTGCTGCCGCGGAACTTTCCGACGGTTCTACGATCGATGTCGATTTCGTCGTCGTCGGCATCGGCGTTGCGCCCAATGACCGGCTCGCCAAGGAAGCCGGCCTCGAGGTCGGCAATGGCATCGTCGTCGATTCGTTTGCCCGTACCTCCGATCCCTCTATCTTCGCCATGGGCGATTGCGTCGAACTGCCGTGGGAGGGTGGGCGAATCAGGCTCGAATCCGTACAGAATGCCGTCGATCAGGCCGAAGCCGCGGCGGGAATCATAGCCGGCAACGGAAAGGCCTATGACCCGAAGCCGTGGTTCTGGTCGGATCAATATGATGTGAAGCTGCAGATCGCCGGTTTTAATCTTGGTTACGACGAGACATTGCTACGGCCGGGCGCCCGCGAGGGCGCAGCCTCCGTCTGGTATTTCAAGCAGGGTCGTTTCATCGCGGTCGACGCCATAAACGATGCAAAGGCCTATGTTACCGGCAAGAAGCTGCTGGAGACCGGCGCGAATCCATCCAGGGAGGTTCTTGCCGACCCGGCCGCGGATTTGAAGCAGCTGCTGGTCTGACGTAAATTCAGATCTGCCGGACCATGCTTCGGCCGGCAATCGCCTGTTGCTGAATCATGGAAAGAACGTACACAAGCGCGAAAAAGCGCTTGCGTCGATAAATGAATGGCCCTATCAGGGCCGCACCGGAGAGGTGGCCGAGTGGTCGAAGGCGCTCCCCTGCTAAGGGAGTATACCAGAAATGGTATCGTGGGTTCGAATCCCATCTTCTCCGCCATTTTCCCAAAATATCGTGCATTTGATCGTCGTCAGTCCCGCAAGCGATATAATCGATTTGCCGGATTGGAGTGCGATGTCTGCCATTCCCGTTTATGCGGAGCAGCTTCGCCCGTCGGGTACGGAGCTTTCCTCGATTCGACAGCCGATATGTAGCCGAACCCCTGGAGCATCTTCGGAATATCGCCGATGCCGTGTCACCCTGTTGCGAATCGCGCGGCGAGAATCGTTCGGGCACCTGCCTCGATTTGGGACGGCTGCAAGCAAGACTTGTCCGTTCACACTACCGAAAGTCGTCGCCTGAAATGATGCAGATCGCGTCTTTGCTGTCATGGAGATCCCGAAATCGCCGCGGATTGGCCATTTTCCCACCCGTTTGCACATGCCGGGCCTATTGAATTATGTGCCGCCTAAGTACCGGTAGATTAAAGGATTTCTTAACGAAGTCTAAATCTATGTGGCGGTGGTGTTGCTAACTTGTGTCCTTTCGGCAACAGGACTTGCGGAAGGTTCACGCAAATCCCCCTTTCGGAGAAGATGTCGATTGCGTGACAGAGCACGTCTTGTATTTTCACTCTCGGAAGCGAGGGCGATTGATCGTCCACTTCTTGAAACGCGAGAATGAGACAGGGAATACCTTCGGGTAGTTCTCATTTTCGAGATAAAACTTTGACTGGAGGTCAATATGAACATCAAGAGCCTTCTTCTCGGCTCCGCTGCTGCACTCGTAGCAGTTTCCGGTGCTCATGCGGCTGACGCTATCGTCGCCGCTGAGCCCGAGCCGCTTGAATACGTCCGCATCTGCGACGCCTATGGTGCTGGCTACTTCTTCATTCCGGGCACTGAAACCTGCCTCAAGATCGGCGGTAAGGTTCGTACCGAAGGCAAGTGGTACGATGCCTACAACCCGGATGCACGCGACGGTACGATCTGGCACACCCGCGCTGAGTTGAACGTCAACACCGCGACCGACACCGAATACGGTCCGCTGAAGACCGAAACCATCATCCGTTGGGACTGGAATGACGGCAACGCCACCTCCACCAACCTGCTCTGGGCTTACATCAGCCTCGGCGGCTTCACCGTTGGTAAGACGGACTCGCAGTTCAACCAGTTCACCGGTTATGCCGGCGACGTCATCAACGACGACGTGGTCTATGACGGCCCGTACGAACTGAACCAGATCACCTACAACTACGACGCCGGCAACGGTTTCACGGCTGTGATCTCGCTGGAAGATTCCAATTCGGGCCCGGGTGCTACCGGCGCCAATGGCGAAGACAGCTCCGACCACTACGCTCCTGACGTTGTCGCAGGTGTTGGTTACAAGGCCGGCGCGTGGGGCTTCAAGGTCGTCGGCGGTTATGACTCGATCGTCGAAGAAGGCGCTGTCAAGGCTCGTGTTGACGCCGACTTCGGCGCGTTCTCGGCCTTCTTGATGGGCGGCTGGAACACAGATGGCGACAAGCTGAACAAGTATGCCGGCGCTAACGGCGCTGGCTCTGCTTCCGGCATCGGCTGGGGCGACTGGGCAGTTTGGGGCGGCGTTGGCGTTCCGATCAACGAAAAGCTGAAGTGGAACCTGCAGCTCGCCTACACCGACTCGAAAATCTTTGCCGCTACCACGAACGTCAAGTGGAACCCGGTCAAGAACCTGCTCATCGAGCCGGAAGTCTCCTACACCAACTGGGATTCGATCAACGAAGACCAGTGGGCTGGTATCCTCCGCTTCGAGCGTACCTTCTAATCTGATCTGACCTCGGTCATAAGATTTTCACTACGGTGAAGGAAAAGCCCGGCCATCGGCCGGGCTTTTTCATGCTTGCAAGTATTAGCAAACTAAAAAGCTGTATTCGTTGTGGACATTCAGCCGTCATTAAATTCAATCCGCTGAATTCCGTGAATCTTTTAGCTATCCAGAGGATACGGCTTTCGACGCGACCGCAGTATGACAGTTTTGCGACGTGATTTTTGTGCAACGCACACTTTGAAACGCCCGTCACAATTGCCGATAGTCTATCTCTGATATTGCTCTGAAAAAAACGATCTGTAGGTTCCAAATCGGAAGCAAGACTTACTGTCTTGGTTCTCCCGGATCAGGGGTCAACTTTTAAAACTAGGTGGGGTAGGGCGCGTCGATTTTCTCGGCGTGATTTCTCATACCTAATTGATATTGAAACTGGAGTTACTATGAACATCAAGAGCCTTCTTCTCGGCTCCGCTGCTGCGCTGGCAGCAGTTTCCGGTGCTCACGCCGCTGACGCTATCGTCGCTGCTGAGCCCGAGCCGCTGGAATACGTCCGCATCTGCGATGCTTACGGTGCTGGCTACTTCTTCATTCCGGGCACGGAAACCTGCCTCAAGATCGGCGGCCGCGTCCGTACGGAAGGCGGCTGGTACAACGCCTACAAGGCTGGCCAGGACGCAGGTGCCCGCGGTACCTACTGGCACACCCGCGCTGAACTCTCTCTCGACACTGCCACCGACACCGAATACGGTCCGCTGAAGACCAATACCGTTGCTCGTTGGGACTGGAACGACGGCAATGCGACCACGACGAAGCTCCTCTGGGCCAATATCAGCCTCGGCGGTTTCCTCGTCGGCAAGGCCGATTCGGTCTACTCGACCTTCCTCGGCTATGCCGGCGACGTCATCAACGACGACGTGATCGAATACGGCATCAACGGCACCGACGAACTGAACCAGATCACCTACAAGTATGATGCCGGCAACGGCTTCACGGCTGTGATCTCGCTGGAAGATTCCAATTCCGGCACGGGCGCAACCGGTGCGAACGGCGAAGACAGCTCCGACCACTACGCTCCGGACGTTGTCGCAGGTGTTGGCTACAAGGCCGGCGCATGGCAGTTCCGCGTCGTCGGCGGCTATGACTCCATCGTTGAAGAAGGCGCCGTCAAGGCTCGTGTCGATGCCGACTTCGGCGTTCTCACCGCTTTCGTCATGGGCGGCTGGAACACCGATGGCGACAAGCTCAACAAGTATGCCGGTGCCGGCGGTGCTGGTCTCGGCTGGGGCGACTGGGCCGTCTGGGGCGGCGTTGGCGTTCCGATCAACGAAAAGCTGAAGTGGAACCTGCAGCTTTCCTACGACGATCTGAAGACTTTCGCCGCGACGACGAACGTCAAGTTCAACCCCGTCAAGGACCTGCTGATCGAGCCGGAAGTGACCTACGTCAACTACGACGCCGTCAACAAGGATACCTGGGCTGGTATCCTCCGCTTCCAGCGCACCTTCTAATTCGGCTCGCCGAATCGAATTTGACAGATCTTCCGATCAGACCTCCGATCGGAAGAGAAAAGGCCCGGTCTCCCACCGGGCCTTCTTATATCGATAAATAAACCTCCACCTACGGTGGAGGACTGGACGAGTTCTACACGGTAGTTGAGAGACCTCCTGCTTGAACCGCTGGGGTGGCCCAGACTTCGAACAAGGAGGTTTTATGGATGAGCAAACGCTCTCGCATGCGACGTGGGACTGCAAGTATCACATTGTTTTTGGCAGCAAATACCGCACGAAAAGACTTTACGGGGACGTGCGGCGTGAGTTGGGAGAACTCTTGCGTCGGCTGGCACAGCAGAAAGGCTGCCAGATCGAGGAGGGTCATCTGATGCCCGACC
>NZ_JAQJCI010000026.1:0-49279 GCF_030182495.1 Rhizobium aureum | reverse complement strand
TCGGTTTCGCATATTGTCGGCTTCTTGAAGGGCAAGACGGCCCTTTACGTAGCGAACAAATATGCGCGCAAGCGCCGCTACAAAGGGTATCACTTTTGGGCACGCGGGTATTTCGTATCGACGACGGGCTATAACGAGCAGGTCGTCAGACAATATATCCGTAATCAGGAAAAGGCCGACAAAGCTTCCGACTTTGCCGACCTCTTCAATCGTAGCTACTAAGCGCTAACAATACCGCTTCTAGCGGTTCAAGCGCAGCGTTTCAAACCTCCACCTCTGGTGGAGGTCATGACTTTTCCCGACTTTCCGAGGGCGGGGCAGGTTCCTGTGCCGGAGGCTTCATTCCGCCGCCAGATTGACCTTCAGCTTTTGCAACTGATCGCGCAGATTGGCCATTTCGGCCATGTCGCAGCCGGTCGCCTGGCCGATGGCATTCATGATCGTGCCGACCTGGCAATTCATGCCTGCGCCTTTTTCCGTCAGGGAAATGATCACTTGCCGCTCGTCCTTCGGGTCTCGCGCCCGGCTGATCAGGCCGGCCTGTTCGAGCCGCTTCAGCAATGGCGACAGCGTTCCGGAATCGAGGTCCAGCTTCTCGCCGATGGTCTTGACCGACAGACGGCCCTTTTCCCATAGCACCAGCATGACGAGATATTGCGGATAGGTGAGGCCGACGCGATCGAGAATCGGCTTGTAGGCCCGGTTAAAGGCATGCGCAGCGCTGTAGACGGCAAAACAAAGCTGGCTTTCCAGCCGCTTTTCCTCGTCAGGTATCATGGTCTGCCCATCCGCCTTGTCCGTCATTGCTGCTCCGCCATTTTTCTTGTTGCAGGCATTGTCACAAATTCACTTTGCAAAATCAAATTGCAAAAAATACATATTGCGCGCGATTAAATCGTGATGTATATAATCGTTATCCAAACACAAAAGGAGGCATGACATGCCAATTCTCTATACCACCAAAGCTTCCGCCACCGGTGGCCGTGCCGGCCATGCAGTTTCCGAAAACGGTGTCCTCGATGTCACGCTGACCGTGCCGAAGGAACTCGGCGGCGACGGTGCCACGGGCACCAATCCGGAGCAGCTCTTTGCAGCCGGCTATTCCGCCTGCTTCCTGGGCGCCCTGAAATTTGTCGCAGGCCAGCAGAAGGTCAAGATTCCGGAAGACGCGAAGGTGACTGCGACTGTCGGCATCGGCCCGCGCGCGGATGGCGGCGGCTTCGGCATCGAAGTGTCTCTGGCGGTCCATATCCCCGGCATGGACAAGGCCGAGGCTGAAAAGCTCGCTGCCGCGGCGCATATCGTATGCCCCTACAGCCACGCCATGCGCACCTCGACCGAAGTGCCGTTCACCGTCGTCTGAGGCGAGCTGCGGCATAGCTTGAAAGCTTCGGGAGCAGAGGTCTCGCCTCTGCTCCTTTTCTTTTGCAAGAAATATGCTATATTCTTTCTTAGGAAAGGATTGCCTATGACAATGGCACAGATAGCAGGCCAGACAAGACCTGGCGAAGCACTCGTCCTTACTAAGGCGGTGGTCAATGCCGCCGACCGGCTGGGATTGAACGCCCGCATATTGGCGGCCGTCATCGGTGTCTCGGAAGCAACGGTGTCGCGTATGAAGCGGCAGGATCATTTGCTGGAGCGCAACAGCAAGCCGTTCGAGTTGGCCGTGCTTTTCGTTCGGCTCTTCCGCTCGCTCGATGCCATCGTGGGTGGCGACGAAGCTGTGGCCCGCCAATGGCTGCGCAACGGCAATCTCGCCTTCGGCGCAGCGCCCATCGACAAGATCATTTCGATTTCTGGTTTGACCGATGTCCTTGCCTATCTGGACGCCCGCCGCGCTCTTATCTGAGGCAAGGGCCATTTCCGGCCGTTATTGGCGACTGGTGGAAGCGCAGCATCAGGTCTCGACGCTGAAGCTTGTGGAGACGCTCGAGGAGCAGGCGCTTCTCGAAAGTCTATTGGAGGAAAGCAAGCCGGTCCTGCCGCCGGAATGCGCCGGTCTCGACTATCTGCTCGCAACACCCTTCCGCTATGGTGCGATCTACCCGCACGGCTCTCGTTTCCGTCGCGCTGGCCGCACGCTTGGCGTTTTCTACGCCTCCGAGCAGGTGGAAACGGCCCTGGCGGAGATGAGCTTCTATCGGCTGCTCTTTTTCCGTGATTCGCCCGACACGCCGCTGCCGGCCAATGCAGCGGAATACACCGCTTTTGCCGCGTCGATCGCCACGAAGGCAGCGATCGACCTGACCATATCCCCTCTGGATCGCGACCGGCAGCACTGGGCCGATCCGGTCAACTACGAAGCATGCCAGTTGCTTGCCGAAGCGGCGCGGGCCGGCGGCATCGAAGCGATCCTCTACCGATCTGTTCGGGATCCTCGGGGCGGCAGGAACATCGCACTCCTGACGGCCAGGGCCTTCTCCGCGCGCGAGCCGGTGGAGCGCCAGACATGGCGCATCCGGCTGTCGCGCGCTGGTGTCCAGGCGCTCTCCGAATTCCCCCGGCGTCGCATCGGCTTCGAAAGGCAGGATTTCGATCGCGATCCCCGCTTGTCGGAGCCGCCATTCAGAGCAGAATAGCAAGATCGCGGCGCAAACGGTCGCCATTGCCGTCGGGCAGCCGCTCTTCGAGGGCCGCATGCGTTGTCTTCCAGACCGGCACGGCGGCGGCAAGCGCTGCCTTTCCGGATGGCGTGAGGCTGAGAAGGCGAGCTCTTCGGTCTTTGGGATTGGGGACAATATTGATCCATCCGCGCCGCTCCAGTGGCTTCAAGGCCGCCGTCAGCGTCGTCTGATCTATTGCGAGCAATGCCGTGACCGATCCCATGGAGGCCGGCGCCGGCCGGTTCAGGGACATCATCAGGGAGAATTGGCCGTTGGTGAGCCCAAACGGCCTCAGCGCTTCGTCAAAACGACGGGCAAGAGCGCGCGCGGCACGCTGCACATGCAGGCAGAGGCAGGTATCGCGTACTAACAGCGTGGTTTCAAAGGGGATTTCGACTGAGTTTGACATGATTCATTAATATTGATATCAATATATTTGTCAAGATTTGGGAATGAAAACGCCGGAGGAGGGCGCTGACAATGAACCAGGTCGTTTCCAGGGAAGTGTGGCTCGAAGCCCGCCGCCAGCTGCTCGCCAGGGAGAAGGAGGCAACGCGTCTTCGCGATCGCGTCAATGCCGAACGCCTGGCCTTACCCTGGGTGAAGGTCGAGAAAGACTATGTTTTCGACACGCCGGCCGGCAAGAAGACGCTTGCGGATCTCTTCGATGGCCGCAGCCAGCTGATCATCTATCACTTCATGCTCGGCCCGGATTGGGATGCCGGCTGCACCGGCTGCTCCTTCCTCGCCGATCATTTCGATGGAACGCTTCCGCATCTCAACAACCACGATGTCACGCTGGTCGCCGTTGCCCGCGCGCCGATCGAAAAGATAGAGGCCTACAAGAAACGCATGGGCTGGAAGTTCCCATGGGTGTCGTCCTTCTCCAATGATTTTAATTTCGACTATCACGTCTCTTTCACCAAAGAGCAGCTTGCCGGTGAAAAGGTGTTCTATAACTTCACCGATATGGACGCCGCCAACGGCAATGACGAGTTGCCGGGACTTAGCGCCTTCTACAAGGATGAAGCCGGCAATATCTTTCACACCTATTCCAGCTATGCCCGCGGCGGTGAGGAAATGATCGGTACGCTGATGATCCTCGACAACGCGCCGAAGGGCCGGAATGAAGACCGCACCATGGATTTCGTGCGTCGCCACGACGAATATCAGGAGGCGGCGAAGGCGGGCTCCTGCTGCCATTGAGGCATGACGGGACTGCCAAATTCATGCCATGCGGCGCAAGGGGTCGAATTATTACGCCTTGCGCCTAGTTAAGACCTGGAGCCTGCTTGCCGGGAAACGACGGGTTATCGATGAGCCATCGTTCGGCCGTCACTTTCATCGGCCATGATGCGCGTGTGCCGACATCAGGCTCAAGACAAGACGGATGACCGCAACAATCACAACAGGGAGAGACGCGATGGCTGAGAAAGGATATTTTGTCTGGTACGAGCTGATGACCACCGACATGGCGGCGGCCGAAGCTTTTTATCGCAAGGTGGTTGGCTGGGATGCGGCGGATGCCGGCATGCCGGAAGTCGGCATGGACTATACGCTGTTCAGCGCTGGTGCCGGCCCTGTTGCAGGCTTGATGATCTTGCCGGAGGGGGCGAAGGCCATGGGCACCCCGCCCTGCTGGACCGGCTATATCGGCGTTCCCGATGTCGACGAGACGGCAAAGACGATCGCCGCCAAGGGTGGCAAGATCTATCGCGAGCCGACCGACATTCCAAGCGTCGGCAGATTTGCCGTCGTCTCCGATCCCTATGGCGCCGCCTTCTGCCTCTTCACGCCGCTGCCGGGCCAGGATTGGCAGCCGCCAGCCCCCGCCACCCCAGGCTATTTCGGCTGGCATGAGCTCTATGCCGGCAACGGCCCGAAGGCCTTCGATTTCTACAGCGAGATGTTCGGCTGGGAATTGAGCTCCGATTTCGACATGGGGCCGATGGGCAAATACAAGATCTTCAAGATCGGCGATCGGGACTTCGGCGGCATCATGACCAAACCGGCGGAAATGCCCACGCCCGCCTGGAATTTCTACATCAACGTCCCGGCGATCGATGCGGCGATCACCCGCATCACGGAAGGCGGCGGCAAGATTGCCAACGGCCCGATGGAAGTCCCCGGCGGCAGCTGGATCGTCCAGGCCACCGACCCGCAGGGCGCCTTCTTTTCGCTGGTTGCGCCGGTGCGGTAGTTTTCACCCTCCCCTTGAGGGAATAGTACCTCCCCCTCGAGGGGGAGGTCGCCGCAAAGCGGTGGGTGGGGGTGACACCCAGATCTGTAAAGATCGTCGCAGATCACCCCACCCCCGGAGGTTCGCTCCGACCCTCCCCCTCAAGGGGAGGGTGATTTTTTACCGCTTCAAGCTGCCGAGAATGCCGCGCACCAGCGCCCGTCCGACCTGCGTGGCGACCGTGCGCGCCACGCTCTTCAACGCCGCTTCCATGATCGTTTCGCGTTGATAGCCCGAACGACGCCCGGCAGGCTTGCCGCTGTCGCCGCCGAATCCGGGCAGGGTCCAGCCATCGCCGGCACTCTCGTTCTGCGGCGCTGCCGCCTTGCTCGCACGCTCCGCCAGGATTTCATAAGCCGACTCGCGATCGATCGTCTGGTCGTAGACGCCGGCGACCAGGCTTGCATTGATGATCGCCTGCCGCTCGGCGTCGCTGACCGGGCCGATGCGGCCGGACGGAGGGCGGATCAGCGTGCGCTCCACAACCGACGGCGCACCCTTGCCCTCCAGCATCGATACGAGCGCCTCGCCGGTACCAAGCGTTGTGATGACGGTGGCGCAATCGAAGGCGGGATTGGGCCGGAATGTCGAGGCCGCCGTCTGCACGGCCTTCTGCTCACGCGGCGAATAGGCGCGAAGCGCATGCTGCACGCGGTTGCCGAGCTGCGCCAGCACCGTTTCCGGCACGTCGAGCGGGTTCTGGGTGACGAAATAGACGCCGACACCCTTGGAGCGGATAAGGCGCACAACTTGCTCGACGCGTTCGATCAGCACCTTCGGCGCGTCGTTGAAGAGCAGGTGCGCCTCATCGAAGAAGAAGACCAGCTTCGGCTTTTCCGGATCGCCCACTTCGGGCAGTTCCTCGAACAGCTCGGAGAGCAGCCACAGCAGGAAGGTGGCATAGAGGCGCGGGTTCATCATCAGCTTCTCGGCTGCGAGCACCGAAACCTGGCCGTAGCCGTCATTACTGACGCGCATGATGTCGGAGATTTTGAGCGCCGGCTCGCCGAAGAAGTTTTCCGCGCCCTGCTGTTCCAGCACGAGCATGGCCCGCTGGATCGAGCCGACCGACGACTTCGAGATCAGGCCGTATTTGCTGGAAAGCTCGCTGGCATTCTCACCCATATAGTTCAGCAGCGCCTGCAGGTCCTTGAGATCGAGCAGTGCCAGGCCGTTTTCATCGGCGATCTTGAAGGCGATGTTGAGCACGCCCTCCTGCGCCTCGGACGCATCCATCAAGCGTGCCAGCAGCAGCGGCCCCATCTCGGCGATGGTCGTGCGCACGCGATGGCCTTTTTCGCCATAGAGGTCCCAGAAGATCACCGGGAACTGATCGAATTCATAGGGCGAGAGGCCGATCTCTTCGGCACGCTTCAGCAGGAAATCCTTGGCCTCGCCCTTGGCGGCGATGCCGGAGAGATCGCCCTTGATGTCGGCACAGAAGACGGGCACGCCGGCCTTGGAAAATCCCTCCGCCAGCACCTGCAGCGTCACCGTCTTGCCGGTGCCCGTCGCGCCGGTGACGAGGCCGTGGCGGTTGCCGAATTTCAGCGTCAGGAACTCGTCCTTGTTGATGCTGTCATCCGGATTGCGGCTCGCGCCGACGAAAATCTGTCCATCCTGCTGCGGCATGGTGTCGTCTCCCTTAAAGCACTTCCAGCAAAAGTGCGAAGCGGTTTTGCGTCCGGAACTGCGTAAAAACAAAAAGATAGAGCGTTTTCGCGATTCGAAGAAAAGCGGAAATGCTCTAGAACATGATGCCGAAAAGTGTCACCGGTTTTCCGACGACATCATGCTCTACCTATTTGATCCTAGTACCGGGTGATTCTGGATCGATTCGATCCAGAATCACCCGGTACTAGGGCGGCGGCACAGCAGCCTTTCGGGCTGTCAGGGCCATTCATCGATTTGTCCTGACACTGTTATAAGAACTGACTTGAATGCGGACAACTGTTCGCGTCGCGGTTATGCTTCTGGTAGCGTAAGGACCGCCAGCGCGGCTTGTGCCGGTCGCTTCATTCAGTTACGTTGACGTTAACGTCGTAAAGGTAGGAGGCCACAATGAACGAAGTTATTGATCAGATCGCGACCAAAGCCGGCATCGCTCCCGACCTCGCGGAAAAGGCCGTCGGCATGATTCTCGGCTTCCTGCAGCGCGAAGCTCCGGATGGTCCTGTCACCAAGATGATCGAATCCATTCCCGGCGCCAGCGATCTCGTTGCGCAATATAACGGCGAGGAAACGGGCGGCGGTGGTCTGCTGGGTGGCCTGCTCAGCGCCGTCGGCGGCGGCGGCGGCCTGATGGCGCTCGGCCAGCAGCTGATGAGCAGCGGTCTCAGCATGGGCGAAATCACCTCGCTCGCCAAGGAGACGATTGCAACCGCCCGCCAGCATGCCGGCGACGAGGTAGTCGACCAGGTTGTCAGTTCCGTCCCGGGCCTGCACCAGTTTATCTAGGCCGGAGACGCGTTCTCTTGATGACGAGAGAGCCGACTGGCTAATGGTCATTGGTTTCATCCGTTGACTTCATGGGCGCGCTCCGCAGTTTACGCATCGATTGCTTCGAATCTCTCGGCCTTCGCCCTTGGGCGAGGGCCGTGGCTTTTGAGGAGGCAGCTTCGTGCCAGATAGCCCTATCCCGGCCCTTATGCCAAGCAGGTCCGGTCATCAGTTCATCCTCTATGGTGATGCCTGTTCCGGTATCCCCGGCGCCCTGCATGAAAGCACTTTCGCCAGCGTCAATCAGATCCTGCGCAGGCTCGATCCGCACCCAGAATTCATTCTGTTTCCGGGTGACGAGATCATCGGGCTAACTGCCGATCCGGATGCATTGCGGGCGCAATGGCGACATTGGCTTGATCATGAGATGGCATGGCTTGATCGCCGTAAAACGCCGCTTTGGCATACGACAGGCAACCACACGGCCTATGACGAGATGAGCGAGAGGATTTTCCGCGAGGTGCTTCAGCTGCCCGAGAACGGGCCTGTGGGGCAGGAAGGACTATCCTACTGGGTTCGTCGCGACGATCTGTTGTTGGTGTTCGTACATACGTTGTGGACTGGATTAGGCGGCGAGGGGCACGTCGAAACGGAGTGGCTGGAAGCGACGCTAAAGGCGCATTCCGATGCCAGGTATAAGATTGTGCTGGGTCATCACCCTGTTTTCCCCGTCAATGGATATTCCGGTGCATACCAGCGGGAGATCGGTCACGAATACGCGAAGCCATTCTGGGATATTCTCGTGGACGCCGATGTCCTGGCTTATGTCTGCAGCCATATGCTGGTTTTCGACGTTCAAGTTCATCGCGGCGTCCTGCAGCTTTGTACGGCGGGAGCGGGGACGGCGCACCGGATGCCGGAAGGTGTGGAGTATCTCCATTGCGTTCAGGCCGCATTGGACGCCGATGGATTTCGCTATCAGGTGCTCGACATTGACGGCATCGTTCGCGAGCGGCTGCAATGGCCTTTTAAAGCGGCTGAGACGTTGCGACACCTGTCACAAGGATTGAATAAAGCCGATTTTGACGGTCTCAGAGGCGATGATTATATCGTTCACCTCCGGATATCCGGATGCTTGGCAGACGAGGCGCATGCCCCGGCGCAAACGCTATTTTCCGCTTTCGGACCCGAAGAGATCGCCCCCATCTGGCTGGGCTTGCGTGGTCCCCGGCAGACACTGACTTTGATTCTTGGCCGCGATCCCGGCCGCAGTCCGCATTATTGGTTCGGGCCTGATCTCGCTCCGGGCCGACCATTCGATATAGATATTGCCCTACACGCCGGCATGGGGCCTGGTGGTATGCTCTTTCGTATGCCGACTGACCACGGATGGAGCTCGCTCAAGGGCGCATCGGCAACCGGTCTCGAGCGCACCATATGGCCTGAACGATGGGCTGTGGGCCATGCCCAGGGCGGCGTCGCGGACCGTCCCTTCATGGGCAAGGACCTGGCTGTCCAGATTGCGGCGTCGGCATGATCGCCTCCGCCGCAGTGATTAGCCTTCAAACCTAAATCTTCCTGCCCTTCGGCGTCCCATCGATCTCATGCCATTTGCGGCCGTCGCGTTCGATGAGCTCGTCGGCGCAGGCAGGACCAGTGCTGCCGGGCGCATAGGGATCGGGTTTGCCGCCCTCTGCCCAGAGATCGAGGAAGGGCTGCACGGCTGCCCAGCCGGCTTCGATGCCATCGGCGCGCTGGAACAGGGTCTGGTCACCGACGAAGAGTTCGTAGAACAGGCTTTCGTAGCCAGTCTGCTTGCCGATGTCGAAACTGTCGGCATAGCGGAAGTCGAGCGAGACCGGCGCTGTTTTCAGCACCAGCCCCGGCGATTTGATGGAGATTTCCATGTCCAGCCCCTCGTCGGGCTGCACCTGGATGATGAGCCTGTTCGGCGGAAGTTCCGGGCGGGATTCGTGGCGCGGGAATTGTGCAAAAGGCACCTGCCGGAAGGTGATCACCACCTCCGTATCGCGTGCCTTCATCGCCTTGCCCGTGCGCAGGTAGAAGGGCACGCCGGCCCAGCGCCAGGTATCGACGAACAGCTTCAGCGCCACGAAGGTTTCGGTATTGCTGTCAGGCGCGACGTCTGCGGTCTGGGTATAGGCGGGCAGATCGTGGCCGGCGAGCGGGCCGGCCGTATAGGCGCCGCGCACGCCATTCTTGGCCGCTTCCTCACGCGAATAAAGACGCAGGGCTTTCAGCACCTTGCCCTTTTCATTGCGGATCGATTCCGCATCAAAGCTGTTCGGCGGCTCCATCGCCACCATGGCCAGCAGCTGGAAGAGGTGGTTCGGCACCATGTCGCGAAGCGCGCCGGTCGCATCGTAGAACTTGCCGCGCATGCCCACATCGACCAGTTCGGCCGCCGTAATCTGGACGTGATCGATATAATTGTTGTTCCACAGCGCCTCGATCATCATGTTGGCGAAGCGCGTCGTCATGATGTTCTGGACGGTTTCCTTGCCGAGGAAGTGGTCGATGCGATAGATTTGGCTTTCGGACACATGGTTCAGCAGCCGCGCGTTCAAAGCCTGTGCCGAGGCAAGATCGTGGCCGAAGGGCTTTTCGATTGCGATGCGGCGGAAGGCGCCGGTCGCCTCGTTCATCAGCCCGTTTTCGGATAGTTTCTCGGCGATATCGCCGAAGAAGCGTGGCGGTACGGCGAAATAGAAGGCCGCATTGGCGCTTGCCGCATGCGAGAGATAGTCCGAAATCTCCTTGTAGACGCCATTCTGCGTGAAGTCGCCCGAGATATAGCTGATGCGCTTGCGCAGGCTCTGCCACGCGGCTTGCCGCTCGGGATCGTCCATATCGCCGGAGGTCTTCAGGAATGATTCCAGGCGATCCACCAGCATGTCGACGCCGCCGGTCTCTATGCCGATACCGAGAATGTGCAAATCCTCTCCGACGAGCCCGCTGCGGGTCATGTTGATCAGAGTCGGGATCAGCAGGCGCCGGGTGAGATCGCCGGCAGCACCGAAAATCACGAAGGTCAGGGGCGGGGCGGGCGCCAGGTCGGGGGTGGTCATGGGCGCTTCTCCTTCTGACAAACATGGAGCGGATTTCTGGGGGGCATCGACTATCTCCTCGGAGCTATTGCTGTTTTAGCCTCGGCTGAAGGTGTTCTAGCGCGGGCCGGCGCCGGTTGTCGATGGGATCGGCACGCCGGCGTCAGTCTGTTTCGGAACGGATCGGTTCCTAGTTTTTTACGGCAACCAGGAAGAGCCGTGGGAACCGCAGCAGCACCTTGCCGTCGACGAGCGGCGGATATGCCTTTTCGACGTGCTTCAGATATTCGGCGGTGAAGGCATCGCGATGCTCTGCGCCGGCATGGTCGAGGTAAGGGCGCAGGCCCGTGCCCTTCACCCATTCGACGATGGCGGCGGCATTCTCCAGCACGTGATTGTAGTTGGTGTGCCAGATATCGACCCGGGCCGATTTGCCGATCAGCCTGTTGTAATAGACCGACGGCGCGGGCAGCGGATTGCGCCGGACGCTCTTCTTGGCGAAGGCATCGCTCCAGGGACCGTTCTTTGCGGTCTCTTCCATCATCAGATGGCTCTGCTCGGTCAGGTTGTCGGGCATTTGCACGGCAAGCACGCCGCCAGGTTTCAGCCCGTCCATCAGGTGGTCGAGGATGTCGAGATGATTGGGCAACCACTGAAACACCGCATTGGCAAAAAGCAGGTCCAAGGGTTCCTGCGGCCGCCACGTGGCGAGATCGGCCTTTTCAAAGTGCGTGCCGGGCATGCGCTTGCGAGCGGCCTCCAGCATATTGTCGTCGCTATCGAGGCCGGAGACACCGGCGGTGCCATAACGCTCGACGATCAGCTCGGTCGAATTGCCAGGGCCGCAGCCGAGGTCGATCGCTCGCTCGACGCGCTCCAGCGGCACTTGCGCCAAGAGGTCCCGTGCCGGGCGCGTGCGTTCATCCTCGAATTTAACATATTGGCCGGCAGACCATGCCATAAGCGTATCCTCTTCGTGGATTGCCGTTTCCCCGATGCGCATAGCACCGGGATATATCAGAACCGTGTAATGACGCTGATGCCCTTGCCCTCGGCCTTATCAAGCGTCATCAGCGCCGGAACGGCTTCTTCCAGGCTGATCCTGCGGCCGATGAGCTTCTGCGGCGCGATCTTGCCGGCGGCGAGCATGTCGAGCATGGCATCGTAGCGCCAGGCCTGCATGCCGTGGCTGCCGTAAATCTCGAGTTCATGGCCGATGACCTGCGCCATCGGGATCTGCGGCGTTGCGTAGTCACTGAGCATGAGGCCGACCTGCACATGCCGGCCGCGCCGTCGCAGGTTCTTGATGGAGTTGAAACAGGTCGTGGGATGGCCGAGCGCATCGATCGAGACATGCGCGCCACCCTTGGTGATCTCGCGCACCGCCTCGGCCACATCGGTGATCTCAGACGCATTGATGGTTGCCACCGCGCCGCACTCGCGGGCGAAGGCCAGCTTCTCGTCGGAAATGTCGATGGCGATGGCATTGGCGCCAAGGGCGCTCGCAATCATGATCGCCGACAGCCCGACGCCGCCACAGCCATGCACGGCGATCCACTCGCCTGGACGGGTCTTGGCCTGGTCGGCAACGGCGCGGAAGGAGGTGGCGAAACGGCAGCCGAGGCTTGCCGCCGTCGCATCGTCGACCGTCTTGGGCAGGTGGACGAGATTGGTGTCGGCGTAGTCGATCGCCACATATTCTGCAAAGGAGCCCCAATGGGTGAAGCCGGGCTGGAACTGACTGGGGCAGACCTGCTGGTTACCGGAATGGCATTCGGCGCAATGACCGCAGCCGGAGACGAAGGGAACGGTGACGCGATCGCCGACCTTGAAACGGACGACGCCGCGCCCTGTCGCCACGACCTTGCCGGCAAGCTCATGGCCCGGCACATGCGGCAGCCTGATATCCGGATCATGTCCCATCCAGCCATGCCAGTCGCTGCGGCAGAGCCCGGTCGCCCCGACGGCGATGACGACGCCGTCCTCACCCGGTGTCGGGTCCGGCAGGGTACGGATTTCGGGTGTCGCCTCGAAGGTCTCGTAATACATCGCTTTCATGGGAGTTCTCGCTCTTCCCTGACGGTTTGGCCGGCTCATCATTTTTCCTGATGGACCTATTCGTCAAGCTGTTGTTTCGACGCATGAAAATTGCGCCATGAATGCGGTATCGAGCGCTTTGTTGCAAATGAATTTTGCCGCATAGTTTCTGCTTGACCCTTGGGTTGCGCGGTTATTTGCTTTTCGCCACCCAGAGCAATTCCAGGAAAAGCGCGTAGCGATTTTCCGGCTGGAGCTGCATGAAAACAAAGAGATGGAGCGGTTCGGAGAGTCCACGAAAAGCTGGATCGCTTGAGGAGAGGAAGCACCATGTCCGTCGATACGTCGCCCCGCACCACCACCTGGACCCATGTCGAGGGAGAATGGCTCTCCGGCAATCCGCCGCTGATCGGGCCGACTTCGCATGCCATGTGGCTCGGTTCGACAGTGTTCGATGGCGCGCGCTGGTTCGACGGCATTGCGCCCGATCTCGATCTCCATTGCCAGCGTATCAATCATTCGGCCGTCGCCATGGGGCTGAAGGCGATCAAGACCTCGCAGGAGATCGAGGCGCTCGCCTGGGAAGGTATCAGGAAATTCGACGGCAAGACGCCCATCTATATCAAGCCGATGTATTGGGGCGAGCATGGCTCGCCGGGCAGCGTCGTTGCCGTCGATGCGGAATCGACGCGCTTCGCCCTCTGCCTGTTCGAGGCGCCGCTTGGCGGCAATGGCGGCATCACGCTCACGGTCTCGCCCTTCCGCCGCCCGTCGCCGGAAACGGCGATGACCGACGCCAAGGCCGGCTCGCTCTATCCGAACAGCGGCCGCATGATCCTGGAGGCGAGAAGTCGCGGTTTCAACAATGCGCTCGTGCGCGACATCAACGGCAACGTTGTCGAAACGGCATCCTCCAACGTCTTCATGGTCAAGGACGGTATCGTCTATACGCCCGTCGCCAACCGCACCTTCCTTGCCGGCATCACGCGCGCCCGCGTCATCGGTCTGCTACGCCAGGAGGGCTTCGATGTGCGGGAGGAAACCCTATCCGTCGAACAGTTCATGGGCGCCGACGAAATCTTCACGACCGGCAACTATTCCAAGGTCGTCAGCGTCAACCGCTTGGACGACCGCGAATTCCAGGAAGGACCGGTCGCCCGCAAGGCGCTGGAACTCTATATGGATTGGGCTCACGGCCGCAGCGCCAGCGAGGAATAACCCTTTTCGTAAGGAGAAGGACATGCGGAAGAGTGCGGCCGTTTATGGCCGCACGGGTGTTCCCACACGACCTGCCGAAGCGATGTAGGATCGCGGCGCGAAGAAAACGCCATCAGTCTCGAAAGCCTCGAGGTCTTCGGCCTGGAGCGCGCGGCGGACGCTCGGTCTTGTGCTGACGCGGGCCATGAACTCCTGTAACGCCGGCCTGCGTGCGACGTCAATCTTGATCCACGGCGACCAGTTCAAGCAGACGAAGAGATAGGCGTCAGCCACCGTGAAGTCGTCACCGGTCAGATAGGGGCCGACAAGCCGGCTGTTCAGCCAGTCCAGTCGCTTGCATACCAGTTCATGAATGCCGGCATGGGCGCCTTCATAAGCGGCGTTGAAGAGCATCGCCATTGGCTTGTGAAGTTCGGCGGTGATGAAATTCAGATAGGATTGAACCTGGCTTCTGGCATAGGTTCCGGCCTCCGGCAGGAGGCGCGACCCCTCCGGTGAACATTCCGCGAGGAATTGCACGATGGCAGGACCTTCGGTCAGCACCCTCCCATCATCAAGCATCAATGCCGGCACGTAGCCATTCCCGTTGATGGCAAGGTAGTCCTCGCCCGAACTCGTCCGATGAGTCTTCCGATCGACTTTGACCAGTTCAACATCCAGCCCCAACTCCCGACAAACGATGTGCGGCGACAGGGAGCAAGCGGCGGCGTGCATGTAGAGTTTCATGGGTTTCTCTCTCCTTTTCGATGCAGGCGCGAGGTATGGCGTCGGCACCTATTGAATATTTGTACCATTTCGCATAAAACTCATCCGGTCAAGATTTTTGTGCGAACTAGTATAAAATATGAAAAGCGAGAAAAAACAGGGTCGTCCACGCGCTTTTGACGCCAAAGCAGTCATCGGGCAGGCGCGGGAGGTCTTCTGGGACAGGGGGTTCTCGGCCGCCTCATTGGATAATTTGAGCGCCGCGACGAAACTGAACCGGCCGAGCCTCTACGGCGCGTTCGGTGACAAGGAGGACCTCTATCTTGACACCTTGGAAGGCTACCGCGAGGACAGCCTCGATATATTGTCTGAGGCACTCAACCCGACCCTCACGCTGCGGGAAAATCTCACGCGCATCTATGCCGAGGCTCTGAAAATATACCTGCATGGCGAGACTGCAGCGCGTGGCTGCTTCCTGATCGGCACTGCCACGGCAGAGGCTATTCAGCATGATCGGGTGCGGGAGGTGTTGCGCCGCAGCCTGAATGAATTCGACGGTGCGATCAAGGAACGCATGGAGCTTGCGGTGAAGCAGGGCGAACTCCCTGATAACACGGATGCTGCAACGCTCGCAAAGCTCGCATCCGCCGTCATGCATTCGCTTGCCGTTCGAGCGCGTGCAGGCGATACGCGCGAGACGCTGGAGGCGATCGCGCGTTCTGGCGTCGATTTTATCTGCGGCCGGCTATAAGGGGCAGCTTGATGCTGCTCGGATCGATCTCCAGACGTCAAACTCGCGCAAACTCATCGATCCCTGTGTGATTCTGTCTTCGGGCTGACCCACCAGCAATAGATGGCTCCGAGCGCCAGCAGTACGCAGGTTCCGAGGAAGACTGCGGGCATGCCGATATGCCCGCCGACGAAGCCGCCCAGGACCGGGCCTGCCACCTGGCCGACATATTGCGAGGAGATGGAGAGGCCGAGAATGCTGCCCGTCGCCGCATCGGGAACATTGTGCCGGATGACGGCGGTGATGCAGGGCAGAAGGCCGCCGAGCGCCACGCCCATCAGAAAGCGCAAGCCGATCAATTGCCAGGCCGAGGTCACGAAAGCCTGCGGGATCAACAAGAGCGCCGCAACGGCAAGCGCCGCCATGATGACGCTCCAGTAGCCGATGCGATCGGCAAGCTTGCCGAGCCAGGAGGACGACAGGATGCTGCCGAGCGCAGCCGCCGCCATGACGACGCCCGAGACCATCGTCACCTTGGCGTCCGTGACGAACTGCGCGACATAGACTGTGATGATCGGCTCGATCGACATATTGGCCAGCATCAGTAGCAGGCCGAGCGACAGCATGGCGACGACGGGGCGCTTGTCAGGAATGGACGCCCAACTGCCACTTGCCTTCGCAGCCTTCTTCCGCGCCGTGGATTTCTCCTCCTTGATGAGGAAGGTTGTCGCCAGGAAGGTGAAGAAGATCACGCCGCCGGCCAGCAGGAAGGTGCCGCGAATGCCGATGATCGGTGGCAGCGCGCCGCCGATCAGCGGTCCGACAAGGTTTCCGGCCATGATACCGGCAGACAGCGTGCCCAGCGCCCAGGCAGAGCGATGCTTCGGCGTCTGGGCCGCCACCAGCACCATGGATCCCGAGGCATAGCCGCCTGCAAGGCCGGTGAAGAGGCGCAGCGCTACCAGCTGCCAGACATTGCCGGCCATGCCCATCAGCGAGATGGCGACCGTCATGCCGAGGCTGGCGCGGATCAGCATCAGCTTGCGGCCATAGATATCACCGAGCCGCCCCCAGAGCGGCGCGACCAAGGCTGCGGCAAAGAAGGTGGCGCCATAGGCGATGCCGGACCATTGCACGATCGCGGCCTTGTCGCTGACGCCGAGTTCCTCGACATAGAGCGGCAGGAAGGGGAGCAGCAGCGTCATTGCCACGATCGTCGTGAACGAGCCGACGAGGCAGATAACCAGGTTCCGCATCCAATGCGCGGTTTCCGGCTCGGCCGGTGCGGCTGCATCCCATCTCGTCTCGGTCATTTCTCGGCCTTTGCATTCAATGTGTAAAACAGTTCCTGGCTGCCCGATGCGAGGATATGACCCTTCGCGGCAGCAAGCAGATCGGCGCGGGTGAAGAGATCCGGCAGGTTCAGTCGGTCGACATCGAGCGCATAGACGGTGACGTGATAGCTGTGGACACGCGCGTCATTCCAGGGTGGGCAAGCGCCCATATAACCGCCATGCGGCCCGTCCTTCAAATTGCTGCCGCCCGCACCATTCTGGCCGCGGCGCCCATAGGATGTGCGCTCGAGCGGCAGGCCATTGGCTGAAGGGCCGTTTCCGTCGGCACCTTCGGCAAGGCTGGTGCGCGATGCGGGAATATCGGCCAGCACCCAGTGAACGAACTCCATCCGCTTGAAATCCTTCGGAATGGTTTTGTCCGCCTTGTTGAACAACGAGAAATCCGCGGGCACGTCAGGGTCGACCATCGTCAGCGCATAGGATCGCGTGCCCTTCGGCCCGTTCGACCAGGAAACGGCAAGGCTCTTGTTGGGACCGGGTGCCGACTTGTCTGAAGATGTCGAAATGCAGGAGGCATTTTCGGGCATCATCATCCGGCCATTGCTCTTTGCGAACGTCACCTTGAGATCGGCCGAAAGGGCCGGCGTGGCGACAACTGCTGCGATGACGGTGGCGTTCAGAAGGTTGAGCATGGTTTTCATGATGTTGCCCTTTCGCGGTTCGCTCTTGTGAGCTTTGAGGGCTGGGTCTAACAAATTCGTGCTGAGCGGCTGCGCACACAAACGCTCAAAATGCGGCCTAAAACGCTCATGCACCGCGAAGTCGATCGGCGAAGCGGCGTGGCGAGCGATAACCGGTAGCAAGGGCTGCTTCGCGCAACGACAGCCCGTCCTCGGCGAGAAGGGTCGTTGCCAGCGCCACGCGTTCGCTTGCCAGTACCTCTCGCAGGGAAGCGCCCTCGCGCGTCAGGCGCCGGCGCAGCGTCGCGTTGCTGGTGCCGAGCTCGGCGGCGATGAGGTCGGCAGTCCAGGGGCGATCCGGCTGCCAGCGTACCAGCGCCCGCACCGCCTCTGCGGTTGTCTCCGGCGACCCGGGCAGGGCGCCGCGCATGCCCAGCACCATGAGTATTTCCAGGAGCCTGTGTTCGATCAGCGGGATCGGCATGTTACCGCCGGCAATGCCTTCGCCGGCATGGCTGATGGCAGCGGCCAGCAATGGATCGAGTGGCAGGTCGATCTGCGATGCGGTTTGGGCCGGCGGAAAGGCTTTTGCGGCGCGGCGCGTCAGTTCCTCGGGAAAAGTGATGAAGATTGCCCGATAGAAGCCGGTCTGCGGATCGGGATCGTTGACGACATCGCCGCTCCAGCCGGCCGGCAGCACGAGCACCGTACCGGCTGCAAAATGCCGCTGCCGTCCCATGCTGACGATTTCCTTGGAACCTTCGAGGATGGCGACGATTGAAACCTGAGAAAAGGCCGAGCCGGCAATGCGCTCGCGTTCGCGCGCGACGAAGGTGAAAAGCGTGGAATAGCTGCCGATGCTGCTCAGCGCGACAGTCGGACGATTGTCCTTTGCCGCCAGGCGGCGCAGCTTTTCCAATATGGGATGATGAGCCTCGGACACGACGATGGCTTCCTGCTGATATGGGGTGCTGCGAAGTTTGGACCACGCGGACGACAATGCCAAGTCCGCAAAGCGCCTTGTTGGTTCGCCCGGCTGATGTTATAAACTGATTGCATTTTGCAATCGGATTGCCATAGGCACCGTGATTGCGCCGATGCAAGGAGGAGGCACATTATGAACTCTCTCGAAAATGTCCGTTGCGATATCGTCAGACGCCTGTTTGCCGCCTATGTGGCGCAACAGCCTGATGTCGTCGATCCGATGCTGACCCGGAACTTTACCTTTTCGAGCCCGCGTGACGATCATATCGACCGGAAGCGCTATTTCGAGCATTGCTGGCCGAAGGAGAATATCTTCCGCGACATCCATATCGAACATCTGGTGGCGGATGGCGATGACGTTATCGTCAGCTATCGCGCCGAGAAGATGGACGGTGGCAGCTTTCGCAATGTCGAGATGATCCATTTTGCCGGCGACCGCATCGCCGAGATCGATGTCTATTTCGGACGGAACTTATAACAGGTCAGCCGTGGCAATTTTTGCGATTGCCGCTGCAAGGGCGGTCGCCGGGCCGGTTATCGGTCGTTCGATGCCGTCCGAGAGAAGGTCGACGGCACCCGTCATCGACGCCTGCGCGAAAGTGAGCGTGACGGCGCCTTCGCCATGCGCTTCCCTCACCGCATCGGCGATGGAGGCCCGCAGATCGCCTGACCGGAAATGTGTCCATGCGCCAGGAACCAGCCGAACTTCGATTTCCGCGCCTGTTGCCTTTGCAGCAGCCTCGAAGAGGGCTGTCGTCGGGATGATGGTCGTTTCGACGGTGCAGAGAACGAGGACCTTGCCGCCGGCCTTGACCGCCTGTTCGGCCAGCGCCGCATCCGCCCTGATGATCGGCGCTCCAGCACCCGCCGCGACCTTCGAGACGGCCGGGCCGAGCGTCGAACAGTTGAGCACGACGGCATCGGCATCCTCGGCCAGATGCCAGAGGAGAGCCGCCGTTTCGGCCGAAATCTCATCCGTCAGGCGTCCCAGTTTTTCGGCGGCAAGCAGGAGGTCGGCGCGGACATGATGACGCAGCGTGCCCTCAGGCAATCCGAGTGCTTTTGCCGCCGCCTCATAGACGGCAATGTTGCTTTTGGCTGTGTGCAGGCAGACGATCGTCACGGGATATCTCGTAGAAGGCAGAAGGTCCGCGAACCTAGCCTCGACCATGTGCTTTGTCGACGGTTCGCCGTTGCCCTCCTGGATGCATTGCCACGTCATCATATGCAATGATGCAAATTTCTAAGTCGGTGCTATACATGATTGAAAAATAGGGCAATTTTTGCTCCCGTACGCAACTTTTTTGGCATGTCGCCGGTTGCTCTTCCAGGCGACCGCTCCTATGTTCCGGTTCACCTGCCGACGCAATTTTTTGCCAAGAGGAGATATGACCATGGCTTTCGAATTGCCTGAACTTCCTTATGATTACGATGCACTTTCGCCCTTCATGTCGCGTGAGACGCTCGAATATCACCACGACAAGCACCACAAGGCTTACGTCGACAACGGCAACAAGCTCGCTGCTGAAGCAGGTCTTGCCGATCTGTCGCTCGAAGAGATCGTGAAGAAGTCTTTCGGCACCAATGCCGGCCTCTTCAACAATGCAGCCCAGCACTACAACCACATCCATTTCTGGAAGTGGATGAAGAAGGGCGGCGGCGGCAACAAGCTGCCGGGCAAGCTCGAGGCTGCCTTTGCCTCCGATCTCGGCGGCTATGACAAGTTCAAGGCCGATTTCGCCGCCGCCGGCGCAACACAGTTCGGCTCGGGCTGGGCATGGGTTTCCGTCAAGAACGGCAAGCTCGAAATCTCCAAGACCCCGAACGGCGAAAACCCGCTGGTTCATGGCGCCAACCCGATCCTCGGCGTCGACGTTTGGGAACACTCCTACTACATCGACTACCGCAACCTGCGTCCGAAGTACCTCGAAGCCTTCATCGATAGCCTGATCAACTGGGACTATGTCCTGGAGCGCTACGAAACTGCGACGAAGTAAGGTCTGCCAAATAGGCTGGCTTTCGCACCCGGCGTCTTTTCGACGTCGGGTGTTTTCTTATCAGCCAGCCCTCACCGATGCCTCCGCGTGCTGCCTTACCGGCGCAAGGAAGCCGTCCAAGGAGGACGAATGCCGTCCGCACTGCTTTTCCGCTTCGGTGTTATCGCCGATCCGCAATATGCGGATCTCGAGCCCAATCTGACCCTCAATCGCTATCCGGCGAAGAGCCTCGACAAACTTCGCAACGCGATAGAGGAATTCAACCGGCACGACCTTGCCTTCGTCGTGACGCTCGGTGACATCATCGACCGCGAATGGAAGAGCTACGACGCGATCCTGCCCGTCTACGAGATATTGCGGCACCCAAAATACTTCCTCCTCGGCAATCATGATTTCGCCGTAGCACCCCAGAATCTGGGCAGTGTCCCGGCCCGCGTGGGCATGCCCGCTGCCTATTACGATTTCAGCCATTGTGGCTACCGCTTCATCGCGCTCGATGGCAATGAGATCAGCCTCTTCGCTCCGCCGGAAGGCGATCCACGCCGGCAGGAAGCGAAGGACCTGATGAAGGCGCTGGATCGCGCCGGTGCGCTGAATGGCCAACGCTGGAACGGGGCGATCAGTGATGCGCAATATGACTGGCTTGCCGCGAAGCTGCGGGAGACAAAGGCGGCGGGCGAGAAGGTCGTTATCCTGAACCATTATCCCGTCTTCCCGGAGAATGGCCACAACGCCTTGGACAGCGACCGCATGCTGGCGCTTCTGGCCGAACATGACCATGTCGTCGCCTACCTTAACGGGCACAATCACGCCGGCAACTTCGGCGCTGTCGAGGGAACCTATTTCGTCAACTTCAAGGGCATGGTGGATACCGAAGACAGCAGCGCTTACGCGATCGTTTCGGTTCACGCGGATCGGTTGGATATTGAAGGATTTGGGCGCGAAGAAAGCAGAGCGCTGGCGCTTCAGATGCCTTAATGAGATCTCCGCATCTTTTGATGTCTGTAGGGAACGATCCGCATCGCTGAATGTTTAGAAACGGAGGCTGCCTGCGAGGCGAAGCTGATGTTTCCGACATTGCAAATCCTGACAATTCTGATTGTGGCAGTCGCCATGGCGCTGGGACTGGCGCATGTGCTGGAGCTGCCGGGCAAGATGCGGCTATCGAAAGAGGATTACCTGACGGTTCAGCGGATTTACTATCCGGGCTTTACGATCCGCGGTGCCAGTGAGCCGCTTGGCGCTCTGCTGCTTCTGCTACTCCTGTTCCTGACGCCAGCCAATACGCTCTCATTCTGGCTATTGTCGGCTGCCTTTGCTGCCATGGTCGCCATGCACGCCGTCTTTTGGCTGCTGACGCAACCGGTAAACAATTTTTGGCTGAAAGATGCGAAGCTGGAAGGAATGGGCGCAGGTTTCTTTTCTCACGATCCATTCGGTGGCCATCAAATGGAAACCGCCGTCAAACCGGATTGGACCATGCTGCGCGACCGGTGGGAATGGTCGCATGCCGTCCGCGCCGCCCTGGGATTGCTGGCTTTCATTCTATTGATGACTGAGGTTGTTTTGTAGCGCCGCGCAAAGCCGGCGCATCTTCACTCCGCTGCCATCTGCGTTTCGGTTGAATCTCTCCAGGCGGTATGATCTTTCCAGGCTTCTGATCGTAACCTCAAAGAGCCTTAGCGCCTCAGCCGGCCGCGGCGGGGGTGTTTACCTGCCAGCCATTCACCCAGATCTGCCGCAAGCCATCACCTTCGCCCTTGAACCAGAATCCCGTCGCCTCGCAGCCTTCGATACGATCGCTGCGAAAGTTACGGATAGCCTGGCGCAGCTCGCACCAGGCGACGATGTTAGCCGTCTCCGAATAATAGATGAGGGCAATTGGCCGGATGATGCGTTCCGTGGCGCGGCCGAGCTCGTCGCGGTAGGCAAGGTCCAGCTTTTCCTCATCACGAATGGCGCGTCGCACCAAAGCTAGATCGATCGCCGAGGCAGAAGGTGCGGCAAAGCCCCAGGCATGCAGTGCATTGGCGTCGAGCGTCTGGCGCAGCGGCGGCGGCACGGCGCCGGCAATCTTCGAGGTGACGCGCTTGGCCGCCTGCTTCAGCTCGGCATCGCCGGTGCGTTCCAACAGGGCCAGCGACAGCACGATCGCCTCCATCTCCTCGATCGAGAACATCAGCGGCGGCAGGTCGAAGCCGGGCCGCAATATATAGCCGATGCCGCGCTCGCCCTCGATCGGCACGCGCATCGCCTGAAGTGCTGCGATATCGCGATAGACGGAGCGTACCGTCACTTCCAGCCGGGCGGCGATATCGGCTCCCGTCACCGGCCGCTTGGCCAGCCGCAGGATCTGGATGATCTCGAACAGGCGCGATGCCTTGCGCATTTCATTACCCTCAAGATGAAGGCTACTGACAATACCCTGTCAGTTGGCTCGATTTATAAAGCCGCCTATTCACTTGAAAATCAACCATTTCCTCTCCTGTTTCCAGGGAGAGGGCGATAGGCAACTGACATGGGTTACGCAGAAAATCTCTGGCTCTTCTTCATCCTTCTCTTGGGCATCATCATCGTGCCGGGCATGGACATGCTGTTCGTGCTCGCCAATTCGCTGACTGGCGGCAGCAATCGCGGTCTTGCCGCCACGGGTGGCATCATGCTGGGCGGTGCGGTGCATTCGCTGAACGGCGCCATCGGCATCGGCCTGCTGATGCATTTCGTGCCCATTCTCTTCAACCCGCTGCTGATTGCCGGCGGTGCTTATATGGTCTTCATCGGCTACACGCTGATGCGCAGTTCCATCACGGTGGGAGGCGAGGGGCCGGCCGGCAGCCGCTCCGCCTGGAAAGCCTTCCGGCAGGGAGCCGTGACTTGCCTCATCAATCCCAAGGCCTATCTCTTCATCTTCGCCGTCTATCCGCAGTTCCTGAAACCGGATTACGGGCCGATGTGGATACAGGCCGTCATCATGGGAGCCATGACCATCGCAACGCAATTTGCCGTCTATGGCGGACTTGCCATCACTGCCGGGCGCAGCCGTGACCTGCTGGTGGCCAATCCCAGGGCGACAGCCATTGCAGGCCGCGCAGCCGGGTTGCTTCTCGTCGCTGTTTCGGTGTTCACGGTCTGGGAGGGCCTGAAATTGGCGTGAGGGCGGATGCGGCGAATGAGTGTCTCGATCGCATGACACTGATTTCACTTAAATCTCACCACTTTGTGACTTCATTGCCGGACGGGAAACCGGCAAACATGTCGCAGTAATCATGCGCAGCTCGCGCATGCCGGTCTTTATCATCAGGAGAGGTAGGAGAAGGAAATGAAGTGGAAAGCGATTGTGGCGGCAGTGGCTCTAGCCGGCATCGCCCTTGGTTCGGTCGTTGCAGCCGACGGCACGCATGACTCCCGCATCGGGATGATGAAGAAGATCGGCGGTGCCACCGGAGCTCTCGGCGCGATCGCCAAGGGCGACAAGCCCTATGACGCCGATATCGTCAAGGCGTCGCTGACGACGATCGTCGAAACTGTCAAGGCTTTCCCGGATCAGTTCAACCCGCAGAGCGACAAGACCGATCCCGAGGTCAATCCGAAGATCTGGGACAATCTCGATGACTTCAAGGCGCATGCCGCCAAGCTTTCCACCGATGCCGAGACGGCGCTCGCTCAGCTCCCTGCCGACAAGGCTGGTGTCGGCGCGACACTGAAGACCCTCGGCGCCAGCTGTGGCGCCTGTCATCAGGCCTATCGCATCAAGAAGGATTAAGCGGTAGGTCTAGAAATCGATTTTGGCGTCCGCACCGGTTCTGCCGGTGCGGAGCCTTTTTGTTTTAGAGCTAAGGCTTGGGGTGAGGTGATGGCGCGGTTTATTCGATTGTTGCTTTGCCTTTTCGGCGTGATCATCCTCGGCAGCGGCGCATTTTACGTCATCACCGCGCCGTCACCTTTGCCCGCGAGCCATTGGGCCAATCTCGGTGATCCCGACATCAAGAACGGCGAGATCGTGTTCTGGGCGGGCGGCTGCACCAGCTGTCACGCTGCTCCCGGCGCGCAGGGTGACGCCAAGCTGGTGCTGTCGGGCGGTCTGGCGCTGACGAGCCCCTTCGGCACTTTCCATGTGCCGAATATATCGCCGGATGAGAAAGCCGGGCTCGGGACCTGGACGCTTGCCGATTTCGGCAATGCCATGAAGCGGGGGGTCGGCAAAAACGGCGAGCATCTCTATCCGTCCTTTCCCTATGGCTCCTATGCCCGTATGAGCGACAAGGACATCAACGATCTCTGGGCCTTCCTGAAGACGCTGTCGAAGAGCGATAATGTCGCCCCGCCACATGAGCTACCCTTTCCCTTCAATATCCGGCTGGCGCTGGGCGGCTGGAAGTTCCTCTATCTCAACGACCAGCCGCGTGTCGTCCTCGCCAATGCGGACGACAAGATCAAGCGCGGGCAATATCTGGTGGAGGGGCCGGGACATTGCGGCGAATGCCACACGCCGCGCGACAGCCTCGGCGGCTTCGTGAGCGGCCAATGGCTGGCGGGCGCGCCCAATCCGGAAGGCAAGGGCCAGATCCCGGATATCAGGCCGGGCTCCAAGGCGATCGGCAGCTGGAGCGCCGGCGACATCGCCAACTACCTTGAGACCGGCTTCACCCCGGATTATGATTCCGCCGGCGGCTCGATGGCCGAGGTCCAAAAGAACATCGCCCACCTCCCGGCAACCGACCGCGAAGCGATCGCGGCCTACCTGAAGGCGCTTCCGGCGAAATAGGCCTGGTTCTTCAGGCCGCGCCCGAGCGCTTGGCGAGATAGAGATGCGTCTCGTAACGCAGCTCGAATACGCCGCCATGCGCGTTGATGGCATCGGCAAGCTCGGAAAGCAGAGATTCCCGCTGATCTTCGGCCAAAAGCCGGGAGCTTGAAAGCGTGCGCAAAAGGTCAGTATAGCTCTGCGCCGTGTGCAATCGGCTCCAAGGATGGCAGTGATGTGCTGGAGCTTCGAAGTGGTCGGACTGCTGCAGCTCCCGAACAAAAGGGCCATCGGGCAGGTACCAGGCCTCCGCGGGCGGGCCAGTAAGCTGCGGGGCATGGCGGGCGTAGATCCCCGCGAACTTTTCTGACAATGGTGATTCCGGCTTCATCGGCACATTGCCGAAGACGGCAAGTATTCCCTCTGGCGCGAGAAGTGCCGCCGCCCGGGCGAAGCGCAATTCTGGCGTAACCCAATGGAAGGATTGTGCCGCGAATATCAGCCTGAAGCTCTCCAGCTTCCCTGGCCATGCTTCGAAAGTGGTTTGCTCGAATCGCACTCGCGGAAATCCCGCCAATCTTTCCCGCGCGACCGCAATCAGTTCCGCGCCGGGATCAAGCGCGAGAATGGAAAGGCCGCGGCGAGCAAAGCCCTCTGTCGCCTGTCCGGTGCCGCAGCCGATTTCGAGAACCTGATCCTTGGTTTCCAGGCCGGCAAAATCGATCACATCGGCAAAAAGCGCATCGGGATAGAGCGGGCGGGAAGTATTGTAGAGGCTGGCGACGCCATCGAATGTGAACCGCTGTTCCAAGCCGCATCTCCAGTTGCAGATCGAAGTCGACAGCCATTTTTCTAGCGCATTTCCGGTCAAGCTTGTAGCCAAGGATTCGGCAACAGGAGAGGGTGGTCGTGGACGCAAGGGTGGCGCGGAAGGTTCCTTATTTCAGCCAATGGGAAACGCCTGACATGACACTGGCGGTCGTCGCCGAGGGTGCGCAATCGGCCTTGCTGAAGGATCCGCTCTGGGCGTCATCCGGCGCAAGCAGCGTCGAGGATTATGCCCGCTGGGCCGGCAATCTCTGCGGCATGGCCTGCCTGAAGATGGTGCTCGCCGCCCGCACCGGCAAAACCATCCCGATCATGGATCTGGCCATGGGTTGCAGGGAGTATGGCGGCTATGTCGAAGAGGCTGATGGCCGGATCAAAGGCTTGATCTACGCGCCGTTTGTTTCCTTCGTTAAGGCTCGCTTCGATCTGGATGCCCGCATCGTCACCGGCATTTCCGTCGCTGACATCGTCGATATCCTCGACCAGTCGGAGTTTTTCATCGCGTCGGTGCATCATTCGATCCGCTGGCCAGAGACCGAGCCGCCGGCCAAGGGCGGCCATCTCGTGCTGGTGACATCTGTCGACGGAAACAGCATCCGCTTTCACAATCCTTCAGGTCATGTCGATGCGACGCGCGAGAACGCGGAGATGCCGCTGGAGATATTCGAGAAGTTCTTTGCAGGCCGCGGGATCGCCATCGATCGCTGAAGCATTTCCAGGAAAAGTGCGCAGCGGCTTTCCGTCCGAATTGCGCAAAACCAGAAACACTCTAAAAATCAATATCGAATGGCGATCCTCTTAAAGGCCGGCATCAGGCGAGTGCCTGGAGGTAGCGCATGCCGGTGACCGGACGCGGCTTGAAATCCATGTTTTCGTAGAAGCGGTGGGCCTGGAAATTGCCCGTCGCAGCACCGACCGAAAGATAGCTGCAGCCGGCCTTGCGGGCGATATCGCGGGCGCGGTCGACGAGATGCTGCCCGACGCCGTGGCCGCGATGGCCGTCACGCACGAACAGATGATGCAGGTCCATGCCGCGCTGTCCCTCTTGCGCCTTGTAGAGCGGCACGAGGATGGCGTAGCCGATCAGCCCCTGTTCGCCTTCGGCAACAAGCGCCGTGATCCACGGCATAGGACCGAAGAGGTCGCGCTCAAGCTGCTCGGGCGTGGTGCCTGAGGGGTCGCCATGATGGGCGGCCAGCAGCCGGATCATATCGTTGAGTTCAGGCAGGTCGCGCGGCTGAGCATTGCGGATCGTGAGCACCGGCGGGCGGAGAAGTGAGATGTCGCTATCGTCTAGCATGGCATTTGGCGTCCTTGTTTTTCAAATGAGCCGTCAGGACGCTGCCGATACAACAAAGCCGCCTGACGGCGGCTTGTTGACAATATGATCTGTCTTGGCCGCCCGTTACAGGTACAGCCAAAAATACGAGCAGTTATGGAGCGCGTGCGTGATCATGGCCGCATCAATGATCCGGTTCAGCACGTTTGTCAATGGGGGCACGTTTGGGGTCTCAATGCTCGTGTTCGCATAGGCCGTGATCGGAAAGCGCACGGATGACATAGCAGTCTTCGATGCTGTGGCCGTCGCAATGCGAAACGATGCGCTCCAGCTCATGCTCCAGCTTCTTTAGCCGCGCGATCTTGGTGCGAACGTCATCCAGATGCTCCTTGGCGATACGGTCGGCGCCGACGCAGGGACGGTCCGGATGCTGGCTGAGCGAGATCAGCTCCTTGATGGCATCGATCGTCAGGCCGAGGTCGCGGCCATGACGGATGAAGGCGAGGCGCTCCAGATCGGTTTTGGAATAGCGCCGCTGGTTGCCTTCGCTGCGATCAGGCTCCGATATCAGCCCCATCTGCTCGTAATAGCGGATCGTCGGCACTTTCACTCCGGTACGCTTGGACAGATCACCGATCGACAGCATTGCATGGCCTCCAATATCTCTAGTCTCTATAGAAATAAATATGCGATTGGCAGTGGAATTTTCAAGGATGTGCCGAAGGCCAGTCCGGATGTGTTTGCGCAGCCGCCTGATCCGGTAGCGCCGCTTCAAGACGCGGCTTCCAATCCGTCGCCAAAAATAGTATACCCCCCTATATTATAATCGAGGCCACAATGTCCCACACTATTCGTCAGCAAGCCAAGCTCCTGTCCCGCATCCGTCGCCTCAAAGGACAGATGGAGGCGGTGGAGCGAGCGCTCGAAGCCGAGCGGCCGTGCGGGGAGATACTGCAGCTTCTTGCTTCCATTCGGGGCGCGCTGACGGGCCTGACAGGAGAGGTCCTGGAAGATCATCTGCATGAGCATGTGCTTCATGCCGAAACGGAGGAGGCCCGCCGTCAGGCGGTCGATGAGATAGCCGACGTGCTGAAGACCTATCTGCGATGAGCAGGCCGTGTCTCGCAAATGGTGCGGCAGATTTAACTGGAGACTGACGTCATGAGTATTTCCTCCGATACGAGCCACAGCCACGTCTTTCTGGGCTCCGATCACCAGCGCAACGAACGACGCATCTGGCTCGTCATCGCGCTGACCGCCGTCATGATGGTGATCGAGATCGGCGCCGGCACGGTCTATGGCTCGATGGCGCTGGTGGCCGATGGCTGGCATATGTCGACCCATGCCAGCGCCATGCTGATTTCCGCTCTCGCCTATCTCTACGCCCGCCGGCATGCGCATAATACTCGCTTCACCTTCGGGACCGGCAAGCTCGGGGATCTCGCAGGCTTCGCCAGCGCTATCGTCCTAGCGCTGATTGCGCTGATCATGGGCTGGGAGAGCATTCTGAGATTGCTCGATCCGGTGGCGATCAATTTCCGCGAGGCCATTGCCATCGCTGTGGTCGGGCTCATCGTCAATCTCGTCAGCGCATGGCTTCTGCGCGACGATCACAGCCACCATCATCATGGCCATTCCGGCCATGGGCACAGCCATGATCACGCTCATGATCATGACCATCATCACGAGCATGATGGCGACCACCATCATCATGACGGGGGTAGGGACAACAATCTCCGCTCCGCCTATGTCCATGTCATAGCCGATGCGATGACCTCGGTTCTGGCAATCGTTGCCCTGCTGCTCGGCAGTCGTTTCGGCTGGACCTTCCTCGATCCTGTCATGGGTATCGTCGGTGGCCTGGTGATCCTGCAGTGGGCCTGGGGCCTGCTGCGCATCTCCGGCGCGGTTCTGCTCGACTTCATTCCGCCGGGTGAGGACCTGCCTGATGAGATCCGTGAGGCGATCGAGACGGGCGAGGACCGCATCACCGACCTACATGTCTGGCAGGTCGGCCCCGGACATCATGCCGCCATCGTCGCGGTTGCAACGCCCGTCTCGCGCGACCCGTCTTTCTACAAGGCACGGCTTGCCGCTATTCATGAATTGTCGCACGTCACCGTTGAAGTCACGGTCGACAAGGCGGCATAAATTCCGCTAGCAATTGGTAAGATCAGAGGCTTGCCATATTCCTCGCATAGCCCGACATCTGCCCGATTCTGCTGGAGGCTTTTCTCATGCCCACATTGCTTACCCGCCGCCGCCTCATGGCGGGCTCGGCGCTGCTCCTTCCCGCCCTGACACTTGGCCCCGATGCGCTGTTCGCCCAGGAGAGCGGCGCCTCATCACAGACGCTCCCGACGACGGACAATTCGGCGGCGCCCGACGCCGGCGACCAGGGCATGGAAGGCGGAGCATCGCAGGACGGCGCACAATTGTCCGACGATGTCGACAAACAGCTTGCGGATCTTGAAAAGAAGACCGGCGGCCGCCTCGGCGTCTCCGTTCTGGACACCGAAACCAATATCTCCCTCGGCCATCGCGAGGAGGAGCGCTTCCCGCTGTGCAGCACCTACAAGGCGCTCGCCGTCGGCTTCGTGCTGGCGCGCGTCGATCAGGGCACGGAAAAGCTCGATCGGCGCGTCATCTACGGCAAGGACAAAGTGGTCACCTATTCGCCGGAGACCGAAAAGCATGCCGGCACCGATGGCATGACCGTCGCCGAACTTTGCGGTGCGGCGATCACGCTGAGCGACAATACGGCCGGCAATCTGCTGCTTGAAAGCTTTGGCGGCCCTGCCGCCCTGACCTCCTGGTTGCGCACGACAGGCGACACCGAAACCCGCCTCGACCGCAACGAGCCGGATGTCAATCAGGCGGTCAAGGACGACCCGCGCGATACGACGACGCCGGATGCGATGCTGGACAGTATCGGCCTCCTGACCCTCGGCAATACACTGTCGGAAACTTCGAGGGATCAGCTGGTTAACTGGCTGGTCGCCAACACCACGGGCAATAATCGCCTGCGCGCGGGCCTGCCGAAGGAGTGGAAGGTTGGTGACAAGACCGGGACCGGTAACAACGGCTCCTATGCCGATATCGCGGTGATCTGGCCACCGGAACGCGGGCCGATCCTCGTGACGACCTTCGTTGCGGAGGCGACCGCATCGGCGAAGGATATTGAAGCGGTCTTTGCCGAGGTCAGCAAGATCGTTACCGGGATGGTCGGGCAATAACGAAACATATTAAAAGAAACAAGGCGATACGGCCATCACCTGAATCAGGTTCGTATCGCCTTCATGCAGTCCCGTAATGTCTTCAGGCGATAGACAATGCCGATGCGGCGCTGTCCGTTTCCTTGTCGCCATCTCGCTCGCCGTCGGCATTGCCAACACCAAGTTTCTGTTTGATCTCGGAAGCGATCTGATCGTTGATCGCCTTCTGCTCATCGGCCGAAAGCGCCTTGAAGGAATCTTCCGTCAGGCCGTGCGCTTCGAGATACTGCGCACGAATCTTCTGCGCCGGCGTCATATTCGCCCATTTGGCAAACTCGTCCAGAATGTCCTGGTCGGATTGCCTGCTCGACGAGGCCGAGCTGCTGCCGGAAACGCTCGCAGCCGACCGATCGTCGGCGGCGTCCGTTGTGGAGGACGACGCCTGGCTGAGCTGGTTGAGCCAGAAGCCGGAGGAAATGGAAGAGGGGACGCCGCTGGACGAGATGGAAGGTCCCTGCGAACCTTTCTGTTGGTCGCCGCCATCACTCAGTAGCGAGAATGTCGAGCTGTCGTCGCTCTCGCTGCTCTGTTGGCTGCGGATCGGCGTACTGAAATAGTTCTGGGTGCTGTGGTGCACTTTCATCGTGATGTCTCCCCATGAGTTGAGGAGACGATGACTCTGCAAGCATGTCCGGGGCTTGTGCTTCCGGCTTTCTTACGTGCCGCAGAAGGTCTGCAGCACGCGCTCGCTCGGCAGCGGAGGTTCGGCATAGGGTGCGAAGGCAGGCTGGTCTTCATAGGGTGTCGCAAGCACCTTCAGCAATGCCTCGAACAGGGAAAAATCACCGTCTTCGGCGGCGGCTTCGATCGCTTGCTCGATTCGGTGATTGCGGGGAATGAAGGCCGGATTGACCCTGCGCATCGCTGCCGCGCGCGTCGTCGGCGTTTGAGGATCGCGGCCAAGGCGCTCACGCCAGCGTTCGAGCCACGGCGCCGTCGATTGCGGATCGCTGAAGGTAGCGGCAAAATCGCCGGCGTCCTCATCCACGGCGAGGGCGGCAAGCCGGCGAAACGCGAGCGTGAAATCCGCGCCTTGCTGCTGCATCGTCGCCAGCAGCGACTGGATCAGGTCCAGATCGCCGTCCTCCTCGCTTGCAAGGCCGATCTTGGCGCGCATGCCGGCAAGCCAATAGGCCTGGAAGCGTTCGCCATAGGCCTTGATGATGGTGTTCGCCAGATCGATCGCCGTATCGACGGACGGGTCGATCAGCGGGATGAGCGTCTCGCCTAGGCGCGCGAGATTCCATTGGCCGATCGCCGGCTGGTTGGCATAGGCATAGCGGCCATTGCGGTCGATGGACGAAAAAACGGTCGCCGGATCGTAGGCATCCATAAAGGCGCAGGGACCGAAATCGATCGTCTCGCCCGAGACCGTCATATTGTCGGTGTTCATCACGCCATGGATGAAACCGACATGCAGCCAGCGCGCGATCAGCGACGCTTGCCGCTCCGCCACGGCTTCCAGCAGGGCGAGATAGGGATTCTTGCGGTCTCGAATCTCGGGATAGTGCCGGGCAATGACGTAATCCGCCAAGGCCCGCACGCTCTCCGTATCGCCCCGCGCCGCAAAAAATTGGAAGGTGCCGACGCGAATATGACTCGCCGCTACCCGCGTAAACACTGCACCTGGCAGCACTTCCTCGCGATAGACAGGTTCTCCGGTCGTCACGGCGGCAAGCGCCCGCGTCGTCGGGATGCCGAGCGCGTGCATCGCCTCGCTGACGATATATTCGCGCAGGACCGGGCCGAGCGCCGCGCGCCCATCGCCGCGGCGGGAAAATGGCGTCGGTCCCGACCCCTTGAGCTGGATATCGCGGCGTCTGCCGTTCCGATCCTTCACCTCGCCAAGCAGGATCGCGCGTCCGTCGCCGAGCTGCGGCACGAAATTGCCGAATTGGTGGCCGGCATAGGCCATGGCGATCGGCTGCGATCCCGGCAGCAGCTCGTTGCCCGAAAAGATCGCCGCCGCATTTCGTTTCAACGCTTCGACATCCAGCCCGAGCTCTCGCGCCAGCACCTCGTTGAACTTGATCAGCTGCGGCGCGGCGACCGGCGTCGGCGCCTGGTCAGCAAAGAACTGCGGCGGCAGACGTGCGTAGCTATTGTCGAAGGCGACCATCGGCACCCGAAGGGCGGTGTCATCGTGAAGAGGAGAGCTCATGTTCCTAAGGTAGGGGCGGTGCGTGGGAGGCGCAAGGCGGATATCGTAATCGGCTTTGCTGTTGCCGATTTCAAAGTCCGCTGTCCTCCAGCTCCCGCGCCATCTCCGCAAGCTTGCGCACCGTATTGAGATTTCTCGACGTTCCCGCCTTCAGCGCCGGCAGCTTCAGCTTCGAGCGGCCCGAGCCATCGGGATAATGTACATAGATTTCGCGGCCGGCGACGCGCACTTCTTCGCCGCCGGGCGCGACGAGCTTGTTCAGTGCATCCTTCGGTGCCTCATCTTGCAGGAAGGTCACCAGTAGGTAGTTCGGCTTGGCGTGCGGGAAGGGCGAATGTTCCGCTGCCCTTTCCAGCGCTTCACGGTTGCGCAGGATCACGCCCGGAGACTTGCCCATCTTGGCCGCCAGCGCCGTTTCAAGCCGAGCCTGCACCGTTGCCTCGTCCTCCTCGGCGCGGAAGACCACATTGCCGCTCTGGATGTAGGTGCGCACATCCTTGAAGCCGATCTCTTCGCAGAGCGTCTTGAGATCGGCCATGGACAGCATGCCGGTGCCGCCGACATTGACGGCACGCAGCAGGGCGACGAACACGGCCATGGCTTCCTCCCGCAGTTCGGCTTACATCTTCTCGGCAACCTTGACGGCGAAGGCGTATTCGAACGCCACTTCCTCCAGGCGCTGGAAGCGGCCGGAAGCGCCCCCATGGCCGGCATCCATGTTGGTCTTCAGCAGGATGGGCGCGTCGCTCGTCGTCTTCTCGCGCAGCTTGGCGACCCACTTCGCCGGTTCCCAATAGGTGACGCGCGGGTCGGTGAGGCCGCCGAGCGCGAGGATCGGCGGGTAGGGCTTCTCGCCGACATTGTCATAGGGGCTGTAGGCTGCGATCTGCTCGTACTCTTCCTTGCTTTCGATCGGGTTGCCCCATTCCGGCCATTCCGGCGGCGTCAGCGGCAAGGTGTCGTCGAGCATGGTGTTGAGCACGTCGACGAAGGGCACGGCGGCGATGATGCCGGCGAATTTTTCCGGCGCCATGTTGGCGACGGCTCCCATCAGCATGCCGCCAGCCGATCCGCCTTCGGCGATGATCTTCGCGTAAGAGGTGAACTTCTGCTGATTCAAATAGTCGGCTGCGGCGATGAAGTCCTTGAAGGTATTGGTCTTCTTTTCCATCTTGCCGTCCTCGTACCAGGCAAAACCCTTGTCCTTGCCGCCGCGGATATGGGCGATGGCATAGACGAAGCCGCGATCGGCGAGCGACAGGCAATTGGTGTTGAAGCCGGCCGGGATGGTAACCCCGTAGGCGCCGTAGCCATAGAGAAGGCAGGGGGCTGAGCCGTCGAGAGGCGTATCCTTGCGATAGAGCAGCGTCACCGGCACTCTCTCGCCATCCCAGGCAGGGGCAAAGACGCGGCGCGTCACGTAGTCGGCCGGATTATGGCCAGAGGGCACTTCCTGCGTCTTCAGCAAGGTGCGCTCGCGCGTCACCATATTGTAGTCGTAAAGCTGGCTCGGCGTCGTCATCGACGAATAGGAGAACCGGATGACATCCGTGTCGTATTCCGCCGCACCCTGCAGGCCGAGCGCATAGGCCTCCTCCTCGAAAGCGATTGCATGTTCCTCGCCAGTGCGGCGATCGCGGATGATGATGCGCGGCAGGCCATCCTTGCGCTCCAGCCAGAGGAGATGGCGGGCATAGGCGAGGTGGCTGAGGATCAGCGTGCCCGGCTTGTGCGGTACGACCTCGCGCCAGTTCTCCTTACCCGGCGCCTTCGCCGGCGCCTCCATGATCTTGAAATCCTTGGCGTCGCCGTCGTTGGTGAGAATGTAGAAGACGTCGCCGCCTTCGGTGATCTCATATTCGATCTCCGTTTCGCGCTCGGCGACGATCTTGGGCTCGGCGGTCAGGTCGGAGGTCGGGATGATGCGATATTCGCTGGTCTCGTGATCGTGAATGTCGATGAAGATGTAGTCGTCCAGCAGCGAGCCGCCGACGCCCATGAAGAAACCTGGATCCTCCTCCTCATAGACAAGCCGATCGTCCGACTGCGGCGTGCCGATGATGTGATGGAAGATCTTCGAGGGGCGATGGTTTTCGTCCTGCAGCGTATAGAAGAAGCTCTTGCCATCGGGCGCCCAGACGGCATCGCCACCGGTATTCTCGATCACGTCGGCAAGGTCCTCGCCGGTCTCGAAGTTGCGGATCTTCAGCGTGAAATATTCCGAACCCTTGTCGTCATAGCCCCAGATGCCGTGGCTGTGATCGGAGGAATGATCGAGGCCGGAGAGGCGGAAATAGGACTTTCCTTCATTCTCCTTGTCGCCGTTCAATAGCAGCTTGCGGTCGCCGCCGTTGCGCGGCTCGCGGAAAAAATGGGGCTGCTCGCCTCCGGTGACGAAAAGCGTGCCGTAGGCGTAGGGGCCGTCCTTCATCGGGATCGAGCTGTCATCCTCCTTGATGCGTCCCTTCATCTCGGCGAAGAGAACCTTCTGCAGTTCCTTCGTGTCCGCCATCGCGGCGTTCATGTAGGCGTTCTCAGCCTCCAGATGCGCCCGGATTTCCGGTGCCAGGATCGACGGATCCTTGAACATCGCCTGCCAGTTATCAGCGCGCAGCCAGGCATAATCGTCGGTGCGGGCAATGCCGTGACGTGTATCCGTAAACGGCTTTTTCTCGGCGACGGGCGGAGTGGGAAGATTTTTGAAAACTGGCACGAGAGCACTTTCTCTGGTGTGAAAGTCGAATGTGAAGAGAAGAGAGAAATAGAGGGCAGCGACCTTGGGTTCAAGCGGCAAGTCCGCTCCTCAAGCTTCATGCAAGCCGTCGTCATTAATCTCGATCGAACAGGCGGCTCCTGGCATGAATGGCGCGCTGCCTTGATGAGACCACATTCTTTATCGAAGTCGGCATACAGTGCGTCGACATGAAGGCGATCAAGACCTTCCCCGATGAAACCGGCGCACTCAAAATCCAAAACAATGCAAGGGACCGGTCTTCATGCTGAAACTCTTAGCCATCCTTATTCCATTGGCGTCAGTCGCTACCTGCGCCTTCGCCGTCGATTCGGCCATCAAGAAACAGTTGGAGAAACTCGACCCCTCGGAGCGGATGGAGCAGGCATGCGATGCCGAAGCCATGAAGCGTATCGGCACGGACAAGACGGGTTTCAAGCCGGACAAGGTGATCGCCTATACTTTCGGCGATCCCGATATGAAGCCGGATGCCATGAATGCGCCCGGCGCGGTTTTCCGCAGCAAGGGTGACTGGTACCACCTCTCCTACACATGCGTAACCGGCCCGCAGCATATTCATGTTCGGGATCTGAGCTACCAGATCGGCGACAAGGTGCCGCGCGACGCCTGGCAGCAACATTATCTCTACGACTGAGCGTTTCGGTCCCGTAAGACTGCCGGGGCCACGACATTCCATCTTGATGTCGCAACGGCACGATGCGATCGGACGCTATCGCCGTCTCCGGGATTCGACGCGGGTCAGCTCCGACAGGATATGCTCCTGCACGTCGATCGGCTGACGGCAGACGGCATCTGTCAGGTCGCGCAGCGTCGCCCTCAGGCTGTGAAGCTGATCCACCAGATCCATGACGACATCGACGCCGGGTTCGTTGAGCCCCATTGCTCTGTCGAGATCGAGGATCAGTCGGCCGCGCGCGATATCGGCCTCGCGAAAATTCCGTCCGTGATCCGTCTCTTCCGGCACCAGCCAACCTTGTGAGATCCAGACTTCCAGCACGGAGGTCTCGATTTGGAGGTGCAGTCGAAACTCGCTCTCGTTCATCGCTTATCCTCCCATGGACTTTCTGGGATCTTGTGCCTTGCCCGCCTCCCATTCGGAAACGAAGCGTGTCAGTTCGGGATCCGGCGTCTCCGGCAGGACGACCTTCAGGGTGACATAGGCGTCGCCGTTTTCCTTGCCGCGCACGGGTGCGCCCTTGCCCTTCAGGCGCAGCACCTTGCCCGTATTGGAGTTCGGAGCGAGAGTAACGGTAACCGCGCCGGACGGTGTCGGAACCCGGATCTTGCCGCCGAGCACTGCTTCCGACAGCGAGATCGGCAGTTCCATCCGGATATCGTCGCCATCGCGGGTATAGAAGCGATGCGGCCGGACATGCACCGCGATCAGCGCATCGCCGGCGGCCCCGCCGCCGAAGCCGGGATGTCCCTTGCCCTTGAGGCGAAGCGTCTGGCCGTCGCGCGTGCCGGGCGGGATCTGGACGTCGAGCGCCGGCCCGTCGGGCAGGCTGATCTGTTTCTTCACGCCGTTGATGGCGTCAAGGAAATCGACCTCCATCGTATAGTGACGGTCTTGACCCTGCATTTTCGTTTGGCCTCGGCTGCGCCGCGAGAAGAAACTGGAAAATATGTCGTCGGCATCGCCGAAATCGGCAAAGCCGCCGGCATTCTGATAGCGGCCACGCTGGCCTTCGTTCGCCGCATAATCACGGTAATAGTTGCGCGGTGCCTGCTCGGCACCGCTGCTGTCGATCTCGCCGCGGTCGAACCGCGCACGCTTCTCCTCGTCGCCAAGAATGCCATAGGCTGCCGAGGCCTCCTTGAACTTGTCCTCGGCCTGCTTGTCGCCGGGGTTGAGATCGGGATGCAGCTTCTTGGCAAGCTTGCGGTAGGCGCTTTGAATATCCTTTTGCGGAGCGTCCCGCTTCACGCCCAGAACTTCATAGGGATCGCGACTCATGCATGTCTCTCTTTGGGAGCAGGGAAAAATACGCACATAGTGCTACGGCAACCTCATATCAATCGTAGCACAGACGACACCTGGTTGAAGTCCGCACTTGGAGGCTTTCATGTCCGGCGCATTTGTGCTGTGAAATGAGCCGAGCGACGCCGGTTTGCCATATTTCCGGCGTGTTGCCGGATGATGGCGGCGTTGCAGCTGACATGATCATCATTCGGCCGCCCGATTTCGTTTGTTTGATCTACCCGGTGGCCGCCTCGATGAAACGCCTGTTGCCGACATTCATGCTTCTGCTTGCCGCGCGAGCCGTCCTCGCCGCGCAGACCGAGCAGCCGCCTGCCGGCTGGCCGCAACTGCCGCCTAAGGCGCCGCCGTCGAACACCAGGCTTGTCGAGCCGCATCTGCACGTCGATCGGGCGGGCAAGGGCGCGCCCCGCATCGCGCTCACCTTCGACGCCTGCATGGGCAAGACCGATCCACGCATTCTCAGCACCCTCGTCGATCAGCGCATCCCGGCGACGATCTTCGTCACCGCGCGTTGGCTGCGCACCAACCCCGACGCATTGAAGGTCTTCCTGGCCAACCCCGATCTCTTCGAACTGGAAAATCACGGGCAGAACCATATCCCGGCCGTCGACATTCCGACCAAGGTTTATGGCATCCCCGCCGCCGGTTCGCCTCAGGCTGTCGCGCAGGAAGTCAAGGGCGGCGCCGAGGCGATGATCGCGGCCGGAATTCCGCAGCCGCGTTGGTTCCGCGGCGCGACCGCGAAATACAGCCCTTCCGCCATCGCGCAGATCCGCGGCATGGGGTATCGAATTGCCGGCTATTCGGTGAACGGCGACAGCGGCTCGCTGCTGCCGGCAAAGATGGTGGAGAAGCAATATGCCTCCGCCAGGGACGGCGATGTCATTATCTCCCACATCAACCAGCCGACGCATGCGGCGGGTGAGGGGGTCGCGGCCAGTATTCTTGCGCTGAAGGCGAAGGGCGTGGAGTTCGTTCGCCTGCAGGATATCTCCGAAAAGGGTGACGACGGGACGACGAATTGAGGAGTTAAAGGGCTTAACCCGGCAATTGCGGCTGGACCTTTTCCTCGATGAACAGCTCTTCGACGACGGTCATGACGATCAGCGACAGCGGCAGGGCCAGCATGGCGCCGACGGCACCCCACATCCATGTCCAGAAGAGAATGGCAAGAAAGACGACGAAGGGATTGATCTCCCATTGCCGGCCCATGATCGCGGGGAAAACGAGGTTTTCGACCGCCAGATGCACGGCGAAAAACGCGATGGCGGGCGCGAGGCCGAAGATGATGTCGGAATGCGTGACGATACCGGCAATCGCCAATGCAATCGTCATCGTCGTGATGCCGAGGAACGGAATGAAGCTCGAAACGAAAGCGAAGGCGCCCCATAGCACCGGCACGCTTAAGCCGCCGACATAGGCGATAACAGTCATGGCAACGCCTATTCCGGCATAGATCAGCGAGGCTGTCGCAAAATAGAAGCCGAGCACCTGTTCCACCGCATTCAGGATCCGGATCGTGGTCAGCCGCGACGCGTGGGTGGAGAAGGCCAGAATGATCGTCTTGCGCAGGCTCACCCTGCCGGCAAGAAACAGCAGCAATGCAGCGAAGAAAATCAGGATTTGCACGATGGCCGGTGTCAGGCTGGTCGACACGACATGCAGGACGTTGCCGCTGTTTTCCAAAAGGGTGCTGATCGACATCGGACCGCCCTGAAGGCTTTCGGACGAAACATGCAGCCATCTGAACCTATCGAGGTAGGGCATCAGTCGGTCGGAGGTGCGCTGAAAGAAGTCAGGCGCTTCCTGGGCGAGTTTGCCGACCGGTCCGGCAAGCGCGTTGATGACGAGGAAGATGACCAACGCCACGGCCGAAGACAGAAGCATGGCGTTCAGGACGCGGGGCACGCCGAGCTTGCTGAGCTTTTCCGCCGCCAGCCCGAGGATCATGCCGACGACGACCGCGAGCGTTACCGGGATGAGGATCAGTGACATCATGTAGACGCCGGCCAAGGCCAGGATAAGGAAGATTCCTATGGTCGCCCAGGATGCGGCGATGTCGAGCCTGCCACGCATCGATCCGTGGGAAATGTCGAAAATATTGTCGTCGTCGCGCTCATCTTGAGATGTGTTGCGTTCTGCGTCGGTCCTGCCTTCGCATGTAACCGTTGTTTCCGATCGCGTGGTAACGACTTTATCGACTTCCATGCCCTGCACGTTCCCAGAGGCACAATCGCCTCGCTACTCCAACGCGAAAAGCCCGTTCCGGTTCCGCAACGGGCTTACGCGATAGCGATTTGGGCAGATCAGGCGATCAGGTTCAGTCCGATACCCCAGGGGTCGCGCAGCGAAACGCCGCCGTCGCGTTTCTCGGTCTTGATCTCATGCTGCTCCAGGGCGGAGACGGCGCTATCGAGCGCGGCCTTGTCGTTGAACCGCAGCGTATAGTCGGAAAGACCGGTCATATGTTCGGAGCGCAGACCGGCGCCGCGGCTGTTCCAGGTATTGGCGCCGAGATGATGGTGGTAACCGCCCGTCGCAAGGAAAGTCGCGCCAGGATAGCGCGCGGCCATTACCTTCATGCCGAGCACGTCGCGATAGAAGGCATTGGCTTCCGCCACATCGCCTACCTGCAGATGGATATGGCCGATGGCCGATCCCTCGGCCATGCCCTCCCAGCGGTCCTGCGGGGCGCTTTCGCAGAGCTTCTGCAGATCGAGCCGAAGCGTGGCCATCTCGACCGTGCCGTCGTTATGGAAGGTCCACTCATCGTGCGGCCGGTCGGCATAGATCTCGATACCGTTACCTTCCGGATCGGAGAGATAGATGGCTTCGCTGACGATATGATCCGATGCGCCTTCCAGTACGACATTGTTTTGGGCGGCATGGCGAAGCCAGCGCGCCAGTTCGACGCGGCTCGGCATCAGAAAGGCGGTGTGGAAGAGGCCTGCGGCGGTCTTCGGCGCGCGCATCGCAGCCCGATCCGTCGTCAGTGTCAGCAAGGGATGGCCGGCAACGCCCAAGACCTCGCCGCTTGCTGTCTTCTCGATCACCTTCAGGCCGAGCATGTCCTGATAGAAACGCGACACCTGCGCAAGGTCGGTGACGACGAGGTGCGACTGGCCGACATAGGCGGGACGGGTCAGAGCATAGGAAGGGGCAGTTTCGGTCATAGGATCAGTTCCAGCCTCGATACTTTAAAAAGGCAACCGGCGTCGGCGGCTATGGGCCGCCAGGGGCGGGGGAGTTTGCCGATTGATTGCCTCTTTGGATATCCTCTGCCCGCCGTACTTGCAGTTGATATGGCGGATTTCGATTGTTCACAGAAGCCCATAAATTGCGGATTGAGCGTTCGCTTTCCATTGACGCATGCGGTGGGTGGGCCTCGTTTACGAAGATTGATCGATGCGCGCGTTTGGCGCAGTTGCTTCTTCGTCGCCCCGGTGCGAAGATCGATTTCGGACGGAAGCGGACGGAGTTCAATGACCGAGTATAGGGGCATCCGTTGGGCCTATGATCGCTATGAGATTATCGCCGACAGCATCGTCAATGGTGTCGGGGTCGTCTTTGCATTGATCGGCGCGACCGTATTGATCTTCTATGCGACGGTCTGGAGCTCCTACGGAGAGATTGCAGCGGCCTGGATCTATGGGATCGGCCTGGTGCTGACGCTCGGAATGTCCTTCACCTACAATCTCTGGCCGGTATCCAGGACGAAATGGTTCCTCCGCCGTTTCGACCACTCCTTCATCTATGTCCTGATCGCCGCCACCTACACGCCCTTTCTTGAGCGGGGGGCCGGGGATCCCCTGTTGCTCGGCGTGCTGATCGCCGTCTGGGTCTTCGCCGCCTTCGGCATCATCCTGAAATGCCTGTTTCCAGGGCGCTACGACCGATTGGCGATCCTGCTCTACCTGGCCATGGGCTGGAGCGGTATTTTGGTCGCCAAGTCGGTTTCCATGCATATCCCCTTCGCCTCGATGCTGCTCATCATCATCGGCGGCGTGATCTACTCGCTTGGCGTAATCTTTCACGTCTGGGAAAAGCTGCGTTTCCAGAATGCCATCTGGCACGGCTTTGTCGTCGCCGCGGCCGCCGTGCATTATTCGGCGGTGCTGACCTGCTTCAGCCTGTCACCGGAAAGCTTTTGACGATCTCTGCCGTCGGCGTGCACTTCCTGGTCGAGCGCAGGCTACGCACCAGGCGCATGACGATGGCATCGTAGCGCTGCATATCCGTTTTCGAATAGTCCATCTGGAAGAAGGCCGCCGCCCCATTGCAAAGGGCGACGCCGCGGACATACACGATGCGCCCCTGCCTGGTGCCTGAGAAGCTGATGCCGCGCGAGTTCGATTTGGAATAGGAAATCTTCCAGCCGTCCTCCCTTGCCAGTGCCATGCGCCCATTCGCTTCCGAGGCAAAATCGCCATTGGCGATCATCGTGCTGAAAACCAGCAGCGTCGCCGAGCGGTCCGCCGGTGACAGCGCGAGCCGATCGGTATCCCCGGAAGGAGTTGCGAGATGGAATTCCGGCGGCAGCTCGATCGCATAGCCGAGACCTGCATTGTCATAGGACCGCCAATCCGCGGCAAAGGCCGAGGCGGAGGAAAGAAGCAGGAGTGCGATCAGACGGGCGAGCATTGCGGTTCCTGGGAGGCGGGATCTGCAAACCGGTCAAGAATAACGCATTTTTCGGCGGAAATTCCATAGCGATTGAAGATGCTGGCACAAATTAGCGCAAATTCGTTACAGCTTCATTGCGAGCTATGCGTAATTGGCGGTTTGTCTGGCCCCGCTGCCCGCAGTTTACGAAGCTGTCACGGGTCCAGCCGTTTGCAACGTCTGCAGGCCACCGTTTAAAAAGCCGATTTCAGTGGTTTACGTCCGGTTTTCCCTTTCCAGGGCTTGAGGCGATGTGCCCTTTCGCCTATCCCTTCAAGTCAGCTCCGGCATTGACGGATTCGATGATCATTCAACAAAGGGGGGAACATGGCCGCCGCCACCGCGGGCCTGACATTCCTGGCACTATGCCTGCCCTTTCTCGGTGCATTGATCGCGCCCATCGCTGTTCGGCGGCTAGGTCATAATGCGGCCTGGCTCTTGGCGTTGCTTCCAGCGCTTTCCTTCATTCATTTCGTCGGCTTTCTTCCTGCAATCGCGGCCGGGCAGGCTGAATTGGGCGGCTTCGATTGGGTGCCAAGCCTCAATCTGCGGCTTTCCTGGCTGATTGACGGCCTGTCGCTGACCTTCGCGCTGCTCATCACCGGCATCGGCACGCTGATCGTCCTCTATGCCGGCGGCTATCTGAAGGGGCATGTCGATCTCGGCCGCTTCTTCTCCTTCATCTTCCTCTTCATGGGCTCGATGCTCGGCCTCGTCGTCTCGGATAGCTTCCTGACGCTCTTCGTCTTCTGGGAGCTGACCTCGATCACCTCCTTCCTGCTGATCGGTTTTGATCATCAGCGGGAAGCCTCGCGCCGGGCGGCGCTGCAGGCACTGGTCGTGACCGGCGGCGGAGGGCTGCTGCTGCTGGCAGGCCTGCTGCTGCTCTGGCAGATAACCGGTATCGCCGCGATGTCCGACCTGTTGAAAGCCGGCGATCTCGTGCGGGCGAGTCCGCTCTATCTTGCAGCCCTGATCCTGGTGCTTGGCGGCGCCTTCACCAAATCGGCGCAGTTTCCGTTCCATTTCTGGCTGCCGAATGCCATGGAAGCGCCGACTCCCGTTTCGGCCTACCTTCACTCGGCAACCATGGTGAAGGCGGGCGTCTATCTTGTGATGCGGCTCAATCCCGTCCTCGGCGGTACGACGGCCTGGCAGGCCATCCTTCCGCTTTTTGGTGCCGCCACGCTGCTCGTCGGAACCTTGCTTGCCATCCGCCAGACCGATCTGAAGCTGAAGCTCGCCTATACGACGGTTTCCTCGCTCGGCCTGCTGGTCATGCTCACCGGCTTCGGCACGGATTATGCCATCGAAGCAGCTGTCATCTATCTGGTGGCGCATTCGCTGTTCAAGGGCGCCCTTTTCATGGTCGCCGGCATCGTCGATCATGAGACGGGGACACGCGACATCACCCGGCTGGGCGGCTTGCGCTCGGCCATGCCGCTGACCTTTGCCGCCGCTCTGGTTGCAGCGGTCTCGATGGGGGGGCTGCCGCCGGCTTTCGGTTTCCTCGCCAAGGAAGAGATCTATGCCGCGCTGGCACAGGCATCGCCCGCCGCGATCATCCTGACGATCATCGCCGTGGCCGGCAACGCGCTGATGTTCGCCATCGCCTTCGCCGTCGCGCTGAAGCCTTTCCTGGGGCCGCTGACCGAGACGCCACGCCATCCGCATGAAGCGCCGCCCTTGCTTTGGCTCGGGCCGGTGACACTTGCCTTGCTCGGCATCGCTTCGGCCTTGTTCGCACCCTTATGGCACGTTTACATCTCCTCACCGATGGCAAGCGCCGTCAGCGGCACAGGTTTACAGATCGCAGTTTCGCTGGCTCCGCATATCGGCCTGCCTCTGGCACTCTCCATCGTGACCGTGCTGATCGGCATCCTTGTCTATTGGCAGCTCGATCGCGCCCGTTTTTTCATGTCCATTGTCCTGCGGATGCTGGGACCGGGCCCGGATCGCGGTTTCGACGGGTTCATCTCCGGCCTGGTGCGGCTCTCACACGTCGTCTCGCGTTTCCTGCAGCCCGGGCGGCTGGAAATCTATGTCGCCGTCACCTTCCTCTGCCTTGCGGCGATGCTGCTGATCCCCCTCGTGATCCACGGCGAATTGCCTCATGTGCCTGCCTGGCCGGACCTGCAGTGGCACGAGGCGGCGATCTTCCTGATCGCCATCATCGGTGTTGCCGCAGTCGTCTTCGCGCGGGACCGGCTGACGGCCATTGTTTCGCTCGGCATTCAGGGATTCGCCGTCGCCGTCATCTTTCTCTTGTTCGGGGCACCGGATCTGTCCTTCACGCAGTTCATGGTCGAGACCCTTTCGGTCGTGATCCTGGCCCTGGTGATGACGCGCCTGCGCCTCTCGCCTTCGGATCACCGGCCGCCGCTCGCCAGGGTCGCTCATGCCGTATTGGCGATCGCCTGCGGCATCGGCTTTGCGCTTCTGCTGCTGAAGGCGACCCAGGCACCGTTCGACCTGACGCTGACGGCCTTCTTCAATCAATATTCGAAGCTGATCGCGCATGGCGACAATGTGGTGAATGTCATCATCGTCGATTTCCGCGGCACGGACACGCTCGGCGAGATTGCCGTCGTCGCCATGACCGGCCTTGCGATCCTGGCGCTGATCCGCATCCGTGCCGGCGGCGAGCGTAAGCTTGCAACCAACGACCCCGATCTTGAGGAAAAGGCCGGTCTCGGCGAAAGGATGGAGGCCGAGCGCTCGTGAATACGCTGATCTTCCGCACCGCCGCGCCGTTTCTGACCGCCCTGATGCTGCTCTTCTCCGTTTTCGTGCTGCTGCGCGGCCATAACGAACCCGGCGGCGGCTTTATTGGCGGCCTCATCGCAGCGTCGGCCCTGGCAATCTATGGTATTGCCTGTGGCGTCACGGCGGTCCGGCAAGCCATTATTTTTCATCCGCTGGCGATCGCCGGCTTCGGTCTGTTGGCGGCGACCCTTGCCGGCTTTCTGTCTGTTTTTTGCGGCGTGCCGTTCATGACCGGCCTTTGGATCTATCCCCATCTCTTCGGCGTCGAGGTGCCGCTTTCGACCGTCATGCTCTTCGATATCGGCGTCTATCTGGTGGTTGTTGGAGCCATTACCTCGATCGCGCTGGCGCTCGAAGAGCGGGAGGCGGATTGATGGAGGTCGTCTTTGCCCTCGTCGTCGGCCTCTTCTTCGCCGCCGCGATCTATCTGATGCTGTCGAAATTCTCGATCCGCATCATGCTCGGCATCGCCATTCTCGGCAATGCCGTCAATCTTCTGCTTTTTACCGCCGGCCGGGTCACGCCCGAAGTGCCTCCCATCATCCGGAAAGGGGCGAGCACGCTCGACAACGCAGCCGCCAATCCGCTGCCGCAAGCCTTGATCCTGACGGCGATCGTCATCTCCTTTTCATTCCTTGCCTTTCTGCTTGTCCTGACCTACCGCGCCTATCAGGACTTAAGGACCGACAATACGGGCGAGATGCTCGTGGCCGAACCGGACGAGCGGCCGTTGCCGCCCCTGGGCTACTGACGCGATGGCCGGCCCACCCGATATTCCCGTCGATCTCTCCGCCGCGCTGGTTGCCGCACCCGTGCCTGTGGGCCATTGGCTTGTCATCCTGCCGGTCGCCTTGTGCATCGGGCTCGGGGCGATTCTGCTGATGTTGCGCAACCGGACCGAATGGCATGCCGCGATCGCTATTCCCGGTCTCGTACTGCTGGTGCTGATCGACGCTGCCTTGCTCTATAAGGTCGTCGACGAGGGCGCCGTCACGATGGTCATGGGACGATGGCTGCCGCCTTTCGGCATCGCCTTCAGCGTCGATATTTTCGGCGCGCTCATGGCCCTGACGGCAGCCGTTGTCGCCCTGTTGGCGGGCTTCTACTCGCTCGGCGAAATCACCGTGAGCGGGCGGCGATATGGTTTTTTCCCTTTCCTGATGCTGTTGCTGGCTGGCGTCAGCGGCGCCTTCCTGACGGGCGACGTCTTCAATCTCTATGTCTGGTTCGAGGTGCTGCTGATCTCGTCTTTCGGCCTGCTGATCCTCGGCTCGGAGCGCGAGCAGATCGATGGCGCATTGAAATACGCCCTCCTCAATCTCATCGCCACCACGCTGTTCCTCGTCTCCGTCGGCTATCTCTACGCCGTCTTCGGTACGCTCAACATGGCCGATATCGCCATGAAGGCGAGGGCGGGTGAGAGCAATGCGCCGCTGACGACCCTGGCAGGCCTGTTCCTGTTGGCCTTCGGCATGAAGGCGGCAGCCTTCCCGGTCAATTTCTGGCTCCCGGCTTCCTATCACACCCCCCGCATCACCGTTTCGGCGCTCTTCGCCGGCTTGCTGACCAAGGTCGGCATCTATGCCCTCATCCGGGTTTTGGTCATGCTGCTGCCTGTCGAGCGGGCAGGGCTCGGTCCGCTGGTCACGGTCATCGCCATCGCGACCATGCTCGTCGGGGTCATGGGTGCGCTCGGGGCAAACGATGTCAGGCGCATGCTCGGCTATATCGTCATATCGGGCATCGGCACGATGCTGGCTGGCGTTGCCCTCGGCAATGCCGATGGCCTCAGCGGCGCGATCTTCTATGCGCTGCATTCGATGGTGCTGATGACCGCACTTTATCTGCTTGCAGGGCAGGCGGCACGGCTCGGCGGCAGCTTTTCACTCACGGCTCTCGGCGGGCTCTATCGGCAGAGCGGCTGGTTTGCCGGTCTTTCGCTGGTGCTTTTCTTCGCCATCAGCGGTCTGCCGCCCTTTTCGGGCTTCTGGCCAAAGGTCGTACTGGTAAAGGCCGCGCTCGCAACGGGCGCCTGGTGGCTCGCCGCAACAATCCTGCTGGCCGGTTTCCTGACAACGATCGTTTTCGGGCGGGTGTTCCTGCTCGCTTATTGGCGACCCGCGGCGGGCGATAGCGTCGCGGCGGAGCCGATCAGGTGGCAGGCCGCTTTGCCGCTTCTTGCTCTTTCGCTGCTTGTCATCGGCTTCGGCCTGTTTCCGGAACGGCTCCTGCACCTGACCCAGGCGGCGGCCGCCGGCCTCGAGCAGCCATCGGCCTATCTGCACTCCGTCTTTCCCGCGGCAGGAGGCGCTCGATGATCCTCTTCATCTTCAATCTGCTGCTTGCCATCGTCTGGGTTGCCGTAACCGGCAGTGCTTCCTTCATCAATCTGGTCTTCGGCTTCGTCCTTGCGGCGGTTGCGCTCGCGATCGTGCGATCATCCTACGGAGGCGTACTCTATCTCGGGCGTGCTCGCCGCATCCTCGCGCTCCTGGTACTGTTCATATGCGAGCTCGCAAAGTCCGTCTGGGCCGTTGCCGTGGCCGTCATGAGCCCCAGGATCGATGTGAAGCCCGGGATTTTCGCCTTTCCCCTGACGGTCGACCGCGATTTTGAAATCACGCTGCTTGCCAACCTCATCACGCTGACGCCGGGCACGCTATCGGTCGACGTCTCGGATGACCGCAAGATGCTTTATGTTCATGCGCTCGATTGCTCCGATCCGGAAGCCATCAGGCGCGGCATCGCCGACGGCTTCGAGCACCGCATCATGGAGGCTTTCCGATGATGGCCGCATCTATCGTTTCGGCTGCAGCAATGGTGGCGCTGGGCATACTGAGCATCGCCTTCCTGTTCACCGTGTATCGGGTGGTTGCCGGTCCGACATTGCCGGATCGGGTTCTGGCGCTCGATATGCTGGTGGCGATCGCCATCGGCTTCATTGCCGTCATCGCCATCAAGACCGGCTTCACGCTTTACATCGATATTGCCATTTCGCTGGGCCTCGTCGGTTTCCTCGCCACTGTCGCCTTCGCCCGGTTCATCCTGACGCGGGCGCAACCCGATGTTTCGAGCCGGCATGCTGCACGCCCGGAAACTATCGGCGCTTCCGAAAGCAAGAAGACGCGCAAACGGAACAAGCAACGGAAGGGAGGGCGTTGATGGATTTGCTTTGGGCTATCCTGGTCGCCGTGCTTCTGTTGGCTGGCGCATTGTTCTCGCTTATTGCCGCCATCGGCATTGTTCGCCTTCCGGATCTCTACAGCCGCATGCATGCGGCATCGAAGGCAGGCACCGTGGGTTCCGGCCTATTGCTACTTGCGGTCGGTATTCATTCGCAGGACCTGCCGATATTGGCGCGGGCGCTGGCCGGATTTGTCTTTTTCGTATTGACCGCACCGATTTCGGCACATCTTCTTGCGCGTGCGGCGCACAAGGCGGGGCATCGCTTGACGGCGCCTTCCGTACGCGATGAATTGGTGCGGCACGAGCAGCTCGCGAAACGCGGGAATGGAAAAAAGGGCTAACAAACGCAGAAATTGTTAATGAAGGAATATCTGTTCGCGTTATTAGTTATCCATTTTTTAGTAGATGAATTTTTTGCGAAGAAATGTTGGGATTAAAAACTGGACATTTGGGTAAAGAGTGCTAATTCAGATTCAAGTAGAGTTCTGATGTTAAGTTAGTCTCGACCGGGTTTAAGCTCTCAATGCTTTTATCTTTCCTTGATACAAAGCTGAGCAAAACTTTGTTCCGATCAGCGATTAGAGATCGCTATCGTGGTCGCTAATTCTGATATCAGGCGGCAAGAAGCGGTTTTCCCTCGCGTGAAATCTAGGGGTGGATTTCATGCGATAAGAAATATGGCGTTATGCACCGTTTTCTTGCTGATGGCTGCTACGAATACGAGCAATACGTTTGCGCGAATTGCTCGGCGCTGGGAAACTCCGGGATCAGCAGATTTCCGAAGTCAGGCGCAGATTATACAGCAACGCTGTGCCCTGCGCTCTCTTTTGGGGCGCGGCGCGGCAAGCAAGCCGATGAACAGGAGAACACAATGACAGATGCGGCCCTTGGCAACGGGCAGGAGTTACTGGTTGAACTGACCGCCGACATCGTTGCGGCCTATGTCAGCAACCATGTCGTACCGGTCAGCGACCTTCCGAACTTGATTTCCGACGTACATTCCGCCTTGAGCAACACCTCGGCTCCGGCTCCTGCCGTAACCGTGGTCGAAAAGCAGAAGCCGGCCGTATCGGTTCGCAAGTCCGTGCAGGATGATCAGATCACCTGCCTGGAATGTGGCGGCAGCTTCAAGTCGCTGAAGCGCCATCTTATGACCCATCACGGTCTTTCGCCGGAAGAATATCGCGAGAAGTGGGATCTGGCCGCCGATTATCCGATGGTGGCACCGGCTTATGCCGAAGCCCGTTCGCGCCTTGCAAAGGAAATGGGTCTCGGCCAGCGCCGCAAGCGCGGCGGCCGCTGAGAGTTCATTACTGAATCAAAGAAAAACCCGGCTCTCGAGCCGGGTCAGACTGCTGACAAACCTCTGGCGTCAGCCGGAGGTTTTTGATTCAATGGGACATGCTGAAGAAACCTGCTCCCGAACAGACGGCTCTCGAGATGGTGACGCTCGACAGTCTTGTGCCGAAGGATCACCTTCTGCGCCGAATAGACGCGGTGATCGACTTCTCGTTCATCCACGATCGCGTTGCCGGCTTGTACTGCGCCGACAATGGCCGCCCGCCGCTTGATCCGACGCTGATGTTCAAGGCGCTGTTCATCGGCTACCTCTACGGCATTCGCTCCGAGCGGCAGCTGGTGCGC
>NZ_JAQJCI010000025.1:0-83534 GCF_030182495.1 Rhizobium aureum | reverse complement strand
CGACATCGATGACGGTGGCGCCGGGCTTGATCCAGTCGGCCTTGACCATCTCCGGACGGCCGACGGCCGCCACCAGAATATCGGCACCCCTCGCGACCGAAGCCAGATCCTTCGTGCGCGAATGCGCCGTCGTGACCGTCGCATTGGCAGAAAGCAGCAATTGCGCCATCGGCTTGCCGAACAGGTTGGAGCGGCCGATGACGACGGCATTGAGACCCGACAGGTCCTCGCCGTGGATCGAACGCACCAGCAGCATGGCGCCGGCCGGCGTGCACGAGATCAGCCCGGTTTCGAGATCGCCGGTCGCAAGCTTGCCGGCATTGACCACATGCAGGCCATCGACATCCTTTTCCGGCTTGATCGACTGGATGATCGCATCGGAGTTCAGATGCTTCGGCAGCGGCAGCTGCACGAGAATGCCGTGGATGGACGGATCGTCGTTCAGCGAGGCCACGAGCCTTGCCAGTTCTTCCTGCGTCGTCTCCGCCGGCAGCGTGTGCTGGACCGACTTGAAGCCGCATTCCCTCGCCATCTTGCTCTTGGAGTTCACATAGGCGTGGCTGGCCGGATCGTCGCCGACGATGACGACGGCAAGCCCGGTCTTCACACCGGCCTCACTCTCAAGCCCAGCCGCCGCAGCCTTCACGGCCTCGATCACCGAAGCGGCCGCTTGTTTCCCGTCGATCACCGTTGCGAGCGCCATCACTCACCCCATGCGTTCGGAGGCATAGGAGCCCGGGCTTGCCGGGAAGACGACGGTGCGGTTGCCGTTGAGGAAGGTGCGATAGTGGATATGGGCATGGATGGCACGGGCGAGAACCTGGCTTTCGACATCGCGGCCGATCGAGACATAATCCTCGGCCGACTGCGCATGCGTGATGCGCGCCGTGTCCTGCTCGATGATCGGACCCTCGTCGAGATCGGCCGTCACATAATGCGCCGTCGCCCCGATCAGCTTCACGCCGCGCTCATAGGCCTGCTTGTAGGGGTTCGCCCCCTTGAAGGACGGCAGGAAGGAATGGTGGATGTTGATGATGCGGCCCGACATCTTCCGGCACAGCGCATCCGACAGAACCTGCATGTAGCGGGCCAGCACCACGAGTTCGGTGCCGGTCTGCTCGACCAGTTCCAAAAGCTGGGCTTCGGCCTGCGGCTTGTTGTCCTTCGTCACCTTGATGTGGTGGAAGGGGATGTCGTGATTGACGACCACTTTCTGGTAGTCGAAATGGTTGGAGACGACGCCGACGATGTCGATCGGCAGCGCGCCGATCTTCCAGCGGTAGAGCAGGTCGTTCAAGCAATGGCCGAAGCGCGAGACCATGAGCAGCACCTTCATGCGCTTCTTGGCATCGTGGATCTCCGCATCCATGGCGAACTTCTCGGCGATCGGCTTGAAGCCTTCGGCAAGCGCCGGCCCGCCGACACCTTCCTCCGAGATGAAGGAGACGCGCATGAAGAACTTGCCGGTATCGAGATCGTCGAACTGGCTGGAATCGACGATGTTGCAGCCCTGCTCGGCCAGATAGTTCGAGATCGCCGCAACGATCCCACGCGTCGATTGGCACGTCACTGTCAATACATAGCTCGTCATGCTGATCTTCCTCCGCCGTCTGCGGCCAAAATTCCGCCGTCGTGCCGGGGGATCGTACCCCGGCACCTGATCCCTTAAGGGCATCTTTTCACTCTGCACTCAGATATCGAGCGTGCTGTCGCGTTCCCACTGCGTGAAATGCGAGCAGTAGGCGTTCCATTCCTGATGCTTGAGTTTCAGATAGGCGTCGGAGAATTCCGAACCGATCGCCTGCTTCAGCCCCTCATCCTCGTCATAGGCACGCAGCGCATCGAGCAGATTGAGCGGCAGGCGCGGCGCATCCTTCACGAGATGACCCTCCGCATACATGTCGATATCGTGATGCGGCCCGGGATCGGCCTTGCTGCGCAGGCCGTCGAGGCCGGCGGCGATGATGACCGCCTGCAGCAGGTAGGGATTGACGGCACCATCGGGCAGGCGCAACTCGAAGCGGCCGGGACCGGGCACGCGCACCATATGGGTGCGGTTGTTGCCGGTCCATGTCACGGTATTGGGAGACCAGGTGGCACCCGATGTCGTGCGCGGCGCATTGATGCGCTTGTAGGAATTGACCGTCGGATTGGTGATCGCCGCCAGCGACGAGGCATGTTTCATGATGCCGCCAAGGAAATGCTTGCCCTCGGCCGACAGGCCAAATTCGGCTTCCCTGTCGGCAAAGACATTGGTCCTGCCATCATTGCTCCATACGGAAATATGGCAATGGCAACCGTTGCCCGTGAGCCCCTTGAAAGGCTTCGGCATGAATGTCGCCCTGAGGCCATGCTTTTCGGCAATCGACTTGACCATGAACTTGAAGAAGGAGTGCTTGTCCGCCGTCTTCAGGGCATCGTCGAATTCCCAGTTCATCTCGAACTGGCCGTTGGCATCCTCGTGGTCGTTCTGATAGGCGCCCCAGCCGAGCTCCAGCATATAGTCGCAGATCTCGGAGATGACGTCATAGCGGCGCATGACGGCCTGCTGGTCATAGCAGGGCTTTTCCGCCGTGTCGTATTCGTCGGAAATCTTGGAGCCATCGGCCGTGATCAGGAAGAATTCGGCCTCGACGCCGGTCTTGACGCGCTTGCCCGCGGCTTCCGCTTCTTTCACGAGCTTCTTCAAGACGTTGCGTGGCGCCTGGGCGACCAGTTCGCCCTCCATCATGCAATCGGCCGCGACCCAGGCAACATCCTTCTTCCATGGGAGTTGGATGACGGAGGAGGCATCGGGTACGGCAAAAAGATCAGGATGGGCGGGCGTCATGTCGAGCCAGGTGGCAAAACCGGCAAAGCCGGCGCCCTCCTCCTGCATACCGGCGATCGCCTGCGCCGGCACCAGCTTGGCGCGCTGGCCGGAAAAAAGATCCGTATAACTGATCATGAAATATTTGATGCCTTTGTCCTTTGCAAAGGCAGCAAGATCCAGTGTCATTCTCGTTCCCCTTTGGATTTCTTCGAGACACTTCGATGATGCATGCGGCGGCCGGACCTCTCAGGCCCGGCCGGTATCTTAAAAGCCTCCCTTGCCCGGGTACCAGTTGGTGCCGGCGAGCGGAATCTGCGCCATGGCGGCGGCTTCCATCGTCAGCGCACAGAGATCCTCCGGCTCCAGATTGTGCAGGTGATTTTTGCCGCAGGCGCGCGCGATCGTCTGCGCTTCCAGCGTCATCACCTTGAGATAGTTGGCAAGGCGCCGGCCCGCAGCAATCGGATCGAGCCGGCTTGCGAGCTCCGGGTCCTGCGTCGTGATACCAGCCGGGTCCTTGCCCTCGTGCCAGTCGTCATAGGCGCCGGCCGTCGTACCGAGCTTCTGATATTCTTCTTCCCATTTGGGATCGTTGTCGCCGATCGCGACCAACGCCGCCGTACCGATGGCAACTGCATCCGCACCCAGCGCCAAGGCCTTGGCCACATCGGCTCCGGAGCGAATGCCGCCGGAGATGATCAGCTGCACCTTGCGATGCATGCCGAGATCCTGCAACGCCTGCACGGCGGGGCGAATACAGGCGAGCGTCGGCATGCCGACATTCTCGATGAAGACGTCCTGGGTCGCGGCCGTGCCGCCCTGCATGCCGTCAAGCACCACGACATCGGCACCGGCCTTCACGGCAAGAGCGGTATCGTAATAAGGGCGTGCGCCGCCGACCTTCACATAGATCGGCTTTTCCCAATCGGTAATCTCGCGCAATTCCATGATCTTGATTTCGAGATCGTCCGGACCGGTCCAATCCGGATGGCGGCAGGCCGAACGCTGATCGATGCCCTTCGGCAGATTGCGCATGTTGGCGACACGATCGGAGATCTTCTGGCCGAGCAGCATGCCGCCGCCGCCGGGCTTGGCGCCTTGGCCCACAACGACTTCGATTGCGTCGGCGCGGCGAAGATCCCTAGGGTTCATGCCGTAGCGCGAGGGGAGATACTGATAGACCAGCGTCTGCGAATGGCCGCGCTCCTCGTCCGTCATGCCGCCGTCGCCGGTCGTCGTCGACGTACCGGCAAGTGTGGCACCGCGGCCAAGGGCTTCCTTGGCGTTGCCGGAAAGCGCGCCGAAGCTCATGCCGGCAATGGTAATGGGGGTCTTCAGCGTGATCGGCTTTTTGGCGAAACGACTGCCGAGGACGACGGTCGTATCGCACTTCTCGCGATAACCTTCGAGCGGATAGCGCGATATCGACGCGCCGAGAAACAATAGGTCGTCGAAATGCGGCACCTTGCGCTTCGTGCCGGCGCCGCGAATGTCGTAAATGCCCGTCGCCGCCGCACGGCGGATTTCCGCCAGCGTATGATCGTCGAAAGTCGCGGACTTGCGCGGCGGCGTGTGCGGATTGTGGTAGCTCATGAGGTCCCCTTCGCCTTAGTACGCGTCGGCATTGTCGATATTGAAATTATAGAGCTTGCGCGCCGATCCATAGCGCTTGAATTCCTCCGGCCTGACGCCGCGCACGCCGGCCTTTTCCAGAAGCTCGGAGAGCTTTTGCAGGTGTTCCGGGCGCATCTCCTTTTCGATGCAATCGGAGCCGAGGCTTTTCACCGAACCACGGACGAAGAGCTTGGCCTCATAGAGGCTGTCGCCCAGCGCATCGCCGGCGTCACCGAGCACGACGAGATGGCCGGACTGCCCCATGAAGGCGGACATATGGCCGATATTGCCGTAGACGACGATGTCGATGCCCTTCATCGATATGCCGCAACGCGAGGCGGCATTGCCCTTGATGACAAGCAGGCCACCCTGCCCGGTCGCCCCGGCATACTGGCTGGCATCGCCTTCGATGACAACGGTGCCGGACATCATGTTTTCCGCAACGCCCGGACCAGCCGAACCGTGGATGGTGACATTGCCGCCATCGTTCATGCCGGCGCAGTAATAGCCGACGGAGCCCTTGATATCGACGGTGACGGGCGCGTCTATGCCGGCGGCCACTGCATGATGGCCGCGCGGGTTGACGACTTCAAAGGCTAGATCGTTGGCGCCCGGGGCAAGGCCATGAAGGGCACTGTTGAGTTCGCGCAGCGGCGTGACGGACAGGTCGAAAACTGGCATGTAAGATCTCTCTCGATTGCGGCGCTTCTGATCAGGCAGCCTTTTCGTGATCCCAGAAATAAACGGTCGCCGGCTCCGGCTCCCAGATCCGGGCATCCTCGATGCCCGGGAGATTGACGAGCGCGCGATATTCTGAGCCGAAGGCGACATACTGGTCAGTCTCGGCCATGACGGCCGGCTTACAGGCGATGGGATCGCGAACGACGCCGAAACCCGACTTGGTGCCGACGACGAAGGTGAAGAAGCCGTCAAGATCGTCGACAGCGCTTTCGAGCGCCGCCCCGAGATCCTTGCCTTTCGCCATCTCGGCCGTCAGATAGGCAGCGGCCACCTCTGTATCGTTTTCCGTTTCGAAGACCATGCCCTCGCGCTTCAGCTCGCGGCGCAGGTTGTTGTGGTTCGAGAGCGAACCGTTGTGAACCAGGCATTGGTCCGAGCCGGTGGAGAAGGGATGGGCGCCGAGCGTGGTCACGGCCGATTCCGTCGCCATGCGCGTATGGCCGATGCCGTGCGTGCCGGACATGGCGGTGACGCCAAAGCGGGAGACCACGTCCTTCGGCAGGCCGACCTCCTTATAGATCTCGACGGTATCGCCGCTGCTCATGACGCGGATATTCGGACGTGATGCCGCTAGGGCCGCCCTACCCTCGTCAAGCTTGTCCTTGGCAAGGGTGATGACCGCATGCGTGCTCTTGACCACGACGGATACCGGGACGTCGAGCGCGCGCCGGAGTTCATATTCCAGCCCGTCGAAATCCTTTTCCGGATCGGCCGACTGAACGGTTATCTTCGCAGTGTTGCCATTATCGTTGCCGTAGATCGCGATGCCCGCGCTATCGGGTCCGCGATCGGTCATCGTGATCAGCATGGAAGACAAAAGCGCGCCGAGTTTCGGCTCCAGCGCCTTATCCTTCAAGAAAAGACCGACAATTCCGCACATGCCCAAACCCTCCGTTTTCGCATCTGCAAAAATGGCTATCAGGTCCAATGCGGTTTTTCAACTCAAAAGAATAAATTTTTCTTTTAAGGCAAGTCAGTCGGTCTTGCCTCTTTGTGGATAGCTGATGATCGACAGGTATTTGGCCGGCAGTTTCACCAGCACCTCCGGGCCATGCGGCGCATCCGCATCGAAGAAGAGGCTGTCGCCCGGCTGCATGGGGTAGAGCTGATCGCCGTGGCGGTACATGACCTCACCCTCGAGCATATAAAGGAACTCCATGCCCTCGTGCTGGAACGTCGGGAAGACGTCCGAATCCGCCGTCAGGGTGATGAGATAAGGCTCGACGATAACGCCGCTCGAATTGTTGTCGATATGGCCGAGGAGATTATACTGATGGCCTGCGCGCGTGCCACGGCGCTCCAGCTCGACGCCCTGGCCGGCCTTGACGAAAACGGCATTGCGCGGCTCTTCATAGCGACGGAAGAATGCGGTCAAGGGTACGCCGAGCGCGCGCGACAGCGATTGCAGCGTCGTCAGCGACGGCGAGATATTGCCGTTCTCGATCTTCGACAGCATGCCGAGCGAGATCCCCGTCGCGGCGGCGAGATCCGTCACCGTGATGCCGAGCTTCTTGCGATAGGCGCGAACCTCGTGGCCGATCGCCATTTCGAGATTGTTTTCCTTCGGCTCGCGCACCGCATGCGGATTTTGGGAGAAGGCCGACCGTCCAGCATGGGATTGGTCGTCGGCCGATACACTGTCTGCCTTGGTTTTCATTCCGTATCCTTTTTGCCGGCAGGGCTTGCTGGGAAGAACTCTATCCTCCCAGTGAAATTTTCTCAACTACGACGAAAATCAGCCGTGGCGGGTTTCGCCGGGAGCCATGCCATAAAGCGAGCGATAGGCTCTGGAGAAATGTGCGCCGCTGGAAAAGCCGGTGGCGATGGCGATTTCGGAAATCGAAAGCGGACTTTGCTCCAGAAGCCGCCGGGCATGCTGCAGGCGTATCCGCCGATATTGATCGAGGAATGTCGAGCCGAGATGAGCGGCAAACAGCCGGTCGAGATGACGCGGCGTGACACCGGCAATCCGCGCCATGGCCTTGCGGTCGAGCGGCATCTCGATCGTCTCTTCCATTTTTTCGAGCACGCTCAGCAAACCTGGATGGTGAACGCCATAGCGTTCGGCGAGCGACCCGCGCTGCGGCGCCGCAGGCTCGCCGACTTCGGTGTGCAGATACCAGTCGCTGACACGCCGGGCGAAATCGGCCCCCATGCGCTCTGATATCAAAACATGCATCATGTCGAGCGGCGCGATGCCGCCGCCGCAGGTGATGCGATTGCCGTCGATCACGAAGCGCGCCTGGCGCGGCGACAGTGTTGGAAAGGCTTCGAGCAAGGCGGGTGCATGTTCCCAATGAATGGTGAAATCGCGCTCGGCCAGAAGCCCGGCGGCGGCAAGCAGATAGGGACCGCCGGAGATGCCACCGATGCGCACTCCTTCTCGTGCGAGCTGGCGAAGGCAGGCGAAAACCGTGGGATAATGCCAATCGCGCGGCGATCCGCCGGCGCAGACGAAGACCGTGCCGAGGCCGGATCCGCGACCCGGGAGAGGGTCGGCCGGCACCGGTACACCGCCAGAGGATACCGCCGGGGTGCCGTCCGGCGAAAAGATCGACAATCGATAGATTTCGCGCCCGGCCAGAAGATTGGCCGCCCGCAGCGGCTCGCTAGCCGAAGCATAGGACATCAGTGCGAATCCCGGAATCAGGATGAAGCCGATGGATTGGCTATTTCGTGCATCGATTGGAGCCATGTCCCTTTTCTACTGAAAAAGGTCCCAATCAGGCAAGTCTGCATTTTTCACTCTGTCATCATGGATGCAATTTAAAGCGGATCGAACTATGCGCTATTCGGCTTTCTCTGTTTTCCTCAACGGTCTTCGCGGCAACACAGGCTGGGCGCCCGCCTGGCGCGAGCCGCAACCGAAACCGCATTATGACGTCATCATCGTCGGTGGCGGCGGTCATGGGCTAGCAACCGCCTATTATCTCGCCAAGACCTTCGGCATCACCAACGTCGCGGTGCTGGAAAAGGGCTATCTCGGCTCGGGCAATATCGGCCGCAACACCACGATCATCCGCTCGAACTACCTGTTGCCCGGCAACAATCCCTTTTACGAGCTCTCGATGAAGCTCTGGGAGGGGCTTGAGCAGGATTTCAATTTCAACGCCATGGTCTCGCAGCGTGGCGTGCTCAATCTCTTTCATTCGGATGCGCAGCGCGACGCCTATACCCGGCGCGGCAATGCCATGCGCCTGCACGGCGTCGATGCCGAGCTGCTCGATCGCGAAGCCGTTCGCAAAAAGCTGCCCTTCCTGGATTTCGAAAACGCGCGCTTCCCGATCATGGGCGGCCTATTGCAGCAGCGCGGCGGCACCGTGCGCCATGACGCAGTCGCCTGGGGCTATGCCCGCGGCGCCGACAGCCGTGGCGTCGACATCATCACCGGCTGCGAAGTGACCGGTATTCGTTCCGACAGTGGCCGGGTCCTTGGCGTCGAGACCACGAAGGGCTTCATCGGCTGCGGCAAGCTGGCGCTGGCGGCCGCCGGCAATTCTACCGTCGTCGCCGACATGGCGGGGCTGCGCCTGCCGATCGAAAGCCATGTGCTGCAGGCTTTCGTCTCCGAAGGCCTGAAGCCGTTCATCGATTGCGTCGTCACCTTCGGCGCCGGACATTTCTATGTCTCGCAATCCGACAAAGGCGGTCTCGTCTTCGGCGGCGATATCGACGGCTACAATTCCTACGCCCAGCGTGGCAACCTCGCGACTGTCGAACATGTCGCTGAAGCCGGCGTTGCGATGATCCCGGCACTGACGCGCGTGCGCTATCTGCGCACATGGGGTGGCGTCATGGACATGAGCATGGACGGCTCCCCGATCATCGACCGGACCCATATCGACAATCTCTATCTGAACGCCGGCTGGTGTTACGGCGGCTTCAAGGCCACGCCGGCGTCGGGCTACTGCTACGCCCATCTGATCGCCCGCAACGAGCCGCATGAGACGGCGACGCAGCTGCGCCTCGATCGCTTTCGGCGCGGCTATCAGATCGATGAGAAGGGCGTCGGCGCCCAACCGAACCTGCATTGAGGACATGACACGATGGCAAGCCTGATTTCCTGCCCTCACTGCGGCACACGTCCCAAGGAAGAATTCACCATCAAGGGCGATGCAAGCCTCCGCCGCCCTGCTCCAGATGCCGGTGCGGAAGACTGGTACGACTACGTCTATCTGCGCGACAACCCCAAGGGGCGGCACAATGAATATTGGCACCATTCCTCCGGCTGCCGCCGCTGGCTGATCGTCGAACGTGACACAGTTACCCACAAGGTTCATGGCGTCAGCGACGCGGCGCTTGCCAAGCTTGGAGGCGGCGCATGAGCAGCTATCGCCTCTCCTCCGGCGGCTTGATAGACCGCTCCAAAACCGTTGCCTTCCGTTTCGACGGCCGGAATTTGACGGGTCATCCCGGCGACACGCTCGCCTCCGCCCTGCTCGCCAACGGCATCCAGCTCGTTGGCCGCAGCTTCAAATATCACCGACCGCGTGGCATTCTGACGGCGGGTACCGCCGAACCCAATGCACTTGTCACGACCGGTATCGGCGGTCGCACGGAAGCCAACACCCGTGCCACGATGATCGAGCTTCATGACGGGCTGATCGCGCGCAGCCAGAACCGCTGGCCCTCGCTCGCCTTCGATGTCGGCGCTGTCAACCGCCTGCTGTCACCTTTCCTCAGCGCCGGCTTCTACTACAAGACCTTCATGTGGCCGGCCGCCTTCTGGGAGAAGGTCTATGAACCGCTGATCCGCAAGGCCGCCGGTCTCGGCAAGGCCTCTTATGAGGTCGATCCCGATTCCTATGAGAAAAGCTGGGCACATTGCGATCTGCTCGTGATCGGCGCCGGGCCTGCGGGCCTTGCTGCGGCGCTGACGGCGGGGCGCGCCGGCGCGCGCGTCATTCTCGCTGACGAAGGCTTTGCTCTCGGCGGCAGTTTGCTCTCAGAACGCAGCTCGTCCCTCAAGGATATGTTGGACGAACTCGACGGCCTGCCGAATGTGCAATGCCTGCCGCGCACGACGGTTATCGGCTGGTATGACGACAATGTCTTCGGCGCGGTCGAACGCGTGCAGAAGCATGTGGCGGCACCCGATCCACACCAGCCGGTCGAACGCCTTTGGCGTATCATCGCCAAGCAGGCGATCCTTGCGACCGGTGCCGAGGAGCGGCCGCTTGTCTTCGGCGGCAATGACATTCCAGGCGTGATGATATCAGGCGCCATGCGCAGCTATCTGAACCGGCAGGCCATCGCTCCCGGCAAAAGCACCGTGGTCTTCACGACAAACAGTTCCGGCTACCGCACCGCCGCCGACCTCGAGGCCGCAGGCGTCGGCGTGGCCGCCATCGTCGATACGCGCGCCGATGGCGAACATTGGAACGGCAGGGCGCGGGTGCTGACCGGCGCTTGCATCATCGATGCGGTGGGCACCAAGCGCGTCCGCCGGGTCAAGATTGCGAGCGGCTCGGGCATACAGGAGATCGATGCCGATGCCCTCGCCATGTCCGGCGGCTGGAGCCCGATCATCCATCTCGCCTGCCATCGCGGTGCCAAGCCGGTCTGGTCGGAAAAGCATGCGGCCTTCCTCGCGCCGGAAAGACAGGATGGCCTGCTGATTGCCGGCTCCGCGGCTGGCCTTGCCTCCACCGATAGCTGCCTTGGCGACGGAGCAATCAAAGCTGCCGAGGCACTGGAGGCAATCGGCTTCGGAGAGATCGCCCCCGCCTTTGCGTCAACGGAGGAGACATTGCCGGCTGCCAAGCCACTCTGGTTCGTCAACGGCGGCAAGGGCAAGGCTTTCGTCGACTATCAGAACGACGTGCACCTCAAGGATCTCGGCCTTGCCGTTCGCGAAGGCTATGGCGATGTCGAGCTTGCCAAGCGCTATACGACCAATGGCATGGCGACCGATCAGGGCAAGCTCTCCAATATCAATGCCATTGGCATCCTCGCCGAGGCCCGCGGTGTCTCCCCGGCCGAAGTCAGCACCACGACGTTTCGTCCCTTCTATACGCCGGTCTCTTTCGGGGCGCTGACGGGCGCCTCGCGCGGCAAGCACTTCCAACCCGCGCGCAAATCCCCTTTACACCAGTGGGCAAAGAAGAATGGCGCGATCTTCGTGGAGACCGGCCTTTGGTATCGCTCCTCCTGGTTTCCGCGCGAGGGTGAAAAAACCTGGCGCGAAAGTGTGGATCGCGAAGTGCTGAACATCCGCAGGAATGCCGGCATCTGCGATGTGTCGACGCTCGGCAAGATCGAGATCTTCGGCAGGGACGCGGCGACCTTCCTCGACCGCATCTACTGCAACGGCTTTGCCAAGCTGCCCGTCGGCAAGGCACGCTACGGCATCATGCTGCGCGAAGACGGCATGATCTATGACGACGGCACCACCAGCCGATTGAGCGACGATCATTTCTTCATGACTACGACGACGGCGCTTGCCGCTGGCGTGCTGACGCATCTGGAATTCTGCGCCCAGACGCTCTGGCCCGAGCTCGAGGTCTATTTTGCCTCCTCGACCGACCAATGGGCGCAGATGGCGGTAGCAGGCCCGAAATCGCGGGCGATCCTTTCCGAGATCGTCGACGAGGACATCTCCGATGCCGCCTTCCCCTTCATGAGCGCACGCACGGTTTCGCTATTCGGGGGCAAGCTCGAGGGCCGGCTTTTCCGCATATCCTTTTCCGGCGAGCTTGCCTACGAACTTGGGGTGCCGGCGGCCTTTGGCGAGTCCGTCGCCGATGCCATCATGCAGGCGGGCCAGAAACATGAGATCTGCCCCTATGGCGCCGAAGCACTCGGCGTCCTGCGCATCGAGAAAGGCCATGTCACCCATGCCGAGATCAACGGCACGGTGACGCCAGGCGATCTCGGCTTTGCCCGAATGGTCTCGACGACGAAGCCCGATTTCATCGGCAAGGCGATGCTTGCCCGCGAGGGGCTTCAGGCCGCCGATCGTCCGCGCCTCGTCGGCATCAAGCCGCTGGATGCGGCCACGAGTTTCCGCACCGGCGCTCATATCCTTGCGGATGGCGCGGCGGCGGCGCTCGAAAACGACCAGGGCTATGTCACGTCAAGCGCCTTTTCACCGACCCTCGGTCATACGATCGGGTTGGCCCTGGTCAAGAACGGACCGGAGCGCATCGGCGAGAAGATCACCGTCTGGAACGGCCTTAGAGATGAATACACGAACGCGGTGATCTGCAGCCCCGTCTTCGTCGACCCTCAGAACGAGAAGCTCCATGCCTGATTTGCCCATATATAGACCGGTTCTGGCCGGCAAGGCCACTGTGGGTGGCGACACCATCCGGCTGGAAGCCCTGCCCGAGAGGCACCTCCTGCATGTGATGGGCACGACGACGAGAGAGGAGATCGAGGCGCATCTTCTGGCGGCCGGCCTCAAGGAAAGCTCCGTGCGCCCGGCCGGGTACCGGCAATGGTTCATCACCGGCAATGATCGGCTTTCCGATATTCACCTGCGGGCATTGACCGGAGCGCTTGCGGGCCGCGCCTTCATCTGCGACCAGAGCCATGGCCGTATCCGTATCCGCGTCTCGGGCCTCAATGCCACTCGAGTGCTCAACAAAGGCACGGCGGTCGATCTGCATCCATCAGCCTTTCCTGTGGGAAGCACGGCGATGACGCTCTTTGGTCACATCTCCATCCAGCTCACGCGCACCGGTGCGGATGATTTCGAGCTGACGGTGCTGCGCAGTTTTGCGGAATCACTTCATGAAGAGCTCGAGGCACTGGCTCTTGCCCATGGCGCCAAGCGCCTTACAGCCTGAACGACATTGCCCGCCGAGGGCAGTGATTCGCTCCAGCCGTGCCGTCCGCACCGATATCGAGAGCGTTGCCAATTCAGTTATATCTCGCGTTTTGCTACCAAAAGTGTGAGTAAACGTATCGGGCAACTGTTACGATGCGACGAAATAAATATAATGGAATCAAATAGCTAAATATCTTCAGCCTGACATGATTTCGTCATACGCTGATCAGCCATTACGCCTTAATCTCTGGACGGTCTGACAGAATCGTGTTCTACCTTTTGTCGGGCATAGGTCGGCAAACCGGCATTGAGCCGCCAAGAGGGACAAATGGCGATAGCAGAGCGCATGGAGACAATAGCTCCTTCCAAGGAAGATGCAGGCGGCAAAATTGCGCGCCATGCAAACCTGCTGTCGGGCCAGTTGCAGCAGCTCAGAACCCGGATGTATCCGCCGAAGTCCGAAAAAATACTCCGGCAGTTCCTGACCAATGAAGTGTCCAAGCTGACATCGATCCCGGATTCGACCCTGAAACTGATGTCGAGCGAGGGACGGGGGCCTTCGCCGAGCCGGTTGGAGAACAACCATCGGGTCTACACACTCGCACAGATCAATGAATTGCGTGAATTGTTTGCAAAGCAGAAGCCGTCCGATGCCCTGCGGTTCCTGCCGCGCCGCCGCCCGGGCGAACATCTTCAAGTGTTGGCGATCGCCAATTTCAAGGGCGGCAGCGCCAAGACGACCACCAGCGTTCATCTCGCGCATTATCTTGCGCTTCACGGCTATCGCGTCCTTGCGCTCGACCTCGATCCGCAAGCGTCGCTTTCGGCCATGTTCGGAGCGCAGCCGGAAGTCGATGTCGGTGCAAACGAAACCATCTATGCAGCCTTGAGATATGACCAGTCCGAAAGACGGTCGATCCGCGAGATCATCCGCAAGACCTATTTCGATGGCATCGACCTCATTCCGGGCAATCTGGAGGTCATGGAATATGAACATGAGACCCCTCGTGTTCTGGCGCAGAAATCGGGTGCCGGCGCCATCTTTTTCGAGCGGCTCAAGCTTGCGCTTGCCGAAGTCGAAGCAGATTACGATATCGTCATCCTGGATACGCCTCCTTCGCTCGGCTTCCTGACGCTGAGCGCGATCTACGCGGCGACAAGCATGATCATCACCGTGCATCCGGCCATGCTGGATGTCGCGTCGATGAGCCAATTCCTGCTGATGATGGGCGATCTGATCAACGTGCTCAATGAAAGCGGCGCCCAGCTCGACCAGGACTTCATTCGCTATCTGGTCACGCGCCACGATCCAAACGACGCGCCGCAGTCGCAGGTGGTTGCAATGCTGCGCCATCTGTTCGGTTCCGATGTCCTGTTGCCGACGGCGATCGAAAGCACTGCCGTCGAGGCTGCCGGTCTTGCCAAACGCTCCGTTTACGAACTCGAGATGGGCCAGATCGGTCGCGATACGCAGAAGCGCGCGCGGGAAGCCGTGGATGCGGTCAACGAGGCGATCGTTCAACTCATCAACGCAAGTTGGGGGCGTGGATGAGCAAGAGCCCAAGGAAATCGATCGTCGCAAGTTTCGGTCTTCTTTCTGCCGAGTTGGAAGGTAGCGACGCTGCTATTGAACAGCCTTCGCCTGCCCCTGCCCCCGCAGCACAGCCCGGTCGTGTCGGCGCAGGCGTCATCGGGGCCGCGCATCGTGCCATTGGCGACATTCGCGCGGAACGTGACCGGTTGCGGGCCATCGTCGAATCCGGTGAAGGCTGGATCCAGGATCTGGATCCTCACATCATCGATCCATCCCCCTATCCGGATCGTCTGCCGGACGACAATCCGCATGATTTCGAGACATTCAAGCGCTCGATCGAGGAGGAAGGCCAGAAGGTTCCGATCCAGGTCCGGAGACATCCGTCTTCGGCCGACCGATATCAGGTGGTCTATGGTCATCGCAGATGGCGAGCTGCTCTAGAGCTCGGCCGTAGCGTCCGGGCCATAGAAGTCGAGATTTCGGATCTCGATCTCGTTCTCGCGCAGGGCATCGAGAATGCCAACAGGCAGGATCTGACATGGATCGAGCGCGCGTTGTTCGCCTCGCGCATGGACGATGCCGGCATCAAGGCGCGGCACATCTATGCGGCACTCTCGATCGAGGATGCCGAGCTGGCGCGGATGCGCAGCGTCTATCGGGCAATTCCGGCCGATGTGATCGAAGCGATCGGCAGAGCGCCGAAAGTCGGCCGTCCACGTTGGCTGGAACTGGTCAAGGCCGTTTCCGCACAGCCGGATGCGCTGCAGGTGGTTCGCGCCGCCCTGTCCGATGCAAATGAGACAAAGGAAACCTCGGACGAAAGATTCCAGCTGGCGTTGAATGCGATCAAGCCCCGCGCCGGTTCTCGCAACACCCAGGTGCCGATTTCCGATGCGTCGGGAACGAGGCTGGGAGCGTGCGTGATATCGCCGCGTGAGATGCGGATCTCCGGCGAGGGTAAGCTGGGAACAGAATTCATAAAGTTTATCGAGGAGGAGTTGCCCGACCTGGTCGAGCGCTTCACTCGCCGGAAAAAGTCGTAACCCCTGACACCTGTCAGGGTTTTTTCAGATCGGAAAGGAAGTCTAGCAAAAGAAAAAAGGCCCCCAAACGTTGCCGTCGTGGAAGCCTTCTCTTCAATGTAGCAACTGAAGAATCGCATTTCCACGAATCCCAGTCAAGAGTTTTTGGCACCGTTTTTTTGGTGAGCGGATTTCTTTTGCCTTACGAGGGTGAGGGAAATGCAGAATGGAAGTGTAACGACGCCCTTTGGGCGGCGGCCGATGTCGCTTGCCCTGGTGCTGCGGCAGGTCGCTACGGCTGAAATCGCGCCTGGCAAGACGGCTGACAAGTGGAAGGTCTTTCGGGATGCGTCCGAGGCCAGAGAGCTGCTGGGATTGCAGGATCGTAGCCTGGCGGTGCTCGATGCATTGCTGAGTTTTTATCCCGATAACGAGCTGCGCCAGGATGCGCAGCTTATCGTCTTCCCTTCCAATGCGCAGCTGACCTTGCGCGCCCACGGCATTGCCGGGGCTACGCTTCGCAGGCATCTCGCGCTTCTCGTCGAGGCTGGACTGATCGTTCGCAAGGACAGCGCCAATGGCAAGCGCTATGCCAGGAAGGACAGGACGGGTGAAATCGAGAACGCTTTCGGCTTCGACATCTCGCCGCTTCTGCTGCGGGCAGAGGAACTTGCAGGCATGGCGCAGAAGGTGGCAGCAGATCGCCTCGCATTCCGACGTGCCAAGGAAAGCCTGACGATCTGCCGGCGCGATGTGCGAAAGCTCATTACGGCCGCGATCGAGGAAGGTGTCGCGGGCAACTGGGCAATGATCGAAGATGTTTATACCCGCCTCGTCGGGCACATTCCGCGCTCTCCCACGATGTCAGAGGTTGCCGGCATCCTCGAAGAGATGGAGCTTCTGCGAAACGAGATCGTCAACCTTCTGGAAAACCAGCAAAAAGCTACAAAAAATAGCACCAATGATGCTCATATTGAGCGTCACATACAGAGTTCGAATCCCGAATCCATTTATGAACTTGAACCAAGCTCTCGAAAAGAGCTGGGAGCGATGCCCGAGAGGAAAAGCCGGCTGCACAGCGAGACGATGCGAACGTTCCCATTGGGTTTGGTGCTGAAAGCTTGCCCGGAAATTACTGCCTACGGGCCGAATGGGGCCATCGGCAATTGGCGGGAGCTGATGTCTGCCGCAGTCGTGGTTCGATCGATGCTGGGCGTCAGCCCTTCGGCCTATCAGGAAGCCTGCGAAACGATGGGAGCTGAGAATGCCGCAACAACGGTCGCCTGCATTCTTGAGCGGTCGGGACACATCAATTCCGCCGGTGCCTACCTGCGGGACCTCACGATGAAGGCGAAGCGCGGCGAGTTCTCTGTCGGGCCGGCAATTATCGCTTTGCTCAGAGCAAACGGCCATGGCGACTATGTGACGGGAAAAGCCTCATGAACTCATCGCTTCTGGATATGCTCTGTTTGCTGCGGGCCAGGACGGGGTTGGCGCGACGACAGATTGACCGCTTGTCTTTCCCACAAACAATAGGGCCACAGCCGGAGTATTGAGCTGTGGCCGAGGGATGCGATCGAAGATGTTCGATCACAAATGCGGACTTAACGGCAGACGCGTTCCTTGCGAATAACCCAATGACCATGAACCTTGTGCTTCACGGTCTTGACGAAGCAGTCACGATGATGATGGCGGTGGAACGGAGCCGCCTGGGACGGAGCACTAACGGCAACGACGGATGCCAGGGCTATGGCGGAAGCAAGAAGCAGGTTTTTCATATCGGTCCTCGTAAGCATTGGGGGTTGATGCTGCGCGATAACGCCTGACTTTGATGCCCCAATTCGCCTTAACTGAAAATGAATAGCATGCTTACAAATTTGTAATGCTCCGGTGATGCCCATGGGAAGGGAGCGCCGGATTGAGAGTCGATACGAGCGAAGATCGCATATCTCTGCCTTTTGCGAGAGGGATGACATTGTTCCCTCCCCTTCTCTTTCGTGATCTTGCCAGTTGATTTTCCGCTGGGCAACCGAGGGTGTTTACGATCGCTGCCTGTCCGCGGCCCGAAAGTCGCCATCGATTATCGAGGCAGACCTGCGGTCTCGCTCGTCAGCTTTGAACAAGGGAGGTCTGCTTGCCGCCCCGCGCTGCCATCAACACAGTTCCCGCAAGGCATGCGGCTCCAAGGAACGACATGACACCAAGCGGTCCCTGCAAGTCGATCAGTATGCCGCCCAGGACCGCGCCGCTGGAAATAGCGACCTGGAAAGCAGTTAGGAGCAATGCTCCTGCGCTTTCAGCTTCGTCCGGCGCGGCACGCGTGATGTAGCTCTGGATGGAGACGGGAAATGCGCCGAAGGCGAAACCCCAAATGGCGACTCCGACAATCGCGGCGAGCTCGGACGCACCCACGGTCACGAAGATAGCGGCGGCAACGGCGATCAGGCTCGACGAGAAGACGGTGCCAATAGCAGAGCTGCGCTCCGCAATCATGCCACCGACAATATTGCCGAAGAAACCACTGACGCCGTAAGCGAGAAGCACCAGCGACACCATCTCGACGTTGAGGTGGGCGATACCTTCCAGATAGGGGCGGATATAAGTGAAGCCGGCAAAATGGCCTGCAACGACGAGAAGTGTCGTGATCAGACCCACCCGGATCTTGGGCCGCGTCAGAACGGCGCCGAGCGTCGACAAGCCTGCGTGACCTGCCGGTGGTAACGATGGCACGGTGATAGCCTGGGCAATCAATGCAAGCACGCCGACAGCTCCTGCGAGGACGAAGGACGCTCTCCATCCAAGGGTTGATCCCACATAGGAGCCGATCGGTGCCGCCGTGACGGTGGCGAGGGAGACGCCGGTAAAGATCATCGCCATTGCTCGGGGGAGATGTTCGATTGGGACCAGCCGCATTGCAAGCGCACCGGCCATTGCCCAGAAGCCGCCAAGCCCGACTCCAAGCAGAACTCGCGATAGGAGAAGCAAAATCAAATTGTTGGCGGTTGCTGCCAGGACGCAGGAAAGGATCAGAAGAGCAGTAAGGCTAAAGAGCACACGGCGGCGGTCGAAACTTCGGGTGGCTATGACGATACCCGGGCCTGCAAATGCGGCGACGACAGCCGTTGCAGTCACCGTTTGGCCGGTCTCCCCGGCAGAGAGACCTAGATCGGAAGATATTGGAGTGAGCAGGCTGGCCGGCAGAAATTCCGCCGTAACGAGACCGAAGACGCCGAGCGCCAGGGCGACGACGGCATCCCATCTTGGTCTTTGGGATGTCTCTGCCGTCGGCTGGTTGTGAAGGGACGGTTTGGGCTTGAAATCGCTCTCTGCCATGGGGTGCAGTCCTATTTTAAGATATCTTGGCGTGCTGTCGATGCCATCTGGCAAAAGGTAGTCGTGACAGTCTGTACTTTCCATGCTAGGAAATCCGAGATGCTTGACTATTCGTCCAAAGACAGTATTGGCGAGACTCATGATGCTCTGAGCGAGATGCTGAGAGGCTTGCGGCTCGACGGCGTTGAATATGGGCGCTGCCGGCTTTCGGAGCCATGGGCGACCTATTTTGCGCCGCAGCTGTCGGCGAGATTGCATTTCATTTCGTCCGGTTCCGCATGGCTTCAGGCGCCGTCAGGCGATTGGCTCCAGTTGGGACCCGGCGATGCTGCACTTCTGCCGCGTGGCAATGCGCATATGATTGCAAGCGAACCAGGCATTCCGCCGGTGCCTTTCGAGCAATTTGACCGCAAGGAAGTCTGCCAGGACGTCTTCGATCTCCAGTGCCCCGATGCCTGTGGGGGAACGGTGGCTTTGACCGCGGCGATGCGCTTCAATATCGACAATCTTCATCCGTTGCTGCGGTTGATGCCTGACACGATGCTCACCAGCGATCTGGCGAAGAACGAGCCGGCGATCCCGCATTTGCTCGATGCCATGACGCGTGAAGTGCAAATGGATCGGGTCGGCGCGGGAGGGATACTGGCCAGGCTCGCGGATGTGTTGACCGCGACGCTGATCAGGACGTGGGTCGAACATGGCTGCGGCGATACAACCGGCTGGATTGCCGCGGTGCGCAACCCCGAAATCGGCCGCGTACTGGCTGCGATTCACCTCGAACCGGATCGTGACTGGAGCTTGGCAGCACTTGCGAACCTGATGGGCATCTCTCGGTCGGGTTTCGCCGAGCGCTTCCTGAAAGTCGTGGGTGAAACGCCGGCGCGCTACGTGGCCAGGGTGCGCATGTACCAAGCTCTTCAATGGCTGCGCAATGGAATGCGTGTGTCCGTGGTCGCGCAGAGGTTGGGCTACGACGCAGAGGCATCGTTCAGCCGTGCCTTCAAGCGTATTATCGGTGCTCCACCGAGCCAGTTCCGCAAGGGCAGCGAGGCTGACATGAATTCGCTCCCCGTTGATTGAAGTTCTCACTGTCGAGAATGTGGCACGCCGGCGGCAATCGTTTCAGACATTGTCAGCCTTCACGGATATGGCGCTCTTCAACGGCATCAGCGCGTGAGACAATGTAGACAGCAGGACGTCTCTTGGCACCCCGTCGGCCGCTTGCACCGATAAGCCGTGGAGAAAGGCGGCGTAGAATTCCGCCAGGGCGCGCGGGTCCGCGTCGGGTTTCAGCTCGCCGTTCTCCGACGCCTTCTTCAGACGCTCATGTAGGGATGCAGCGCGGTCCCGGCGGTATGTGCCGAGCCGTCTTCGAACGGCCTGGTTATGGATCGTATAGTTGGTGGCCGCCATCACGATCATGCAGCCATGCGGCTGATTTGGACGGGTGTAGAGCGAGACCGCATCGCGCAGAAGCCGCTTGAAGGCATCGAAGACATTCGGCTCCTCGGCCAAGGCACGCGTGGCGAATCCACCCTCCCCGGAGGCGTACAGCGTAACTGCTTCTTGGAACAGGGCCTCTTTCGATTCGAAAGCAGCGTAGATGCGTGCCGAAGCGATGCCCATGGCATCGACGAGGTCGGACATCGAGACGCCTTCGTAACCTCGCTCCCAGAAGAGGTCACGGGCTTTGGCCAGCGCCTCATCACGATCGAATTCCCGCGGTCTTCCTGCCATACCGAGCCTCAATCTTTGTCGTTCAACAAATAATCATCTTGACTCGGCTATGCAAGCCTCACATTATTTGTTGATCGACAAAGAATCGACGGAGAGGATAAATGGATCACATTGCAGAAAGACCATCAGTCGGAACCGGCGCGGCGAATTTCAACCGGGCGGCTGCGCTCGCGCTCCTCGCATTCGCACAGTTGATCATCTCGCTCGATATCAACATCGTCTTCGTGGCCCTGCCGAAAATCGGCGAGGGCCTCAGCTTCTCAGGTCAGACGCTGCAGTGGGTCGTCAGTGCCTACACGGTCTTTTGCGGCGGCTTTCTGCTATTCGGCGGGCGTGCGGCGGATCTTATCGGCCAACGGCGATTGTTCATCACGGCCCTCGGGCTCTATGCGGCGTCCTCGTTGGTGGGGGGATTGGCCTGGGAGCCTGCAGTCATCATCGCAGCGCGAGCCGTCCAGGGGATCGGCGGCGCTTTTCTCTTTCCTGCCACGCTCTCCCTCGTCAACCGGCTGTTTTCAGAGGGAGCGGCGCGCAACCGGGCTCTGGCAGTCTGGGGAGGGGCCGGTGCCAGCGGTCTTACGATCGGATCGCTTGCCGGCGGTTTTCTAACGAGCGCTTTTGGCTGGCCGTCGGTGTTTTTCGTCAATGTCTTCCTCGCCTTGATTGCAATCGTCGCAGCCTTCTTCGTTATCCCGCGAGATCCTCACGTGTCTCATGGCCGCTCCTTCGACTTGCCGGGAGCGCTGACGGTTACCGGAGGCGCCACGCTGCTGGTATTTGCGCTCGTGCAGGGACCGGTGTTCGGGTGGAATGCCGCACCGATTCTCTGCACTTTCGCTCTTTCGGCGCTTCTGCTGCTGGCATTCATGATCATCGAATCGCAAAGTCGCGATCCATTGATGCCTCTCAGGCTGTTTGGCAATCGTATGCTTGTGACGAGCATGGCTATCACCTTCCTCTACATGGGTACGTTTGGAGCCCTGCCTTATTTTCTGACAGTGCTGTTTCAGGATATTCACCATTTCACAGCCTCGGAGACGGGCCTTGCCTTTCTGGTTCCCTCGCTTGCGATTGCCGCCGGTACTCAAATCGGCGAGCGTTATGCCTCACGCATTTCGGCGCGATCGACATTGATCGCGGGAATGCTGGTGGGGGCGGCGGGCACGGCTATCATGATTGCCGGGGCATGGCCTGAGAGCAGCTACACAGCCATCGTTCCCGGTCTGCTCGTTTCGGGAATTGGTCAGGGCGTCGTGTGGACGGCAATGTGGATTATTGCGGGTTCCGGAGTGCCGGATCGCGAACAGGGTGTCGCATCAGGGATGGCGTCAACCACGATGAACATAGGAAACGCCGTTGGCCTTGCCGTCCTCGTTGGTTTTGCCAATGCGCATGCCGGTCTCGCAGATGGCGAGGTATCGTCCGGCGATCTGGCGAGCGGTGTTCGTCTCGCGTTCTGGCTCTGCGCGACGGGCGGCGTCATTGCGACGGTTATTGCCGTGGCGGCGTTGTTCCGGCCGCGGCGATCGCGATAAAGCCCTACAAGAAACTGCCACATCCAGGCGCGACGGAAAGAACGTGCACTTTGTCGCGCCCCCAATAGTTGGTTTGCCCAGGCAAGCCGATACGTTCTTTGTGCAAGAACGCAAATATGCCTTTTATAGCGGAAAAAAGCAGATACCTTTGGGAGGCATATTTGTCGAAGCAGGTCAGATCACGTCAAGGCTGACATCATGCTAGGACGACTTTTCAGCTTAGAAAGTCCATATCACTTCTAGTCCCGAACGCGTATATAGCTAACGGAAGAAAGTGTTTTCTTCTGTTCCATATACAAAGAAATGTCTAGCAAAAACATTATGTTATATGGATGCGAAATTCGCTACCATATGGGTAAATTGTGAGTAAATATGGTGGTCGAAGTGCGTTCCGCCGCACCTTGCTGAAGTGCCAGCCTAGATCTTAGCCATCAGTGAGTGAGCTACAGGGCTTTTCGACATTTCTGTTGCATCCGCGGTATTGAAACCTTTGTTTCTAGTTCTTTTGTCGTGAGAACCGGGAGGGGCCGTGCTGATATCGGCCCACGGCGGTTACGGAAAGGTCCGGCGTCGAGACTTCGGCCGGCTCGGCAGTCTGGGGCCATCCGCCCATGACTCAATGCTCCAACCCTTGCACCGAGCTTTGCTGTCTCAACATCAACCGTCGTTCGAACTCTCAAATTCAGAGGGCGCGATATCTATTCGAGATCAGTCGATCAAAATTGGCGGCCGGGGTTCACAACGAAGGGCTGGAATTCATCGACTTGCGCAGAAGCCGGATAGCCTCGGCGACAGTCCGTCCTGTGGCGGGCGGCGGGTCGGCGCGTTCGCAGAATTCACGCCATACATAGAGGGTTAGCTCCGCGCCATCCGTTTCCGAGTTCCCCTGCCCTTCTGTAAGACTTTCCAGCACCCGATAGCGGGGATCTTGCCAGAAGAGCTCCTCGACCCAATCGTAGATCGGGATCACATGGAAGTGGATCGTATAGTCGGGAATGTGCCCATAGCGGCTTATATAGACACGTCGCGCACTCAGCCGCTGTCTCAGGTTGGTCTGTACTCGTGCCAGCAAGGGGCCGAGCTCCTGCAAGGTGCCCGCGGACAATTCCGATAAATCGGTGGCAAAGTTTTTAGAGCTGATAATAAGATAGCCGGGGAGAGCCGAATCTGCGCGATGAGTGACAAGCCATCCGTCAGTTTCGGCTATAAAATGTGGATCGAGCTTCAAACAGCCTCCCCTTTCGCCTGTCCAACCACAGCGGTTTTGTACGGCGCTTCACTTTCGCCGGATCGATGGCTGGCATGGAGCAAGCTTGAGTATCGAACCGCATGAGGTGAGCGACATAGGCTTGGACTATTCACGTCGAGAAGCGAAATGGCAAGCGCTGACGCTCCACGTCTTTCGGGCCGCCGCTGACCGTTCATGTCCTTCATCAAAACCCTGACAGCTGTCAGGGTTTTGGCTGTAGGATCAATATTTCAATAGGAGGAACGAGGCTCGTCTCCGAACGGTTCACGGCAGGTGTGAACTTTCGCCTCGGCTTTTCGCCCGATATGCAATGGATGAAAACCCTGACAGCTGCCAGGGTTTTCATGAGCAAGCTTGTTATCTCCCAGCCGAGCAGGCGTGAGTTTCCGGCGGCGCCTAATGCCTCTATGAGGCTCTCCAGCCGAGAAGACATCGCGCAAAATGACGGCGAGGGGAATATCGCGTGGGGAGCAAGCCTCAGCATCCGGAACGTCGCTGGGCAAGGCGAAAGTGAAGCTTGGCCCAGCATCTGCTCGTTGAACCTGTCAAACTTCGCCATCGAACATCATCGACGATCCGGCTTGTGCAATGGGATGGCCGGTGATCTGGCTGAACACGCCGTACCGGTCGCCATTCGAAAGGATGACACCGACATAATTGGAAGGCATCGGTAGAAAGCGTTTTTGAGGAGCGGGCGTTCCGCTCCGATAGCGCGATAAATGGCGAGGCGATCGAGCTTCAGTGCGGCGCAATTACCAAGAAAACGCATCCTTAGGGGCTGACACGGGCCGAAGAGTTGTCTCCCCTCCCGGCTCTCGCGACACATATGCTTCAGGCCACGCCCGACGCTTCATCCAAGTGGTGCTGCCGGCGATGCCGATTTCGCCCGTGTCCCAGGTGATGTGGTGCCGCTCAGCAGATATGGATCGCGCACGGAAGGCCGCGCCTTTCTCCTGCGCGGCTGCGCCACTGGCTGGGGCGGCAGATGCAGCCCTCGTCAGTATATCCGGCTGGTTTGCCGGGCCGTCGGCCCCGTGCGGCCGAGTCCGAACGCCGGTCGGTGTTCGCGTGCCGTCGAACGGGCTCAGCCGCGTCTGGCAGCCTCGATCGCAGCGACGTCGATCTTGCGCATGGTCATCATCGCATCGAAGGCGCGTTTTGCCTCATCGCCGCCAACTGCGAGTGCTTCCATCAGGATGCGCGGTGTGATCTGCCAGGAAACACCCCATCTATCCTTGCACCAGCCACACTCGCTTTCCTGGCCGCCATTGTTAACAATGGCGTTCCAGTAGCGATCCGTCTCTTCCTGATCTTCGGTGGCGATCTGAAAGGAGAAGGCTTCATTATGTTTGAATACGGGACCACCGTTCAGCCCAACGCAGGGAATGCCCGCTACCGTAAACTCAACGACCAGCACATCGCCTTGCTTGCCTTCCGGATAGTCGCCGGGAGCTCGGATGACGGCGCCCATCGCACTATCTGGAAAGGTTTCGACATAGAAGCGGGCAGCGGCTTCGGCGTCCTTGTCGTACCACAGGCAGATCGTGTTCTTTGCCATTGCAAGTTTCCTTCCCGGTTGTTGTGATTTTCGATGGGAAATAGGCGACAGGTTGTCTTTCTCCAGTCCTGGGAGAGCTATTTTGCGCTTGATGCCAGTCAAACAGCCTTTAAATTGTTCGGCATGATCACTTCGGACCGATTGCGGAAAGGCGAGGCGGTGCTGTCCGCGACAATAGCCTCGGCATACTCACCCTTAATCTATCTATTGGATCTGCGGTACCGCCAGCTTGCGCGACCGCGAGGTCGGCGCTTCAGCATATCATGAATATTTCGAAGAAATGACTAACGGAAGTATTTGCGCTTTTAAGTTCAATATAGTGAAAGAGCCATGCTTATCCATACGGTTAACAAGGTCTGAAAAGCAGGCGGAGGTGTAACTGGCGCAAAATTGCCTGGCAATTCGGAACCGCCGGAGGCTCAAGCGGCTCTCAATTGCGATGGACCGACAAAGCTGTTTATCTAACGAGAAATTGCAAATGGCTGAACCGCAAAAGGCTGCGTTTGAGATGGCCCCTTATCTGCTATTATTTTTCATTTTCGTCACATGCGGCCTGGTCAATATGACGCGCCCTCGAAACTCTGTTAGACCGGTAAGTGACCGAGACATCGAAACGCTTACAAAGCGGCTTTCAAAATTGAATCCAAGGAGACGGTAGAGCGACGAAAGCTCATAGGCCTCCTTCTGGTGATTGCACTGCTAACCGACACACTCCTCATTGCGTGGATAGTTCGTTTCGCCTGATAGGTGGCCGCTGACTGCCGTATCTCTCCCCGCAGGAACAAAGACACCATCGATTCCGTTTCAGCACCAGAGGTCGATTATGGTGATGTATGGAATATGGCAGAGACCTGTAAATATCCTGCTGCAGTGCGTCGGCGAGTTGCGGGCGATCAACAGCAGTTCGGAAGCACTCGACTGTCTGTTGGCGGATTGGCCCGTCGAGGAGGATCAGGCCTATCAGGACGCGTTGATCATCTGTCGCGCCTCTGTCGAGGGTAATTCCAATCCGGAGATCGCGCGGGATGCCTTTATCGTGGCGGCATACGAAGCTCACATCTATATGAAGCTCGGATATATCGACCGCGATTTTATCGCTATCAAACCATCGAAACCGGTATTTTGAGAATTGTGCGCATCCGCTGTGCTCCGATATTCTCAAATCGCGAAGCCACAACGCCGCCGTTCCGGGTCGGCAGATCGCCCTACTATTGCCCCATAGAAAACGTTTGGCGGCCACATTGTCGCCGGATCGGTCCTCAACCCTAACCAGCGGCTAAATCACTGCGATATGCCGCCTTTCGCTCTACGCCACTTAAAGAGGTGTTCCCCCGCACTATCGAAGAGGAATCAAGATGATCACTCGTTATATCTCTGCCGCATCGGCAACTGCCACGGTCTTGGGCTTGCTATTTGTCACCAATCCCGCATTTGCGCAGCAGGCGACACAAGAGAACCAGCCCACCCAAGCACAACCCAATAGCAGCGGGACAGCTGCCACCGTCAGCGATCAAAAGATCGAGGCTTTTGCAGTCGCGTATCTGCAGGTGGACAAGATCAGGCAGGAATACTCGGCCAAGATCGGAGCAACGTCGGACGCGACCGCGAAGCAGCAGCTGCAGACCGAGGCAAGCAAACAGATGGTACAGGCCGTCCAGACCTCTCCGGGCATGTCGGTAGACGAGTACAACGCGATTCTCACGGCAGCACAGAAGGATCCGGCGCTCGTTAAGAGAGTTCAGGACAAGATTCAGAAATCCGAGCCTGGGCAGCAGCCCGCACCCGCACAGCAGTAGGCGACGTCACAATCGACAGCCAAATTGATCCCCGCCACGACCGTGCCAAGTACCGCAATCTTGGCACGGCGTGGATCAGCGTTTTTTCCTCATGAAGGCGCACGCGTGCCCCGGCGGAACGACGGAATGGCGTCGATCCTCGATTCTGTCTCAAGAGGCGTCAACCGGTATAGTCGGTTGAGGGGATCACGCATACCAGCATCTTTTGACGCCCCGGGGCGTCAGGTGCGCCGTTCGAATGTATCGACATTCGTCTGCACCGAATGAGCCCACCCAAGCTTCTCAGCCTGACCCGACTTTCCGACCTTCGCGCTGGTTACGACGTGCCACACTGTTTGGAGCTTGTCCTCTCGCAACATTCCAGTGAATGAGCAGATTGACGTCGGACCGTCTCCCGCCACACCAAAGGCGAAATTAATGCAATCATCGAACCAAACACCCGTTGCCTGCAGTTCATGGCCAAAGAAAGCACTATCCTGCAGAGCAGTCTTGAACGTGCCTTTGATCAGCCCATCCCGATCCTCGATGATCGTCAGCGTAGAGTCATATTGATTGCGCCAAGTGCCAGTCCAGGTCATTTCGAAAATCTCCTCATCTTGTAGATAAGGAAACTGGTCTCACGCGCGGGTGTTCCGCTCCGAACTCGTAGCCAGGGAAATCTTTCGCATAATCTTCATAAAGGCGCCGTCGATGTTTGGCGCAAGACCGAATGTCCGTCTTCGTGGCCGGAGTTTGCTCGCCCTACACCGGTCTTGCGAGGGTTGCCCGGGTAGGCCGAGCCGATCCTCCTCACAGGAGGACGAGCTGTGGTAGATCATAAAGACGCTTTTGTCGGAATCGCGTCGCCAAGCTGAAGAATGCGATTGCGACTTCAGCGGACGCTTACGGTCCGCTGGTTTAGTTACTTCTTCTTCTCTTGATCGCGATGCCATTTGACGGCGAAGAACATGCCCGTGCCTAACACGAGAAGCTTGAGCGGAAAGAAGACTATAGGGAACCAATCCCACATTTCGGATATTTCCAGGCTATTACTTGACACTCTATCGTGAGGGAGCACTACCCCAAAACTGCTGCATACGACATCAGTCATCTTGACGCAGATGGGATACCCACGGCGTCCGAAACGGGCCAATGTTCCTCGGGGTCAATGTGCTGGAAAAAACAGCGCTCACTGTTTGGCTGCGACGCTGCGCTGGTGACATCAGCAGACGTAGGGCTGCGCGCCGCAGCCGCGCCGAGACGCTGCGCGGCTGCCTTTGGATCGGTAAGGGTGGAGATCAAATCGCATTCGCGCGTGAGGCGAGGGGGGCGGAACCCCGATCCCGCCGTTCAGCGCTTGCGGACGAATTCGGTGCGCAGCACCAGCCCCTTGATCGTGTCATGCCGGCAGTCGATCTCCTCGGGATTGTCGGTGAGCCGGATCGACCTGATGACGGTTCCCTGCTTGAGCGTTTGCCCGGCGCCCTTCACCTTGAGGTCCTTTACCAGGACAACGGAGTCTCCGTCCGCCAGAACATTGCCTGATGCGTCGCGGACCTCCGCGGCTTTTGCGGCCTCCGCCGCAATCTCCGAAGCAGGCCGCCATTCGCCGCTCACCTCGTCATATATGTAATCGTCGTTCTGGTCGCCCATGTCTGTCCTGCCGTGTCGTCTTGTTCAGCTATGCCGTTTGGCGCCGCGCTCTCAGCGTGGATGGCCAATCCGCTGGAGCCCTTTATCCCGCAAATGCCGCGAAATCAAATCGCGGCCACCAGCAGCCGACGGTGACATGAATCCATGCGATCGAGAACCACGAGGCTGAGCATTCACCGATGGCCGCGTTTCAAGCGGCCGGTACGAGCGTCTGATCGGCCTGGTGGCGCGCCCAGGCGATCCCGTCCTCGAGCGATGTCGCCCGGTATGCCAGATCGGTGCCGCCGGAAAATGCGGCCATGAACCTGCGTATCTTGCCGTAGCTGTTGTCCAGCACCGCATGCGGCCGGCCGAGCAGGATCGAGCAGATATGGACGTGAAGCCGGTCAGTGACGAGCGCCCGACCGCGGGAGATCTGCCTGATGCCGCGACCCAGCCTGTTGTGGGCCGCCGCATCGAGCTTGCGCAGCCGTATTTCGGCCGGCTTGAGAGCGAGCAAGGCCGTCGCCGCACCAAGCGCCTTGGAGATGCGCACCCGTCTGGCGGATTCGGTGGTCCAGTCCTCTTTCGGAATATCGGGATAGGCCGAGAGATTGGCATCTCCGACTTTTTCGAGGTCGGATCTCAGCATGGCAAGGACGGGAAATTCCGGCTCCTGCGGCTGGATTGCTCCGATGGAAAAGGCCATATCCGGGCAAAGACGCACTTCGCAATCGAAATGCTTGAGGGCGAACTCCTTCGACTCCTCGTCGCGCACCAGCAAGACGAAGTTTTTGTGCCGTCCGATGACGCGGGCGCTTTCGGCGAGGCGGGCCTCGGACTTGTAGTGGATGGATTGCGGGAACTGAATCACCTGGCGATCGGGAAACCGCTCCAGGACCCGTTCGCGGAAATCCTGATGCGCATCCCATATATCGCCGAAATTGCCGCCGCCATGAATGAAGATCGGACCGGTCGGCATGGTCCGCTCGAGTTGCTCGGGTGAAAAATCGTCGATCCGCGAGACATAGGTCGGCCGCTTGCCGTATCTCCGCTTGAGATAGGCCATTTCGCCGAGCCAGATGGCGGAGTCGCCACAATTGCGGATATCGGGAAAGTCGAGGATCGCCAAAGGCTCATCATGGCTGATGTAGTCTTTCAGGCAATCGTGGATCATGTCGTCCAATTTCGCGATCAGGACTCGATTTGATTGCAATGTCATTTCCCCATTCCCCTTTAGATGACAAGGCAGCTCGGCCGGCCTGGCCGAACGTTCTCAGGCAAGGCGCAATTTCGGCAGCACTTTGCCGAGTATGGTTTGGACCTCTGTTTCGGGACCGGTCGGACGCTTCATCAACCTCCAGAGGAGGAAAGTCGAACCGCAATAGAGCAAGCCGCCAAGCACGATCAGCATGGCGAGATGCGTCACGAGCAAGAGCTTGTCGTCCGTCGGCGCCAGATGGCTCGATGCCAGCGATACGCCGGCCGCCATCACGGCGACGCTTGCGAGCGCCCGAAGGTTCACCGACAATTGTTTCGCAACGGTGATGCCGGTGAAGCGCCGCACGAGCATCATGTTGACGGCGGTGCTGAAGAGGCCGGTGAAGACCCGGCCGGCAATGACGCCCGGCAGGCCATAGAGCATCAGGCCGCCAATCATGATCGGCACCCGCAGGCAGAACATCTGGGTATCGCGGACGAAGAGCACCCGGGTCTCGCCCTTGGCCATGCCGAGCGGCTGCACCAGCGAGCCGAGCGTCTGCAGCGCAAAGACCGAGGCAAGCGACTGGATGATGAAGATGACAGGTGCCCATTTGTCGCCCAGCGCGAGCCTGACCAGCGGATCGGCGGTCACCGCCACCCCGATGCCGGCGGGAAGTGCTACGGCGGCAACCAGCGCCTGCACGCGCTGATACGCGGCGGCGAGCCTGCCGGGGTCGTTATGAATGCCGGCAAAAGCCGGATAGATCGTCTGCGTGAGGGGTGCGGTCGCTTCCCGCGTCGGCATCATGGCGAGGTTGCTGCCGACGGAATAGTAACCGAGCTGAATCCCGCCGAGCATCTTACCGACAAGCAGATAATCGAAGCGCCAATTGAGCGTGCTGACGATCTGTCCGGCTGTAAGCCAGGCGGAAAAGGAAAAGAACTCCCGCATATGCTTGAAGGTGATCGTGGGCCGGAACGGCAGCACGAGATAGGAGACGATGACATTCGTCGCCTGGCTTATGAGGGTTCCGATGACCAGCGCCCAATAGCTTTGATAGATCACCGCAATCGCAACGGAGGCGACGAAACCGGCGAATTTCTGCGAAACCGCAAGCACGAACTCCTGCCAGAAGATCAGATCGCGCTGGAGCATGATGCGGCGCGGATTTGTGAGGCCGCCCATCAGCATGCTGATGCCAAGCGCCAGCATGACGCCCGTCAGTCTGGGCTCGTTGAAGAGGGCGGCGGCCGGATAGGCAAAGATCGCAAACAGGATGCAGATTGCCAGTCCGCGCGCAGCGTTGAGGGTCCAGGCAGCGCTGAAATGGGATTCGTCCGGCGCCGCATGCCGGATCAGCGCTTCGGAAAGGGAAAGTTCGGTAACGGTCGTGACGATCATCAGTATCGTCATGCCCAGGGCGACCACGCCGAAGTCGGCGGGCGCCAGATAGCGCGCCAAGACGAAAGTGCTGAGTGTCGCAAGCCCGTTCACGATCGTCCGAGACAGGCTCAACCACATGCTTCCCTTGACGAGGCGTCCAGTGATACTGGTCATACGATATCCAAGTTTCCGCTACGCAATCAGGTGACTGGAGGCGCGATCCGCACGAATAAACCATGCCGTACCGATCCTTGCGGATCGGAACAGCGCGGGAGAGCCATATGGTCGCTGTAAGCAAAGGACGCCCCGGCGTCTCAGCGGGAACTAGTTCGAAGATTTCACATGTCAACGCTTCCAATTCATTTTCGCATCATTTCTGGATCATTTTCGCATCAGTTTCAGATCATCGGCCCGCGACGCTCGATTCATCGGAAATTGGATTTGTCTGACGCGCTGACGGTCTTGGCCAACGATGCCGCAACACCTTGTCAACTGTGACGTGGCAGCGGTCGCCCGATCGATCGCAGCCGTCAGGCCCGACACCCATCGGGACCTTCGATCATGTCATGCAGCGACTGAGAGCGGTCCTTTAGCAAGCTGCATTGGATCGCCTATTGCCAGGCTTGGAACCTGGTTTGATACAGCCGGGGACCGCCGTTGCGGAAGCCAAGTCAGGGCGCTTCTCGCACTCGTCACTCACGAATTTTGTCAATGCGGTTCCAACTTGTGATGGCGGCAATCAGCCCTAAAAGCGGAACATTCCGGTGTCCAATCGTATTCCCCTTTCAGCTCTTCGGAGCCGATAAGCAAAGGAGAATGCTATGTGTACGAAACTTATCGTGACAGCGGCCGCCGCCTTTGGTCTTCTCGCTGGTTCAGCCTTCGCGCAGTCGTCGACGGTTACCGGGGCTGCGGGCGGCGCGGTTACCGGCGCTGTTGTCGGCGGCCCCGTGGGCGCCGCCGTCGGCGGTGTGACGGGTGCCATTGTCGGCACCGCAATCGATCCGCCGCCGCAGAAGGTCATCACCTACGTACAGGAACAGCCGATGCCTCCTTCCGAGGCCGTCGTGCAGGATCGAATTGTCGTAGGCCAGCCGCTTCCGGAGACCGTTGTCGTCACGCCGGTTCCTGAAAATCCGGCTTACGCCTATGCGGTCGTCAATCATGAGCGCGTTATCGTTCAACCGAAGACGCGCAAGGTTGTCAAAATCCTCGATTGATCGCAGCGAGGGCCTCCCCCGCGGGGAGGCCCTTTGGGCGCGACATCGGCTTCGGCGAAGGCACCGAGGGCGTGTTAGGCGAACTCTTGCGCTTGCTCACAAAGCCAAGCACAAAGCTGTCTGGGCGCGAGGCGGGAGTCGTCAGTTCGCATCAGCGCAAAATGCCAGGCCGGGCCGCTGAGCACATATGGGAATGGTGCGATCAGAAGTCCCTGTTCCAGAAGCGGCCGATATAAGGAGGGCGATAGCAGAGCGACCCCGACACCTGCGATCGCCGCGTTGGCGTCCAGATCGTGCGTGGGGTAATCGACCGTGACAAACTGCAGAGTTTGCGGCACCTCAGATCGAGCGTTCCAAAACCACGCTTCCCAATCCGGATGCGGTAAAAGCTTGAAATCGGCCAATGCATTCGGCTCGTTCAGGCGCCTCGTTCGAAGGAGGGAAGGCGCCAGCATCGGCGTCGCTTCAACCGGCATAAGCCGGTATTCATCGAGCCCTTCCCAGCCACCGCGGCCCGTGCGAATGGCAACGTCAAACGCGCTGGGATCACGGATATCGGCGGAAACGTCGACTTCGATGGGCGGCGTACCCGCCGAGGGATAGCGTGACAGCCGCGGCGCGAGCCAGCGCGATGCGAATGTCGGAGGTGCCGTCAACCGCACCGGTGGCGTGGTCGCCTGAAATTCATCAAGGGCTCCCGCAATTCCATCCAATGCCTCGCGGATTCGGCTTGCCAGAACGGCGGCCGTGGCTGTCGGGACGACACGCCGGCCGAACCGCTCGAAGAGGGGCTGACCAAGTTCGGTCTCCAATGTGCGGATGCGAAGGCTAACGGCCGCAGGGGTGAGGCACAGCCGATCCGCAGCGCGGGCGAAGCTGCCGGCCGCAACGCAGGCTTCCAATATCCGCAAGGATTCCAACGGCGGCCGCATGCTCTTTTCTCTTTGACTAGCTTTTCTTGTGACGATCTCAAGCAAAGAGCGTTTTGGGCGTGAAACGCCTTCGGCTAGGGTTCGGTTCAACAATAGGAGATCCGACATGACCCTGCAATCTCGGCACTTATTCACTCTTTTCATGACGCTTCATCCCGCGTTGGAACTTGGCAAAACGCCGGCGGGTGGCCGTCGGGTGTTTCCCGTCTCGGGCGGGCATTTCCGGGGCGAGCGCCTGAAGGGGGAAGTCTCACCGCTTATCGGCTCCGATCTCCTGCTGGCACGCGCCGATGGGACGTTTCAACAGGATGTAAGGCTTCTGCTCGTCGCAGACGATGGCGGCCTAATCCTGATGACCTATCGCGGCGTCAGGCGCTCCAGCCCTGTCGTTGACGAGCGTCTCGCTCGTGGTGAGAAGGTCGACGCCTCCGAATATTATCTCCGCACTACGCCATATTTCGAGACTGCCGCGCCGCGGCACGCGTGGCTCAACCAAATCGTCGCGGTTGCACAGGGAGGGCGCTGCCCCGGCGGCGTCGAGTATGACGTTTTCGAAATTCTCTGAACGCGCTTTCGGCCGAGTTGATTCACGCGCATCGCTTCGGGCAGGAAGTGCCACGATTGGAAGGCACGGTCAGATAGCGTGATCGGAGACCACGCGCCCGGCTATTATCCCTTTATTCCGGCGGAAAGCATGATGGCGCGCGTGATCTGCCGTTGGAAGAGGAGGTAGAGAATGGCGACCGGGAGGCCCGCCAATACCGACGCGGCCATGTCTTTGGCGAAACGGACGCCGAAGACATCTTTCACCTGCGTGATACCAACGGGGATGGTGATTGTCGCATCCGACGTCGCGACCAGGAAAGGCCATAGGAAATTGTTCCATGCCGCTATGAATGTGGTGATGCCAAGCGCGGTGATGACACCCCAGTTCATCGGCACATAAATCTTCCAAAGCGTTCTCAAGTGACCGGCATTGTCGAGCATTGCCGCTTCGCGGAATTCCTTCGGGATCTGGTCGAAGAACTGCTTCAGGATGATGATGACCGACGGCACGACCAGTTGCGGCAGAACGATGCCGCCCCAGGTGTTGATCAATCCGAACGAGTTCATCAGCACGAAATGGTTGATGATGAGCGCTTCAGTCGGGACCATCACCGAGGCGATCAGCGCGCCGTAAATCAGGCGGCGGCCGGGAAACTGGATTTGGCTGAGCGCATAGGCGCAGCAAAGGCTCATCGCAAGCACCAGAACCGCGACAATCGCCGATGTCGCGACGGAGTTGACATACCATTGGATGATGCTGGAGCGTTCGATCACATAGAGATAGGGCTCCAACGTCGGCGCTTTCGGGAAAAGCCCGGGCGTTTTGCTCACCACCTCGGTGTCCGATTTCAGCGATGTCGCGATGGCCCAGTAAAGCGGAAAGAACCAGATCAGCGCTCCGAGCGCGGTCAACACGGTTAGCGCGCGGCCGCTCCAGCGTCCGGCAGCGACATGGTGGCTTGCCGGCGCAAGGCCTGCTCCCGGATCACTTATCCGGCCGCTCATCTTTCGCCTCGTGCACGCAGGAACTGGTATTGCAGGACTGAGGCAATCAGGATGATGACGAACAGAATAGTGGCGACGGCCGCACCTTCACCGCCCTTGTTCTGCTTGAAGGCGAGATCGTAGATGACGCTCATGACGACGGATTGAGCGTCAGCTGGCGTGCGGGCGAAATAGCCCAGCAGGTAGGGCTGCGCAAAAATCTTGAACTGCGCGATCAGCTGCAGCGTCAGCACCAGTGCCGTGACCGGCCAGATCAGCGGCCAGGTTATCCTCGAAAACACGCGCCAGCGATTGGCATTGTCGAGTGCGGCTGCCTCGTAGACGTCGGGCGAAATGCTGCGCAGGGCAGCCAGGAACAGAAGAATATTGAAGCCGATCGTCCACCAGATCGTGACGACGGCGACGGAAGGCATGAAATAGGTCGGCGAACGCAGCACCGGCAGCGGCCTGCCGCCGGTAAACAGGCCGATGACGTTCTGGATGACGCCGTATTGCATGTTTGCAATCCAGCTCCAGATCTGGGTCACGACGGAAACCGGCAGAATGGAGGGCAGGAAAAAGCACGCGAGGACCAGCATCTGTGTGCGCCCGCTCAAGCGGTTGATGCCCATGGCGATGAACAGTGCGAGAAACGTGCCGGGAACGACGGTCAGAACGATGAAATACAGCGTATTCACAAGCGCCTTTTGCAACTGGGGCGAGGCAAGCTGGCGCATGTAATTGTCGAGGCCCACCCATTCGCCGGGGCCGATCAGCGGCGCATTGGTCAGGCTCATCGCCACCATGCGAAAGGTCGGATAGGCAAAGATGAGCAGAAAGGTGATGACGGCCGGAGCCACCAGCAGTGCCGCAATCACATTGTCCTGCTTCCTGTTGCTGACTGCCGCCATCTGTCACCTGTCTTGGTTGACCAGCCCCAGGGGAGGGTATGGCCCCTGGGGATCGTTGACGGAGAACCTCATTGAGAATTCATGTGGTCACGAAACTTCTCAAGCGTCTCCTTCACGTCGCCTTCGCCGTTCAGCGGACCGGACACCATGTTCTGCCAGTCGTCGTCGAACTTGGACGCGGCACCGGTGAGCGGCGTCTTCGGCATGTAGAAGGCATTGAGCGCCATGGCGGCATAATCCGATTGCGGTTTGAGCGCCTTGTAGGCCGCGGAGGTGCTGACGGGCAGATAGGCGGGGATATGGCCGGCGGCGGCCCATTCCAGCGAGTTCACGTTCATCCACCGGATGACTTCGAGAACCGCGGCGCGCTTTTCCGGCGTCATGGTGACACCGACATTGTTGGGAATGACGAAGGAGTGCGAGTCTGCCCAATTGGCCGGCTTGCCCATCCAGGCCGGAATGTTGATCATGCCGTAATCGAAACCGTTGCCCTTGGCGACCTCGGTTTCCATGGTCGGCAGCTCCCAGTTGCCGTTCAGGAAAAAGGCGGATTGACCGGCGAGGAAGGTCGGCGTGATGGTTTCGGAGTCGATATAGGGCTGAGCCCAACCTTGCTTCACCCAATCGGCAACCTCGCTATATGCCTTTTCCATCTTGTCGAGATTGTCACCTTGCAGGAACTTGCCATTGTCTGTCAGCGTACCTCCCAGTTGGCCGAACAGCGTATAGATGTCGCGCAAATCGCCGGTTGACGAGGCAATGACGACACCATCTTTTCCTGCCTCCTTGGCCTTGGCCAAGAGTGCGCGCCAACCCTCCAGCGTGTCGATGCCGGTGGGCTTGCCGTCGTTGCCGAGCGCTCCGAGGTCCTTCAGCACGTTCTTGTTGTAATAGAGCACCTCGCCATGGACATCAAAAGGAACGGCATAACGGACATTGTCGACCGTCGAGGCTGCAATCGCGTTCGGCGGATAGTCGCTGTCCTTCAGGCCGACGGCCTCGAGCTCCTTCGGATCGATCGGTGAGACCGTCTTGGCCGAAACCGCGGCAGCCAGCCGCGACAGGTGATAAGTCGCGATATCAGGTCCTTGGCCGACGGCAGCGGATGTCTGCAGTTTGGTATAGTAAGGAATACCCCATTCGAGCGTCGTGCCCGTGATCTGAATCTTGTCCTTGTGCTCATCGTTGAAGCGCTGGATCAATGCCTTCATTCGCACGCCGTCGCCTCCGGACAAGAAGTCCCACCAGACGACATTCTCGACTGCGAATGCCGGAAAGGCGGTAACCAGGGCTAGCGCCGCGATCGATGTTCTCAACAGATTACGCATTTCTCTCCTCCAGACTGTTCTATTTTCCTCCCAAGCCTCCCTTCAAGGGTGGCCTTATGCCCTGTGACGCCGCCAACGAGCTGCGTGATGATCGTTCAAATGGCACCCTTTCGTTTCGCCGGCGGCAAATGTAACCAGGCGCCACCTGTCCATCTGATACGTCGATGCCGATGACCTCCTGCATCTCCTCTCGTTGACGTGCGGTGATCCGCTTCTGCCGCAGAGCTATCCGGCAGCCGCTGTTTCGATGATGCAATCAAGCAAGGTTGCTGCGACGGGATCGGCACCAGCGGGCTCGCGCATCAGACCGAAGGTGGTGGCGACAACGCGGCCAGCACCGACACGTCGTTCGGCAATGGTCGCACAGGGTTTGTGAATCCAGCCCACCATCGTGCCGGCATGGACCAAGCCGTCGAAATGGATCGGACGGAAGCCGGTGATGACGCGGTTGGGATTGACGCTGACGAAGGAAAGGTCTGTCAGCGGGCCGCCTGGCAGCCGCTCGAAAGGCCCCGAACGTTTCACCCAGCTGAAACCTGTAACCCAATTGCCTTTCCAGATGGTGCCGTTGCGTTCGGTGACACGCATCTGCGGCATGGACTGCCCGCGGTCGCCGCCGGTCGGATAATTCCAGTTTGGCTGGTCATTGCGCAGATTGCCGAAAGGAATGGGTGCCGCATCGGCCAGCGACACATAATGGGCGCCGTGCTCCATGGCATCGATATCGGTTTGGCTGAGGGAGGATGCGACCCGCACCTCCGCCCCGTCGGCATCGGCAAGTTCGTAGCCAAGTGCGCGCAGATATTGTGCGATCTCGGTTTCCGCCGAGAAGACGGAGATTGTGGGCTTTGACCGGCGACCGTAGACGCTGACCTCGAGGCTGTTGCGCGCGATCTCCCGGTCGCCCGCCATAAGCGTGAACTGGATAGTGATCTGTTTGCCGGCCATATCCGCCGTGAAGGGCAGGGAAAGGGCTGGCAAATGATGCAACGACGTCGCGTTCAGTGCCGGAATTGCGATTCTTCCGGTATTCGCGCCATTGACGCTCCAGCGCAGTTCGGTCGGCGGGAGCGCCTTGCCGCCGGTCGAGATTTCGAGTTCAATGCTTGCCGCATCGCCTGCCCAGACCGCGTAATGCTGCATGCGCGGCACGATGACGATATCGGTATTAATCTCGTGGAAGCGGTTGTGATAGGCACGCCTGTTGCGCTGAATGTCCATCAGGCCATTGGCTTCCCAATGCAAGTCGGTCAGCTCGGTGATGACGTAACCCTGGATTGAGGCATGGCGGCGCATTTCCTCGATCTCGAATTTGAGCGCATTGAACTGATGCCACTGCGTGTCCTCGATGAAGGACCCGAAGGTCGGAAAGACCTTGTCGAACTGATAGGTACGGAAGCGTTGCTCGACGCCGTGCGGATAGGTCGCGCCGTCGCTATCCCATTCCAGACCGTTGATGAACCAGAACGGCTCCTTGCCGTCCTGCTTGAGCTTGTCGGGATGCGGCAGGCCCCAGACGCCGAACTCGGAAACGACGAGCGGCTCGTCGCCACGCCGTTTGGCATCGCCGTTCGGCGAATAGGACCAGCTCGGCCTTCCGGCGAAGGCTGAAACCCAATCGGCCCACTCGCGCGCCATTTCCGGGACGGAGGCATAGTAATGGTAGTCGTCGATGTCGGAAACGACGTGAAAGTTGGGAATGCAGGCGGAATTGTCGACGACGAGCCGCGTCGGATCCTTCTCTTTCAGCCAGTGATAGGCCTTTTCCAACCAGGATCGCTGATCGGCGCTTTCGACAAGGCGTGTTCCCCAGTCCTCGTTGATGATGGTCCAGATCACGATGGAGGGATGATTGCCGTCACGGCGCAGAATTCCTTCCATCGTATCGAGCAGGCGCTTCGCCGACTTCTCGGTGAAGGTCTGAATGTTCGGGATTTCCGTCCAGACCAGCAGGCCAAACCGATCCGCCACATCGTAGTATCGTGGATCGGGCACCTTGATGTGGCAGCGCAGCAGGTTAAGCCCGAGTTCCTTCGCCTTGCGCGCCTGATCTTCCAGGAATTCGACCGATGGCGGCGTGTAGATGCCCTCGGGATAATAGTCCTGATCCAATGCGCCACGCATGTAGAAGGGCTGTCCGTTCAGGAAGAACTTGCCATCCTTCGCTTCGAAGGTGCGAAAGCCGAAATTCTGCTCCACTGCGTCGATTATGACGCTCCCCTCTGACAGCTCCGCAACGGTGCGATAGAGCGCGGGATCGTCGAGCGACCATGCCTCCACGTTGGCGACTTTGAGGGTGGCGGAGGCTTTTGCCTCACCGTTAAGGGCGAGCTCGGTGGCTGATGCGACCGCACCATTGCGGTCGAGAAGCGTGATCATCAAGGCGCCGGTAAAGGCTGCTGCCAGCTCGACATCGATAGTGACGTCGCCCGTGGCGAGATCGGCGCGAATGGCCTGGTGGGTGATGTGAGCCTTACAGCGGCATTCGAGCCATACCGACTGCCAAATGCCTCCCAGCATGCCGTACCAGCTCTGCTTACCGTGCGGGATCTCGTCAAACGGAAAGTCGGGAAAAGCCTGTGCGTCGGCACTCGGCAACGTAACCTTCACCTTCACGCGCATTTCGTCGTCAAGGAGATCGCCGGGAATGACGAATTCGAACGGCAGATAGCCGCCTTCGTGAGAACCGAGCGTGTGGCCGTTGACCGAAACTTCGGCGAAATAGTTAACGGCGCCGAAATGCACGATGACCTGACGATCCCGCCATTCTTTGGGCACCATGAACGCCCGGGAGTAGGTCGCAATGCCTGCCGCGGCTCGCAGATCCGGAAAATGTGCCTGCCAGGGCGCGGGCACGGCAATCGTCGTCGACGTTTGTCCTTCCAGATGAAAGTCCCAGCTTCCGTCGAGAGACCGGCGCGCACGCGGCCCGGAACGTCTGTCGGCGAAACGGCGGGAGGCGATGGTCATAGCCGCGAGCTTTCCGGTTGGATTAAGTCACAAAATAAGTTACATAAAAGTTTCGTAACTTATATGCTTAACTTCCGCAAGAGCCGCAGCTTCACATCGCCCGTCAGATTTTCTAACGTGCATGGAGCCGCCCTGAATCCGAGAAAGAAACTGAGTGAACGACCAAACGACGAAACGACCGACCATGTCCGATATCGCCTCGCGGGTCGGCGTTTCCCATGCGACGGTTTCGCTGGTGCTGAACGAGGTGCCCGGCAGGCGGGTGTCGGAGAAGGTACGCGAGCGTGTGCTGGCGGTTGCCGGGGAACTTGGCTATCACAAGACCGTGCCGGCCAATGACCCGATCGGCGGAATCATCGTTCTACTGATCGACGATCTCATGGCCTCGCAGCATGCCGCGCCGCTGATAGAAGGCGTGCGGGTCGCAGCGGAGGAGCAGGGTCTGGCGGCACTCACCGTCGTCACCGGCGGACAGGTCGAATTCGCGGAATCCATTCTTGACTATCTTGGGCGGCGCCAGATCGTCGGCGTGATCTATGCCACGTTGATTACTCAGCTCGCCCCCGTGCTGCCGTCCAAGCTCGGCAACTATCCGACCGTGCTTTTGAACTGCCACCAGCAGCGAGCTGAATTCTCGTCCATCATTCCGGGCGATCATGCCGGCGGTTTCGCGGCCACGGAGGCGTTGATCAAGGCCGGACATCGCCGCATAGCCATGATCGATGCAGGCAGGCAGCGGTTGGAAGCGGCGCGGGATCGCCTCAGCGGCTATCGCCAGGCACTGACGACTTACGATATCGCCGTCGATCCGGAGTTGATCCTCTCGGAGGCCTGGTCGCTCGATCTCGGTCGAGAGAAGATGCTGCAATTGCTCGACCTGCCGTCGCCGCCGACCGCGGTGTTCTGCTTTTCAGACAGGGTGGCAATGGGTGCCTATGACGCGATCAGGATGCGCGGCCTGAGAATCCCCGACGATATTTCCGTCGTCGGATTCGACGATGAAAGCCTTGCCCGAAAAATCCTGCCCCCACTCACGACGTTGAAGCTACCGCACATGGACATGGGGCGATGGGCGGTGACTGAGCTCCTGGAAAAGGTGGCGCAGCCGAAGAAGTCGCCGGTGCGCCTGAAGATGGAATGCCAATTGGTTATACGCAAGTCCATCGGTCCACCGCCTTAAGACCGAATTGCAGCCTTAGTTGATAGCCGATCAGGCCTGAAGAATGTGCCTGCGCGTCAGTTCCATCAGATGACCGACATCACCTTTCTCTATCGCATCAACCATCTGCTGATGTTCGTGGCCGGATTGCTCGATGCGCGCGCGCGTTCGCCATTGCGACACAGGGGCGGACGACGTTCGCTGCCGAATTTCCGTGATCAGCTCCACGAGCTCCTGATTGCCGGCGATTGCAAGCAAATCGCGATGAAAGGCGAGATTGGCTTCGTAAAGTTCAAGCATGGTACCGTTCAGCACCAGATCGTCGAAGCGTGAAGCAAGAACCCGCAAATTCGCGATATCTGCCGCGCTCGCCTTCGCAACGATACGGTCGCTGACGGCGACTTCGAGAATGACACGAATGTCGCTGACCTCCTGAGCGCGGCGTCCATCCTGCTCATGAACGTGATAGCCACGATTGGGAATATGCTCCACCAGTCGCTTCTGCACCAGCCGGTCTAGCGCCCGGCGGACCTCGGGTCGCGTACAGCTGTATCGCCGTTCGAGGTCGATCTGCTTCAGCCAGGTTCCGGGCGGGAGGCGGCCGGCAAGAATATCCTGGAGAATGAGTTCAGTCACATCGGGCGTTTGCGGCTCTTGTGCTTGCGCTGCCGCTCCGGCTTCCAGCGAATTCATGCAGTTCTCCCCAGCCTTCCGTTTTCGGCGACGAGTATCATAGCTCTCCCTTGGCTCACAACGAGCCCGATTATCGGTGCTGAAAAAATATTCATGCTTATCTCTTGCGCAGTCATTTCAATTGGCGCATAAATTGGCGCCAATTTGGATACCATTATATGAGGCGGCTTGTAAATCCATGCAAAACTCCGATGCGATCTGGGACATTGTCGAAAAAAAACGAGCGGCCTTCCTCGAGCTGAGCGACCGGATCTGGGACATTCCGGAGACGAACTACCTGGAGTACCAATCCGCCGAAGAGCATGCACGCCTGCTGGAAACTGAAGGTTTTCGCGTCGAGCGCGGCATTGCCGGCTTGCCGACGGCAGTCATGGGAGAAGCGGGCGAAGGCGGTCCGGTGATCGCGATCCTCGGCGAGTTCGATGCCCTGCCGGGGCTTAGCCAAGAGGCGGGGATTGCCGAGGAGCGGCCGCTGGTCGACGGCGGCAACGGTCATGGCTGCGGTCACAATATGCTCGGTGCCGGATCGATGCTCGCTGCCGCTGCCGTCAAGGATTTTCTTGCGGAGAACGGCCTGAAGGGACGGGTGCGCTATTATGGATGTCCCGCCGAGGAGGGCGGTTCTTCGAAAGGCTTCATGGTTCGGGCCGGCGTTTTCGACGATGTCGATATCGCGATCTCCTGGCATCCGGCAGCCTTTGCCGGTGTCAACAATCCCATCTCGCTTGCCTGCAACGAAATCAACTTCCATTTTTCAGGCCGCGCCTCGCATGCCTCCGCCACGCCTCATCTCGGCCGCAGCGCCCTCGATGCGGTGGAGCTGATGAATGTCGGCGTCAACTACATGCGCGAGCATATGCCTTCGACCGCACGCATCCATTATGCCATCACCGATGCGGGTGGTGCGGCGCCCAACGTCGTGCAGGCACGCGCCACGGTGCGCTATCTCGTCCGCGCGAGAACCTTGCCGGAACTCCTGTCCCTGGTCGCCCGCGTCAAGAAGGTCGCCGAAGGTGCGGCCCTGATGACCGAGACGACCGTGCGCAGCGAGATCATCAGCGGCGACGCCAATCTCGTCGGCAACACGCCGCTCGAAGAATGCATGTTCTCCCATCTGCAGCGGCTTGGACCCCCACGGTTCGATGATGCGGACCGGGAAATGGCCCGCAAGTTCCAGCAGACCTTCAACGCAGAGGATATCGCAGCCTCCTATGGCCGTTTCGCGCTGAGACCGAGGAGGGATCAGCCGCTTTGCGAGGAGATTTTCCCGCTGAACGCCGGCGATGGCACGCTGGTTGGCTCCACCGATGTCGGAACCGTCAGCTGGGTGGTGCCAACAGTGCAGATGCGCGGCGCGACCTATGCCATCGGCACGCCCGGCCATTCCTGGCAACTGGTCGCCCAAGGCAAGCTGCCGGCTGCTCATAAGGGAACCGAGCATGCCGCCAAGGTAATGGCCAGCACGGCCGCAGATCTCATCCGTAGTCCTCAGTTGATCGAAGCCGCCAAGGCGGATCACAAGGCACGCCTTGCAGGAACGCCTTTCGTCAACCCGATCCCCGATGATGTCGAGCCGCCGCTGCCGGAGAAGGTCCATGCCTGACGTGGCCCTGCAGCCGAATCGTGAACAGCTGATGGCGCATATCCGCGAATTTGCCCGCCGGGTGAAGTTGTCGGGAACGCCGGAGGAGCTTGAGAGCTTCCATTACCTTCAGGCGCAGATGGACAGCTACGGGTATCGCACACGGCTGCTGTCGCACGATGCTTTCATCAGTCTGCCCGGCACGGCAAAGGTCGAGATCGACGGCGAAAGTCTTCGCTGCATCACTCATTCGATGTCGGTTTCGAGCGGGGCAGAAGGTATAAGCGGTGACCTCGCCTATGTCGGCGAAGGGACGGAAGCCGATTTCGTCGGCAAGGACGGCGCCGGCAAGATCGTTCTGGTCGACGGAATTGCCACCGAAGAAGTTGCCGCGCTCGCAAGTGCGGCCGGCGCGCTCGGCCAGCTTCATGTAAGTCCAAACGAACACCTTTACGAGATGTGCGTGTCGCCGGTCTGGGGCAGCCCGTCGCAACATACGCAGGCCCAACTCCCGAAGACTGTCATCTGCACCATTGCCAGGGACGATGGCATGCGCCTGCGCGAACGGCTTGCGCGCGGCGAAAAGGTGCAGGCAACGCTGACGGCAGAGGTCGACACCGGATGGCGCAAGACGCCGCTCCTTGTTGCCGAGCTCCAGCCGGCAGGTGAGGACGAGCCATTCGTGCTGTTTTCAGGCCATCACGACACCTGGCATTTCGGTGTCATGGACAATGGCGGCGCCAACGCGACCATGCTGGAGGCGGCCCGCCTGCTTGCCCTTCAGGCAAGTGATTGGCAGCGCGGCCTGCGCATCTGCTTTTGGTCCGGTCATTCGCACGGACGCTACTCCGGTTCTGCCTGGTATGCCGACGAATATTTCGACGAGCTCGATCGCCGGTGCGCGGCGCACGTCAATGTCGATTCCACCGGCGGCGAGGGGGCGACCGTTCTCACCAATTCCGGTGTCATCGACGAGTTGAAGCCACTGGCCGCGGAGGTAATCGAGCGGCTGACCGGGCAAAAGCATGCCGGCAGACGTCACGGCAGAGCCGCGGATCAATCCTTCTGGGGTGTCGGCATCCCCTCGATGTTCGGAAGCCTCAGCCATCAGCCGCCCGGTCCCGTCAAAATGCTGACGGCGCTCGGCTGGTGGTGGCACACCCCGCATGACACGGCGGAACATATCGATCCCGACAATCTCCGACGGGATACACAGATCGTGCTTCAGATACTTTGGCGCCTGCTGACCTCGCCGATCCTGCCGTTGGACTATACCGTTTATGCGGATGCTCTTGGCAAGCAGGTCGCCCAATTGCAGACGGAGCTCGCCGGTCGCATCGATATTTCGGTTCTTGCAAACGCAATCGACGAGTTACGCACCAACGCGAAAGTCATATTGGAGGCGAAGGACCTGTCCGCCGCCAACGCAGCTCGCATCAATGCCGCGCTCATGCGCGCAAGCCGCCATCTCGTGCCGCTCAACTATACGAGCGGCGAGCGCTTCCATCATGATTCCGCCCTACCGCACCCCGCCTGGCCGTCGCTGGAGGGGCTACGAGCGCTGGCAGCCCTACCCGCGGCATCGCCGGAGACAGCTTTCTACGCCGTCCATGCCCGTCAGGTGAGGAATCGCGCCGCCCATGCGTTGAGGCAAGCCAATGCAGCATTGCGTGCGGGCCTGGAGGGCTGACGCAGTCATATCTCAAACTAAACAAACGGCACCTCGAGGCCGAAAAGAGGGAACTGAAAATGAAGAATAGAAACCTGTTTGCTGCTATGTTCGGCGCCATTGCCTTCCTGGCTCCGCTTGCGGCCGGCGCCAAGGACTGGACGCATGTCAAGGTCGGCATCGAAGGCTCTTTTCCGCCCTGGAACCTCATGGATTCCAGCGGCAAGCTGGCCGGCTTCGACGTCGATCTCATCAATGACCTCTGCAAGCGCGCCAAGGTCGATTGCGAACTGATTGCCGGCGAATGGAATGCGATGATCCCGAGCCTCAATGCCGGCAAGTTCGATCTGGTGATGACGCTCGGCATCAACGAGAAGCGCAAGCAGGTGGTCGATTTCACCGTGCCCTATGCAAGCGGCGTTGCGAGCTTCCTGCTTGTGAAGGATGGGCCGGTCGCTTCCCTGCCGATGACCGGCGAACGGCTGAATCTGAACGATAAGGCCAAGGCCGACCCGGTGATGGGTGAAATCGGCAAGGCTCTCAAGGGAAAGACCGTCGGTGTGGTCCAGTCGACCAGCCAGGAGCAATTGATCAACGCTTATTTCGGATCCGATGTCAGCGTGCGCGCCTACAAGAATTCCGGCGAACGTGACCTCGATCTGAAGGCCGGGCGAATCGATGCCGGTTTCGACAGCGGTGTTTACGAAACCTCCGTACTCGGCAAGCCTGGCAATGACGACCTGATGATGTCCGGCCCATTGGTGAAGGGCGCGATGCTGGCAACCGAAGTCGCGCTCGGCATGCGCAAGGGCGAGATCGATCTGAAGGCTAAATTCGATGATGCCATCAAGCAGGCGGCCAAGGATGGCACGATCAAACAGCTCTCCGAGAAATGGAGCAAGATCGACCTGACGCCGACCTTCGACACCAATTGAGCGCTCTTTGTCCGCGTCACCCTTAGTCGAGGCTAGACAATGTTACTTGCCGCAAAAGTCCGCTCTCCCGGGGCTGTATCATGAACCAGCCAAGTTTATTTGAGCTTGCTGGCTTCGGTCCGGAAGGCTGGGGGCATGCTCTTCTGGCCGGAGCGTGGATGACCATTCTGGTTGCCATAGCCGGTTATGCCGTTGGGGCCTGCATCGGCACGATCGGGGCATGGGCCAAGATCGCCGGCAACGGTTTCGCTCGCGCCACGGCCGATGCCTATACGACGGTGCTGCGTGGCATTCCCGATCTGCTGGTCATCTATCTCTTCTATTTCGGTGGCAGTGCCGCGGTCACGGCGATCGGCAAGCTTTTCGGCGCGGAAGGCTTCCTCGGCTTTCCGGGTTTTCTTGCCGGTTCGCTGGCCGTGGGCGTCACATCCGGTGCCCAGTTTACGGAAGTGCTGCGAGGCGGGTTCAAGGCGGTACACCCAGGCGAGATCGAGGCTGCCATTGCTTGCGGCATGCCGCGCTGGCTTCGCCTGCGGCGGATCACTGCGCCGTTGACCCTGCGTCATGCGCTTCCCGGTCTCGGCAATGTCTGGCAGGTCGTCTTGAAGGAGTCGGCACTGGTGTCGATCACCGGTGTCGCCGAACTGCTGCGTCAGGCCCAGGTCGGAGCTGGATCCACCGGGCTTCCATTCGATTTCTACCTGATCGCCGGCGCGATCTATCTGATGATCTCGACCCTTTCGAGCCTCATCATCCGGCAGGCCGAGCGGCGCCTGTCGCGCGGCGTGAGGAGGCGTTGATGGATTGGCAGTTTCTCGCAGAAACATTCCTGAGCCTGATCGCTGCAATCGCGCTGACGATCGAACTTGCCGTGACGTCGATCTGCCTCGGCGCCATTCTGGCGCTGCTGCTGGCGCTTGCCCGTCTCTCTGGCGTCGCCGTGCTGGATTGGTTCGCGCGGCTTTATGTCTTTATCTTCCGCGGCACGCCGTTGTTGGTGCAGATATTTCTCATCTATTACGGCCTCGGCCAGTTTCCGGCCATACGGCACAGCATTTTCTGGCCGTTCCTGCGTGATCCCTACTGGTGCGCGGTTCTGGCGCTGACCTTGAATACCGCGGCCTATGCCAGCGAAATCATTCGCGGCGGCCTGCTCTCCGTACCGTATGGTCAGATCGAGGCTGCCCGCGCTTGCGGCATGCATCGCTTCCTGATGTTTCGCCGCATCGTGCTGCCCTTGGCGATCCGCCAGGCCTTGCCCGGCTATGGCAACGAAATGATATCGATGGTCAAGGCGACGTCGCTTGCCTCGATCATCACGCTGATGGAGGTGACGGGCGTTGCCGCCAAGATCATCTCGGAGACCTATAGGGCAATCGAGGTCTTCGTGGTGTCCGGGGCGATCTATCTTGCCATCAATTTCGTGCTGACGCGTCTCATTCAATTTGCCGAATACAGGCTGAGCCCGCATTCGCGCGCTCCTCTTGCCGTCACCCAAGAGAGTGCCGCAACGGCGACCCCTGCAGGAGAACCACAATGACGGCCACGCCCATCGCACTCAGCGTGCGCGACATGCACAAGAGCTTCGGGCCTGTCGAGGTTCTCAAGGGCATTTCCCTGGATGCAATGGAAGGCGATGTCGTTTCCATTCTCGGCTCGTCCGGTTCAGGAAAGTCGACCTTCCTGCGCTGCATCAATCTGCTGGAGACGCCGGATTCCGGTGAGGTGACCGTTGCCGGCGAAACGATCCGTATGCAGCGCAATGCCCGCGGCGTGCACCGTGCGGCGGATGGAAAGCAGGTCGACCGGATCCGCTCGCAGCTCGGAATGGTGTTCCAGAGCTTCAATCTCTGGTCTCACAAGACGATCCTCGAAAACCTGATCGAGGCGCCGATCCATGTTCAGCGCCGCTCGCGCGCCGAATGCATCGAGGAGGCCGAGGCGCTGCTCGCCAAGGTCGGCATTGCCGACAAGCGCAATTTCTATCCCGCCCACCTTTCCGGAGGCCAGCAGCAGCGTGCCGCCATTGCGCGCGCTCTCGCCATGCATCCGAAGGTGATGTTGTTCGACGAGCCGACGTCCGCGCTCGACCCCGAGCTTGTCGGCGAAGTGCTGCGCGTCATGCGCTCGCTTGCCGAGGAGGGGCGCACGATGCTGGTCGTCACACATGAGATGGGTTTTGCGCGCGATGTCTCCAGCCGCGTCATCTTCCTGCACAAGGGCGTCGTCGAAGAAGACGGCAAGCCCCAGGACGTCTTTTCGAACTCGCGATCGGAGCGCTTCCGCCAGTTCATCAGCCAATAACGCACCACGCTCAATCAAGAAGGGGAACTCGAGCATGAAATACCTGACTGCAATTCTGACGGCGTTCATGATGATCGCCACCTTTGCCGTTTCGACCGCCGTACGCGCCGACGAGAAGAAATGGACACATGTGACGATCGCGACCGAAGGCGCGTTTCGTCCATGGAACTTTACCAAGGCCGATGGCAGCCTCGACGGCTACGAAATCGAGCTGATCAAATATTTCTGCGCCCATATGAAGGTCGAATGCACGACCGTGATCCAGCCATTTGACGGCATGATCCCGGCGCTGAATGCCGGCAAGTTCGATGCGATCATTTCCGGCATGTCGGCGACTGCCAAGCGCGAGGAAGTCATTGCCTTCAGCGATTCCTACGGCACGACGGGGCAGACTTTTGCGGCATTGAAAGACTCTCCGCTTGCCAACCTGCCTTTGAAGGGCGAAGTCTTTTCGCTGGCAACGGATGAGGCCGGCGCCGCCAAGGCGGTGAAAGAGCTTGAACCCTTGCTCAAGGGCAAGACGATCGGCGTGCAGACCGCATCGATCGCTGCGACCTTCCTCGATAAATACCTGAAGGGCGTCGCCGATATCCGTGAATACAAGACGACCGAACAGCACGATCTCGATCTGAAGGCCGGCCGCGTCGACCTCGTCATGGCATCCATGGCTTATCTTTCGACCGCGGCGGCAAAGCCGGGCAACGAGGACATGATCGTCGCCGGCCCGCGTTTCCAGGGGGGCATGCTCGGAAGAGGCAGTTCCGTCGGTCTGCGCAAGGACGATACGGAGTTGAAAACCATGTTTAACGATGCGATCGCCGCAGCCAAGGCGGACGGCACGATCGCCAAGCTGTCCCAGAAGTGGTTCGGCTTTGATGTTACGCCGAAGTGAAACGCGATTGTAATCGATGATCCCGCGCGGATTTGCGGGTTTATTGAAGTTGAGTGCAGCCAGGTTGGGTGCAGCAGCTTCCGACGCAATCGAACGGTTCCAAGCCCGGCCTAGCCGCCGGGCTTCATAGTTGGTAAGGGGCACCTCGAAAAATCATTGCGGCAGGGATCTCTCGGCGGCTGCTAGCCATTTCTGCCGTGAAGGGCATAGGCCGTTCCTCGTTCCCTTTATGGTTGGTATCAAGTTGGTTATGACAACGAAATTGTCTTGACGGATTTCCGCAACGATCTTTAATTAACTGATCTGCTGGACCAACCAGTAGACCGGGGGGCGCGATGGACGGAAGTCCGATCTTGACCGAGGTACCGAATATCGCGCGGAGCCTCGCCCGCCGGACGGCGCGTGACGTCATCGCCGAGAAGCTGATGGTCCTGATCGCCACCAATATGTTGCGGCCGGGCGACGAGCTACCGGGCGAGCGCGAATTGGCCAATGTTCTTCATGTCAGTCGCGAAACGGTGCGTGGTGCTATTCAGGCGCTTGCCGCGCAGGGCATTATCGAGGTTTCGCATGGCAGCCGCAGTCGCGTCTGCGAGGTCGATCTCAGCCACATTACCGTGACGATCGCCTCTTCCAATTCAATTGACGGCTACGATCTGGAATCCGTCCACGCTGCCCGTCTTCATATCGAACTCAAGGTTGTCGGCGACGCCGCCGAGCGCATCGATGACGTCACCCTGGCAAAGCTGCAGGTCCTGCTGGAGGCGCAGCGTCTCGGGGGCAATGACGCGATGCGTTTCCTGATCTGCGACCGCGAATTCCACGTCGCCATCTATCGGGCCTGCGGAAACCCGCTGCTTGCGGCCTTCGTCACCGATTTGTACACCTACATGATGAATTACCGCCGCCACGCCATGGCCAAACCGGGTGCCATCGAGGCGAGCTACAGCGATCATCTAGCGATCTTTGAAGCGCTCGCTCGCCATGATCGAGACGCCGTCGTTGCGGCGTTCGAGCATCATCTGACACGTATTTACGACACGACCAAGGTTCAATTGGCGAGCGGCAATCCGGTCTGATCTGACCAGCATGAGAAGGTCTGTCTGAGATGCACGTGAGGGAGATAAAGATACCGGTCGTCGCCCGGGGATAGAATGTCGAAGTCGGATTGATGCGTTCTGGCGGTTGGTGCCTCGGAGGAGGGGTGATCGCAAGTCAAGGAAGTCAAAGGTTCTGGGAGGGACTTTTATGGCAGGTGTCGAGTTTATCGATGTCAGGAAATCATTCGGGGCGTTCCCGGTTATCAAGGGTGTGAACATCGAGATTGCCGACGGGGAATTCGTGATCCTGGTCGGGCCGTCCGGATGCGGAAAATCCACGCTTCTGCGAATGCTTGCCGGGCTGGAGAACATTTCCGCCGGCGAGATCCGTATCGGCAATCAGGTCGTCAATGGAGTGGCTCCCGGCGACCGCGACATAGCCATGGTGTTTCAAAATTATGCGCTTTATCCGCATATGTCGGTGGCCCAGAACATGGCTTTCTCGCTGATGCTCAAACGCGCGCCGAAAGCGGACATGGATCAGCGTGTCAAGAAAGCGGCGGAAATCCTGGGTCTGACCAAACTTCTCGATCGCTATCCCCGCCAGCTTTCCGGCGGTCAGCGCCAGCGTGTCGCCATGGGCCGGGCGATCGTGCGCGATCCCCAGGTCTTCCTCTTCGACGAACCGCTTTCCAATCTTGATGCCAAGCTGCGGGTCGCCATGCGCGCGGAAATCAAGGAGCTTCACCAACGTCTTGGCACCACGACCGTTTACGTCACGCATGACCAGATCGAGGCCATGACGATGGCCGACAAGATCGTCGTCATGCATGACGGCGTCGTGGAGCAGGTGGGAAAGCCGCTGGATCTCTACGACACGCCCGCCAATCTTTTCGTGGCAGGCTTCATCGGTTCGCCGGCGATGAACATGATCAAAGGCCACCTCGATACGAAGAGCGATAGCCGGTTCATCGCGTCGGACGGAACTGTCCTGCCCGTTGCAAATCCGCCCGCCGGCGCAAAGGGTCGGAATCTCGTCTATGGGTTGCGTCCGGAATACATCATGCTCGATGCCGATGGGCTGCCCGCGGAAATCATCGTGATTGAGCCGACAGGCTATGAGACGCAGATGACGGTTCGGTTCGGCGGCAGCGATGTCAACTGCATCTTCCGGGAGAGGATCAATGCCAAACCCGGCGATACGCTGCGCATTTCCATCGATGTGCCGCATGTCCATCTCTTCGACGCCGAAAGCGGTCAGAGATTGACGATCTGATGTCGCTTCGGTGGGGAGCCGGAAGAGGAGGAGTCTCCCTGCTCACCCATCGATGCGGAAGCATTCGGCCGGTTCGAATGCAATAGTCGTCGTTCACCAAACGGGAAGGTGGGCGCCGGGGGAAATTGCTCCCGTTTTTCAAAGGAGGAGTATCATGGCATTCAAGAGACGTGACTTTCTCGCCGCATCGGCGGCAGCGGCCGGTATTGCCGGCCTCGCGCCACTCGGTATACGCCCATCGTTCGCCCAGGCCGAACCCGGCTACACGCCTGAAAAGGGCGCAAGTCTCAGGCTTCTTCGCTGGACACCCTTCGTCAAGGGAGATGAGGATGCCTGGCTTGCCAATACCAAGAAATTTACCGAGGCCACGGGCGTCGAAGTTCGTATCGACAAGGAAAGCTGGGAAGACATCCGACCGAAGGCCGCCGTCGCCGCCAATGTCGGTTCCGGCCCCGACATGGTCATGTGCTGGTTCGACGATGCACATCAGTATCCTGACAAACTCGTAGACCTGACCGAACTTGGCAACTACCTCGGCAACAAATACGGCGGCTGGTATGACGGCGTGCGCGGTTATGCAACCCGCGGCGACAAGTTCATCGCCATGCCGCTAACCGCGATCGGGAACGCCGTCGTTTATCGCGACAGCCACGTAAAGGCCGCCGGTTTCAGCGAATTCCCCAAGGATACCGCGGGATTCCTTGAGCTCTGCAAGGCCATGAAGGCCAAAGGCACGCCCGCCGGCTTCCCGCATGGCAAAGCGGTCGGTGACGGCAACAATTACGCCCATTGGCTGCTTTGGAGTCATGGCGGCAAAATGGTGGATGAAAGCGGCAAGGTGACCATCAACAGCCCCGAAACGCTGGCTGCAATCCACTACGCGCAAGCTCTCTATGCGACCTTCATCCCCGGCACGGAAAGCTGGCAAGACATCAACAACAACCGGGCTTTCCTTGCCGGGCAGGTATCGCTGATCGCCAATGGCGTTTCGGTCTATTACGCAGCTAAAAAAGATACGAAGCTTGCCGAAATCGCGGCCGATATCAGAACCACCAACTTCCCGATCGGTCCGGTCGGCAAGAGTGTCGAACTGCATCAGACGAGCTCGCTGGTTCTCTTCAGCCATACCAAATATCCGGAAGCAGCCAAGGCCTATATCAAGTTCATGATGGAAGGCGACCAGATGAACGCCTGGATCCAAGGATCGAGCGCCTATTGCTGCCAACCCTTGAAGGCCTTTGCCAACAATCCTGTCTGGACCGCCGATCCCGTCCATGCACCCTATGCACGCGCATCGGAAACGCTGCGCCCGAACGGCTATGCCGGTCCGCTGGGCTATGCTTCGGCAGGTGTGATGGCCGATTACGTGCTCGTCGACATGTTCGCCGCTGCCGTGACCGGCCAGATGACGCCGGAGGATGCGATGAAAGAGGCTGAGCGCCGCGCAAACCGTTACTACAAGGTTTGATCCCCGCGAAGATCTGCAGCATGCCGGCACCGGCATGCTGCGACTGTCCATTAGGAGATAAAGCCATGTCGACCGTGACATCCGCCGATACGACGCGCAGTCCGATCCGATCGCTCATGCAGAACAATAATATGCTCGGCTTCCTCTTCATGTTGCCGGCGGCCATCTTTCTGGTTTGTTTTCTCACCTATCCGCTGGGACTTGGGGTCTGGCTCGGTTTCACGGACACGCGGATCGGGCGCGCCGGCAGCTTTATCGGTTTGGAGAATTATCAATTCCTGGCCAATGATTCCGTGTTCTGGTTGTCGGTCTTCAATACGTTGGTCTACACCTTCATCGCCTCCATCCTGAAATTCGTGCTCGGTCTTTGGTTAGCACTGCTTCTCAATCAGCATTTGCCGTTCAAGTCGTTCTTCCGGGCGATCGTGCTTCTGCCCTGGGTCGTTCCGACGGTGCTGTCGGGACTGGCATTCTGGTGGATTTATGATTCCCAATTTTCCATCATCTCGTGGTCCCTGATGAAGGTCGGACTGATCCACGGCCCGATCAATTTCCTCGGCGATCCGACCAATGCGCGGATTTCGGTCATCATCGCCAATGTCTGGCGCGGCATTCCCTTCGTGGCGATTTCGCTGCTCGCCGGCCTGCAGACCATTCCCGCCTCGCTGCAGGAGGCGGCGTCGCTTGATGGCGCCACAAGCTGGCAGCGTTTCCGTTATGTAACGCTGCCGATGTTGACCCCGATCATCGCCGTCGTGATGACGTTCTCCGTGCTGTTCACATTCACGGATTTCCAGTTGATCTATGTGCTGACCAAAGGCGGACCGGTTAATGCGACGCATCTGATGGCGACGCTCTCCTTTCAGCGCGGTATCCCCGGAGGGCAGCTTGGCGAAGGTGCGGCAATCGCGGTGGCGATGATCCCGTTCCTGCTCGGTGCCATCATGTTCAGCTTCTTCGGTCTGCAGCGCCGCAAATGGCAGCAGGGCGGACAGGACTGAGATCGGGAGAACGCCATGACCATCAAAGCCGAAACGGCCAATCCCGTTCTGACCGACGACATCCAAGGCATGGGTTATCTGAACCGCCTGCCTCGCCGTATCGTCATGCTCTACCTGCCGATGGCGGTCTTCGTCTTCGTGCTTCTGTTTCCCTTCTACTGGATGGCGATAACGGCCATCAAGCCGAATGCACAGTTGACCGACTACAATAATTACAGCCCCTTCTGGGTCGTGGGACCGACGCTCGATCATATCAAGTACCTGTTCTTTGAGACTTCCTATCCAGGCTGGCTCTGGAACACGATATTGGTGGCGGTGGGGTCGACCGCGCTGTCGCTGCTGGCGTCGATTTTTGGCGCCTACGCAATCGAGCGCGTGCGCTTTACCGGCTCTCGTTCGATCGGGCTGCTGATTTTTCTAGCCTATCTCGTTCCGCCTTCGATCCTGTTCATTCCCTTGGCCTTCATCGTCTTCAAGCTTGGAATTTACGATTCCAGACTTGCGCTCATCTTCACCTATCCAACCTTCCTCATCCCATTCTGCACATGGCTGCTGATGGGTTATTTCAGATCGATACCCTTCGAGTTGGAAGAAAGCGCGCTGGTCGATGGCGCCAGCCGCTGGCAGATCCTTGTCAAAATTATCCTGCCGCTGGCGGTGCCCGGGTTGATATCGGCCGGTATCTTCGCCTTTACGCTGTCCTGGAACGAGTTCATCTATGCGCTCACCTTCATTCAATCATCGGAAAACAAAACGATCCCTGTGGGTGTTCTGACGGAATTGGTTCGCGGCGATGTCTTCGAGTGGGGTTCGCTCATGGCCGGCGCATTATTTGGTTCATTGCCGGTCGTCATCCTGTACTCTTTCTTCGTCGACTATTATGTTTCGTCGATGACTGGTGCAGTGAAGGAATGATGATTGCTGCGGCAGCAGATCGTTCGTGCAGCAGTGACCGCCGGGAGATGCCGGCGCAATCAGCCGGCGGCCGCCATTGGGCCTGCCGCCGGCTGATTGGAACGATCAGTTCTTGATGGCGATGCGCTTGACCTGCGATTGCGCCTTCTCGCTCTTCGGCAAGGTCACGCTCAGCACGCCATTTCGGAAGCGGGCATCCACCTGGTCTTCCTTGACCTCGATACCGAGCGGTATGCGGCGCTCGAATCGGCCGTAATAGCGCTCGGAGAACTGGCGATCCTTGTCTTCGGTCTCGGAACGCTTTTCACCCTTCAGCGTCAGGACGCCGTCATTGAGCAGGACCTCGATGTCCTTCTCCTCGAGGCCGGGTACCTCTGCCGTCACCTTGATCTCCTTGTCGGTATCTGAAATCTCCACGCTTGGCCAACCGGCGCTAAACGCGGAGCCCTTGCCGAAAGACGGCAGGCCCGAGCCGAAGCCGCGGAAGACATCGTCGAAGAGGCGGTTCACCTCGCGATGCAGCGACAGGAAAGGATCACGGTCGTCATCGCGCAGGAGACTTGAAACCTGGTTGCCATTGTTGCGGCTCCAGGGAATGAGATCACGAACACTCATCGTATTTCTCCTTTCTGCTGGTCTGTTGGCAAAACTTGCTCGCTGGCGCCGAGCCTCGCCCGGCGCCTTTGCGCGTGTCGAACTGGTGGAAGGCCTAAGCCGCGTGCTTCTCAGTCTCGATCTGCTTCGTCTCGGCTTTCGGCAGAGCCATATCCGTCGAAATCTCGATCCGGCGCGGCTTCATCTCTTCGGGGATTTCGCGCTTGAGATCGACGGTCAGCAGACCGTTCACGAGACCGGCGCCCACGACCTTGACATGATCGGCGAGCTCGAACCGGCGCTGGAACGCGCGGTTTGCGATGCCGCGATGCAGATAGTGGACCTCTTCGCCGTTTGCCTTCTGACCCGAAACGACGAGAAGGTTCTGCTCCTGTGTGATCGTCAGTTCGTCCTCGGAGAAACCCGCCACTGCCATGGCAATGCGGTAATCGTCCTCACCGGTCTTGACGATGTCGTAGGGCGGCCAGTTGTCGATCGTATCGACGCGGCTCGCAGCTTCGAGCGCGTTCAACATTCGGTCGAAACCAATGCTCGACCGGAACAGGGGAGAAAAATCGAGGTTTGTCCTCATAGCCATATCCTCCTTATAAGCAACATGGATACAAGGAGGCGCCAAGAGCACATGGCGCCTCCTGGACTTCGTCGATTCCCATTGGGCAATCGAACAATATTCATATAATTCCGTGGCTTGCCGGTTTCAAGAACAGATGAATCATCCGGCTTAAAAATTTGATCTCTCATTATCGTCACCAAACTCCTGCTGAGGAAAATGAAGGAGCAATTGGCTATGACCATGACTTTTGACGGCGTGGCCGTCGTCCTTGGACCTGTCGGTGAAGCGCTGAGCAGAGATTATCGCGGCCGGCGCGACGTGATCTGCGCTCGCCCAGGCAATTTGCGTGAGCCGGTAATAACGAAGCGTTGATAGGCGAAGGTGGACATCTGCCGGCAGACAGGGGGTGGTGATTTGCTGACGGCCGGCGAGGACGATCAGCCCGACGAAGCCGACGGGCCGAGGGATCGCCATTCGTCAAGTCGTCGTGATCACCCGAACATCGCCTTGACGATCGACGACGTCGACCACGAATTGGCGGCCGGATCGGCGGATAGCGATGTCAGCCGAACCGTCGCCGATCCGCAGGCGTCGCAGGAGCACCTCATCGAGGAAAGAAGGCAGCTGTGGCTCGTTGAAGCTGACGTGCTGCGCGTTCGGGTCAAAGTCAAGGCCCAGGCACGATTGCAGCAGGAAGAGCGGCGCGGCGGCCGCCCATGCCTGAGGGGAGCAGGCGACCGGATAGAAGGTCGGTCCTTGCGCCTGCTGGCGCGGCAACCCGCAGAAGAGTTCGGGAAGCCGGCGCAGGTCGATATAGGTCGATGCCGCAAACAGGCCTTCGAAAATCCGCGCAGCTTCGGTGCGATGACCGTAGCGGGCAAGGCCGGCGGCAATCAGGGCATTGTCGTGCGGCCAGATCGAGCCGTTGTGATAGCTCATGGGATTGTAACGTGCCTCGGTCGAGGCAATGGTGCGGATACCCCAGCCGCAGAAGGACGAAGCACCCATCAGCGTCCGGGCAACGACGCGTGCCCTTTCGGGATAGGCAATGCCGGTGAAGAGGGCATGTCCGGCATTGGAGGAGCGAACCCGGCAGGGCCGTTTATCTCCGTCCAACGCAAGTACATAGGTGCCGAGTTCCTCATCGAAAAAGCTCGTGTCGAAAGCGCGGCGCAAGCCCTCAGCCCTCGCGAGGAATTTCGCGGCTCGTTCCGTTTTGCCGAGCCGGCGAAAGATTTCGGCAGCCGCCTGCCAGGTGCCGTAAAGATAGGCCTGAACCTCGGCGATGGCGATCGGTCCCCTCGCAAGCATGCCGTCGATGTGGAAGATGGAATCGTGGCTGTCTTTCCAGGCCTGATTGATCAGGCCCTCTTCTGTCCGTCGTCCATATTCGACGAAACCGTCGCCGTCTCGGTCACCATGTTCGTCGATCCAGGCAAGGGCCGCCTCGATAGCAGGGAGCAGCGACTGGATCGTGGCAAAATCAGCCGTGCGTTTGAGATATTCGCCAGCCAGCAGCACGAAGAGGAGCGTGGAGTCGATACTGCCATAATAGCGGCGGAAAGGCACCTCGCCGAGTTCGGCCATCTCTCCATAGCGGACCTCGTGCAAAATCTTGCCCGGCTCCGCATCCGCGATGGGATCGATCTCCGTCGCCTGGTTGGCTGCCAGATGGCCGAGCACCCCACGGGCGATCTGCGGATCGAGCCAGAGCGTTTCCAGCGCGGTGATCAGGGCGTCGCGGCCGAAGACGGTGCTGAACCAGGGAATGCCGGCATAGGGATAAGGTCCTTCCGGCTTGTCGGTCATCAGCATGTAGAGATCGGAGACGCTGCGGCGGACCACCTCGTTGAAGATCTCGTTGGACGTAACGATCGATGCCGCGCGCGAGGAAGACGAACGCAAGGCTCGGCGTGCATCCCTGAGCGCAAGGAAAAAGGAACGGTGGCTCGGCCTGTGGTCAGCGACTTGATCGCAGCCTATCTCGACGAAGAATGATCGCGTCTCATGCGGCTCAAGATCGAGGTCATAAAGAACATGATCGCCGCGAATTTGCTTCGGCCCTGGATCAAACCAAACGCGGGTCGACCGCTTTCGCTCATCAAGCCCGATATAGGAAAGCAGGATCGAATCCTGCTCCACAACGGGGGTAAGATGGCGACCTCTGCGTGCTCTCACAGTCCCGCGGACTTCGAACAGGTCGGCGAAATCGGCCGCAAATACGATTTCGATACGAACATGCTGCCGCCGATCGTCATAATTCCGGATGGCCAGCCGCTCATAGCAACCGCCATTCCACAAGAATCGGGATCTGCGAAGATGAATGAGATCATGACCGAGGGTGAGCTTACCTTTTTCGTCGAAGAGATCGGGATTGGTGAGATCGCAGATGAGCATCGCGTTGTCGTCACGCAGCGTCGACGACAACAGCATCGGCCGCTTGCCGTTGATCGTCAGATAGAAATGCGAGAGATAGCGCGTATCACGATGGAAAAGGCCTTCCGGGCTACCCGGCCCGGAAAGCGCATCGCCATTGTGGTCGAAGACGGCGAAGGTATCGCCGTGCTTCAGGGTGCGCGGTCGCCGCTCCTGCAGGGATGCGGTTGCCGGGATGAAGAACTGCGCCGCCGGGGCGGCCGGCTCTGCCGGCGCGACGGATGGCTTGCTGTCCACAGAAGCGGTCGACATGCTGCTATGTCTCCTACGCCACGACCTGGAGATCCAGATCCTGACCGTTGGCGCGGCGCAGCGACGCCGCCTTCGTGCGAACGCCGGGCAGGTTACGATAGATAGCGAGATAATCTCGCGCCATCCGTTCTGCGCTGAAACGCCGTTCGAAGGTTGCGCGCACCTTGTTGCGATCCATTCGCAGTGCCCATTCGACATTCTCGGCCGCTTCGGTAACGCTATCGACGACGATGCCTGAAACACCGTTGTCAATCACTTCCGGAACCGAACCGGATCCGAACGCGACCACCGGGGTGCCGCATGCCATTGCCTCGATCATCACCAGCCCGAATGGTTCGGGCCAGTCGATCGGGAAAAGCAACGCGCCGGCGTGCCCAAGGAAATCGGCCTTCTGGTGCTCGTTGATTTCGCCGATGAACTCGACGTTCGGATGGCTCTTGACCATTGGCGCGATCACCGTGTCCCAATAGGCCTTGTCCGCATTGTCGATCTTGGCGGCGATCTTCAGCGGCATACCAACCTTGGCTGCGATGCGGATGGCGCGATCCGGACGTTTCTCGGGGGAGATTCGTCCCAGGAAGGCAAGATAGTTGCCTTTGGGCTTTGCCGTGAAGGAAAGAAGATTGGTCGGAAGACCGTGATACACCGTCCCGGACCAGTTGACCGGTGGCATCGGGCGACGCTGGTCATTGGAGATCGATACCAGCGGGATATCTGGAAAAGCCTTGTAGAAAGGCTTGAGATCCGGCAGGTCGAGGCGTCCGTGTAGCGTCGTGACTGTACGATCCGCAAACTCCCGGATCAGCGGGAAATGCAGGAGATCGATATGGAAATGCAGGACATCGAACTCATGCGCCCGCCGGCGGATTTCCTCCAGCAGGACGACCTGATGCGGAAGATGGTCCTTGACGGACGGATTAAGCCTGAGCGCGACGTCCGAGCACGCCACCAAGGTAGCGTCGGTCATGGAGTCTCCGCTGGCAAACAGCGTGACGTCATGACCCTGACGGACAAGTTCTTCAGTGAGATAGGAAACGATGCGCTCGGTTCCTCCATAAAGCTTCGGTGGAACGCTTTCGGCAAGCGGCGCAATCTGGGCGATCTTCATCGGCAAAACCTCCTCATAAGAGCAAAGAATGGACGGCAAAAATCGGGGTAGCGTCCTAAGCAGGCACGCGTTTACAGGGCGGAAGTCTAGACTTCTGATAGCTGGCGGCGGCGCCCTCCCTTTCGCAGGTTATTGGAAACAAAACGGTTGGCAAAATGGCGCAGCCGCGAGCCATGACGATGGAGTTTACCGGCTGCCGTAGAGCGCAGCGAGATCATGTCTTGGCTATCATCCAAGGCCTTCAAGGCCGCGATGATGTCGTCATAGGAGACGATATGGTCTGCGCCTGGAACGCGCCGAAAGCCCGGCATCGATTCAATTGCAAATATGTCCGACGCCCAGGACGCAAGAATGGCGCGCTTGTGATCCCTGGCGATGTGCTCTGCCGCCAGAACGTCGCGCGGATGAGCAAAATGTCGGGCAGGATGCAACAAATGCGCTGAGGTGATTGCAGCGGTGGATTGGTCGGCTACTGTGATATTGTCGGTTTCCTTTCTCATATCTGGCTCCATCGATGTCTGGTCGCTGAGCTCTTGCCACGTCAGGGAGCTTCAGCTCGGTGTCCTGCCTCCATGAGCGCCCGTCTAGCAAGAGAATTGCTTTCGATTTCGGATAGGGCTGCCGCACGCAAGGCTGACGGCTCGTGCATGCCTCTGCGATAATATCGTGCGACCGTCGCCATGATCCGAGCAACGGCTGTGGGGTCTCGTGAGACTCCCCTATCGCGAGCGATCGCTTTGACGACGTCGACGCACATCCGCAAATCTTCCCGTGAAAGAGAACGATGGTTGTTCATCCTTCCGCCACCTCCGGAAAAGTGCCGCGTGCACCCTGAACCAATATTTTCAGCTGCTCCGGGTTCCTGACACCCTGACGATACAACTCCATCAGGATTGCGGCGATGCGCTCGCCTTCTTCCGATTTGCGCGGGATATCCGCTGCTGCCCGGATCTCATCGAACACGCGCTGGCAAAGTTCCAGATCACGTGCATCCAGCGGCGCATTTGATCTTTTGATGATCGTCTGAACCATGGTGATCTCCGTCGTGAAGCCCGCTCCACCGTCCGGCGGAGCGGGCACTTCAAGCTGTTAGAAGTCCATTCCTGCTCCGGCCGGCAGCGCCGGTGCCGCTTCCTTCTTCGGCTTTTCCGCGATCATGGCTTCCGTCGTCACCAGGAGGCCGGCAACGGAAGCTGCGTCCTGAAGAGCCGTGCGCACGACCTTGGCCGGGTCGATCACGCCTTGCGCATAGAGATCGCCATATTCGCCGGTCTGCGCATTCCAGCCGAAGGAGAAGTCGCTCTTCTCTCTGAGCTTGCCAACGATGATCGAGCCTTCGGCACCGGCATTTTCCGCGATCTGACGCACCGGTGCTTCGATGGCACGGCGCACGATATCGACGCCGACACGCTGGTCATCGTTTTGTGTGGAGAGCCCGTCGAGTGCTTTGACCGCCCGAAGCAAGGCAACCCCGCCGCCTGGCAGTATGCCTTCCTCGACAGCCGCACGGGTCGCGTGGAGCGCGTCGTCGACACGGTCCTTCTTTTCCTTCACTTCGACTTCGGTCGAGCCGCCGACGCGGATGACGGCAACGCCGCCAGCGAGCTTGGCAAGACGTTCCTGCAGCTTCTCGCGGTCGTAGTCGGAGGTGGTTTCCTCGATCTGAGCCCTGATCTGGGCAACGCGGCCTTCGATGTCGGACTTGGCGCCAGTGCCGTCGACGATCGTCGTGTTTTCCTTTTCGATCGAAACCTTCTTGGAACGGCCGAGCATGTCGAGGGTGACATTCTCCAACTTGATGCCAAGATCTTCGGAGATGACGGTGCCGCCCGTCAGGATGGCGATGTCTTCCAGCATGGCCTTGCGGCGGTCGCCGAAGCCCGGAGCCTTGACGGCAGCGATCTTGAGGCCACCGCGCAGCTTGTTGACAACGAGGGTCGCAAGCGCTTCGCCTTCGACGTCTTCAGCGATGATGACGAGCGGCTTGCCGGTCTGAACGACGGCTTCGAGAACCGGGAGCATGGCCTGCAGGTTGGAGAGCTTCTTCTCGTGAATGAGGATATAGGGATCCTCGAACTCGACCCGCATCTTGTCCGCGTTGGTCACGAAATAGGGGCTGAGATAGCCGCGGTCGAACTGCATCCCCTCGACGACTTCGAGTTCGGTCTCGGCGGTCTTGGCTTCTTCAACCGTGATGACGCCTTCATTGCCGACCTTCTCCATCGCCTCGGCGAGATATTGGCCGATCTCCTTGTCGCCATTGGCCGAAATGGTACCGACCTGCGCGATTTCGGAATTGCTGGTGATCTTGCGCGCATTGGTCTTCAGCTCTTTGACCACCGCATCGACGGCAATGTCGATACCGCGCTTCAGGTCCATCGGGTTCATGCCGGACGCAACGGCTTTCGCACCTTCCTTGACGATCGCCTGGGCAAGCACGGTCGCGGTCGTGGTGCCGTCGCCGGCGAGATCGTTGGTCTTCGACGCCACTTCGCGTAGCATCTGGGCGCCCATGTTCTCGAACTTGTCTTCCAGTTCGATTTCCTTGGCGACGGAAACGCCGTCCTTGGTGATGCGCGGTGCGCCGAAGGACTTGTCGATGACCACATTACGTCCCTTCGGACCAAGGGTCACCTTGACGGCATTGGCGAGCACGTCGACCCCACGCAGCATGCGTTCACGGGCGTCGCTGTGGAATTTGACTTCTTTCGCAGCCATTTCTTTAACTCCTCAATAGGCAGCTATTATTGACTGATTGTTTCCTGATCAGGTGCTCAGGCGGCCTGTTTCTGCTCAGCCTGGGCTTCAATGATGCCCATGACATCGCTTTCCTTCATGATCAGCAGATCTTCGCCGTTGATCTTGATTTCCGTGCCAGACCATTTGCCGAACAGGACGCGATCTCCCGCCTTCACGTCGAGTGCCTGGATTTGGCCTGACTCGTTGCGCGCGCCCGGGCCGACGGCGATGACCTCGCCTTCCTGCGGCTTTTCCTTGGCAGTGTCGGGAATGATGATACCGCCCTTGGTCTTTTCTTCCGAATCGACGCGGCGGACGAGAATGCGATCATGAAGCGGTCGGAACGACATATTTTCCTCCGTAAGACAAAAAAGATGACGTTGATCCCCTCACCGGACCGGATGACCAGTCCGGGCGGGTGCAAAACCTCGTTGGAGCTTTTTGCGCGAAATGATCTGGTTTTGGGATTTTTCGATTTCAAGAGGGATAGAAGAAAAAATTAGCACTCATTTTGAGTGGCTGCTAACACACTGGAAAGGAACAGGAAACTGGCATTATGCGTTGGAAATCCCGTTGAGGGCCGTAAAAATTTGCGCCACCATCCGACTGTCATGAAACGGAGATGAAGCATGCGATTTTCATCGGATCTGGAGCATCAGCTCAATGGCTATGGACTTACCACCGCGCATATCCTCTACCGCATTCCCGAATTCGAATCCGTCCTGCAGACCTATGTCTGGCAGAACTATGATCTTGCGCCTGATTTTCCTGAAATGCACAAGTTTCTGGACTTCTGGCAAGCGAGCCTCGACGGGCCGCTGCATTCCGTCCGCTATACCCACCAGCGTCTGATCGGACCAAACGAATGGCGCCGGGTCGAGGGTGAGTTCAAGCTGCAATGAGGGTGAAGCCGACATTCTCCCTTCTAAGGTCTTCGAAAGCCGAGACCCAATGAGCTCATTGAAGGCCATAGCCACTTTGCGGCGATGTCGACTAACATGGCCGAAGCGGGACATCGCTGCCGGCATTGCCGCCGATCCGTCAGAACCACAGGCCTTTGCGTAGCGCACATAGGTCGGCATCGGCGGACGTCAGCATCATTCCCAACAGCATCATTAGACATACCCCGGTGCGCCAAAACTCAACGGTCCGCTCCCGGGGAGAACTTCCGGAGAGCCCTTCGGTGAACCCATAGGTGTTATAGTAGTATTTATCAGGTCTATCTTGATGTATATTTTCTCATCGACGTGAAATATCAACTCTTGGCGGTGTGTATAAAACTAAATAATATCATCTTAGTTGTATTTCGATCATTGAGCATAAAAATTATTAGTGATCGACATATTTTGACGGATAATTAACAACGATCCCACATCCTTCTCTTGAGGAAATCTTGGGATATGTTTCATGGCATCGATCCAGCAGAAAATCATCCTTGCAAGTGTGGCAATATTTGTGATTGCGGGCGGCGCAACCGGTGTGGGCATATGGTCCGCCTCGACCCTGACGCAGAATGCCGAGAAAATCGCAGGATCGGCTCAGATCCTGCGTAATCACATGCAGGCAGATATGATGCATGACGCTTTGAGGGCGGATGTGCTGGCTGCATTGCTTGCTTCCGATCCCGCATCCGGCATCGGCTTTGAAGCAGTCAACTCGGATCTGTCGGAACATGTCACGTCATTTCGCGAGATGATCAAGGCCAACAAGGCGCTCGCGACGGATCCGGACACCCAAAAGGTGCTCGCCAGCGTCGAACCTCCGTTGCTGGCCTATATCGACAACGCAACCAAAATGGTCGCGACGGCGGAGAAGGATTCGGCCGGCGCCTTGAAGGCATTGCCCGATTTCATGAAGCAGTTTTCCGCTTTGGAAACTGCCATGGAGGACGCGGGCGATCAGATAGAAAAGGTATCGGAATCGATCTCGGCAGAGAGTACCCGCACAGCAAATTTCATTCGCGGCTTCATGCAGGGGCTTCTAGGGCTGACAGCGCTGTTCGCCATCATGCTCTTCGTATTGTTCCGCAGGACGGTGTGCAAACCCATCCTGGCGCTTTGCGTGGACATGGCCAAGCTCGCGGGCGGCGATACCAATATCGCTTGCACGGGCATCGGCCGACACGACGAAATAGGGACGATGGCGCAGGCCGTTGACGTATTCCGCAAGGCAGCGATCGCCAACGGCCAGCTCGAAGCGGACGCCGCAAGGGACCGTCAGCAGGCGGAAGCCGACCGGATCGCTGCCCAGCAGCAGGCGGAAGCCGATGCGGCGGAGCGTCTGCGGGCCGCAACATCCGGTCTTGCCATGGGGCTCAAGAGATTGGCCTCCGGGGATCTTTCCTTCCAGCTCGACGAGCCATTCGCCCCCGATTTCGAAGCTCTTCGCCACGATTTCAACACGTCGCTGCAGCAATTGAGCAGCACATTGCAGGCGATTGCCGAGAGCATCGTGTCGATTGACAGCGGCACGCAGGAGATCTCTTCCGGAGCCAACGATCTTTCCCGCCGAACGGAGCAGCAGGCAGCATCGCTTGAAGAGACCGCCGCCGCCCTCGATCAGATTACGGTCAATGTAAGCAATTCGAGCAAGCGGACGGAAGAAGCACGGGCGGCAGCAACGGCTGCCGATCATAGCGCCACACGGTCGGCCGACGTCGTCAGCAAGGCCGAGGAAGCCATGCAGCGAATAGAGAGTTCCTCCCAGCAGATTTCCAACATCATCGGCGTGATCGACGATATTGCCTTCCAGACCAACCTGCTTGCGCTCAATGCCGGTGTCGAAGCGGCGCGCGCCGGCGAAGCTGGCAAGGGATTTGCGGTCGTAGCGCAGGAAGTGCGGGAATTGGCGCAGCGCTCCGCGGCGGCGGCAAAAGAGATCAAGGCGCTGATCAATGCTTCTTCGGCCGAAGTCGATGGTGGCGTGAAGCTCGTGCGTGAAACGGGTGTCGCGCTGAAGGAAATCGGTGAGCGTATCTCGGGCATAAACCAGCACATGAACGCCATCGCCGCATCCGCCAAGGAGCAGTCGACAGGCCTTGCCGAGGTCAATGCCGCGGTCAATACGATGGATCAGACGACACAGCAGAATGCGGCGATGGTCGAGCAGTCGACGGCAGCCTCCGCCGCACTTGCCGCTGAGGCCAGCAAGCTGAGCGAACTCGTATCTCAATTCCGCCTCGAAGCCGCAGCCTCCGCCAGCTCGGCGATCCTGCGACAAACGGCGCGCGCCATGGCAGAGCCATCGCGGCGCGCTTCATCCGCCGAGCCGGTTGCGCAAATGGCGCGCAGAGCGGTCGCCGCCGGCGGCCGAGTCGCTTCCGAGTGGACGGAGTTCTAGGCGCACCATGGAGCTCAGGGCAGAGGAGCGCTTGTTCGCACGCTCTGCCAAATGACAGCAATCCGAACATTGGCTAAGGCCGTCGCGCAAAGTGTGTGGCGGTTTTGCGACGGCGGGTATGCGCTGGAGAGACGGTTTTGAAATCTCGAACCACTTGCTCTGGCCGACCAGCACTCAATAGCTGAAATCCCATCTATGACATGCAGCTCCACAGAGAGGAGCGCGCCGTGATGGGAGCCTGTTCCCTCGATGATGTAGGCGATTGCGACTGGAACGATGAGCCCGCCGATATCTCCTTCGGCATGGAAGAGGCCGCCGGTCAGGCCGATCGCTTCCTTGGGCGCGGTATCGGCAACGAAGGCGGGCAAGGATCGAGTTTCGCTAATAAGCCGGCTTACAAAAAAGAAAGCCGCATTTGGCACCCGTGTTCAGACTAAGGTCCATGTTCAATGCATTTCTCTTGAGCTATGGCCATTTTGCCCCCGGTCGCCTTCACCACAATTAGTGTGGGCGGTCAGCCCTGTCACCGGAGTAAGCTCCGGTGACAGGGCACTAATCTCGTTGACTGATCGCCGGCCGCACGTCTCATGGGCCGACAACATGTCGCCTTGCCTGTTCGCCTAGACAAGCCGAGCCGTATCTTTGAACCCTTTTCTCAGAAGCGCTCGCGCGTTTCCTCCTGCGGCAGATCCGAACCGATATCGGCCCAATCAAGACGGCTTTCGACACCATAATGTGTTTCGGGCACCACCCGTTCGGGATGATCGAGAGAGCCGATGGTTACCCGGATGAGTTCATCATCGTCATATTGGAGAAAGAGCGGTGTGCCGCAATCGGGGCAAAATCCACGGACGGCAATTGGCGATGATCTGAAAATTCTCGCCTTTCCTTTCGTCCATTCGAAAGCTGCCAACGGCGCCTGCACCAGAATAGCGAAAGCGCCGCCGGTCGCCCGCTTGCACATATTGCAGTGACAATAGCCGGCGTGAAGAGGATCGCCGCTAAATTCGTATCGGCAGGAGCCACAAAGGCAGCCGCCCGACCATCTCGCCTCACTCATTCTCTGTCCTCTTCGCATTGCTCTGCGCCCTCGAGCGGCGCAAGCCATGGTTCCCGACGCTTCGTCCACAGCTCATAGGTCGGAGTGAGGCGAACAGGTGCTTCGGTCAGGACGCCGAGCTTTATCTCCGCTTCCTTCTCCCGAATTGCAAACACGCGCGAACCGCAACGAGCGCAAAATTCCCGTCCGGCAAATTCGCTCGTTTCGCCCTGATATTCGAATTCATCTGAAGGCCAAACGCCGAAATAGGTAAAGGCCGAGCCGCTCTCCTGCCGGCAATCGGTGCAGTGACAAATGCCGACACGCAGGGGATTTCCTCGAACCGCCAAACGCACTTGCCCGCACCGGCATGAACCCGTCAATTTCGTCATGGCATACCCTCTTCGTCGATGACATCCGTGGTTGGACCCTCACCGCGGCTGACGTGCTCCGTAAGCCAGCGCCCGTCGTAAAGCTGGTAGGTTATCTGGGCGTCTTCGCCATCTTGCTGCTGCCGGGCTGCGGCTGATTTTGCCGCGGCAAGGGCACTCTCATGATCCGGAAACGTCTCCGACCAAACATCCCCGAGTCGGTAAGCGAAACCTTCATCATGTTTGCCGACCTTATATATTAAGGGCATCATCTCCTCCGGCCTGTTGACAGGGCTCCTGGAGTGAGGCGCAGTCCGCAGACTATGCCGTCACGCGAAACGAGAGGCTTCATTCATGCAAAGCCGTTCGCGTAATCAAAGTTCTGAAAGGCAGAAAAGTTTCCAGCTCTCGCACGATCTGTCGATCGCAAAACGGGCGACCTCTAGGCTGGCGGTTCACGATTGAGCTGCGACACGCAGGTGGTCTTGTCCTTTTCCCTCTGTCAGGCCGGCCTTAACATATGGGTCGGACACGGTCGCGGGAAGGCCGCACCTTCCCGCGTTCTTCTTGATTTCGAAGCCCGGCAATCCCTTCCAGGGACGGCCGAGGCGCGCAGGATCAGAACTCTTCCCAGGTTGCAGCTGCCGCTGCCGCGGCACCGGAGCCGCCGAATGCGCCGGCAATCTTGGCCCTGAGCGAGCGTGCCGGCGATGCGGCGGGGCTCGCCCGTTCCGTCGCGACGGCCGGCCGTGCGCGGCTGCGGCCATTTTGCAGGTTGAACTGTCCGAGAACGTCGTTCAGCGCCGTCACCTCCTTGGCAAGGCTGTGGCTGGCAGCCGTCGATTCCTCGACCATTGCCGCGTTCTGCTGCGTCCCTTGGTCGATGCTGTTGACGGCCGTGTTGATCTCCTGCAGGCCGGTTGCCTGTTCGCGGGCAGCCTCGACGATCGCGCGCACGTTGCGATCGATTTCTTCCACTTCCTTGACGATCTGCTGCAGCGATCGCCCGGTTCTCGTAACAAGATCCACACCGCTGTCGACCTGCTGTCCCGATGTGGAAATGAGTGCCTTGATCTCCTTTGCCGCCGTGGCGGATCGCTGTGCAAGCTCGCGCACTTCCTGCGCGACGACGGCAAAGCCCTTGCCGGCTTCACCGGCACGCGCCGCCTCGACGCCGGCATTGAGGGCAAGCAGGTTCGTCTGGAAGGCGATGTCATCGATGACACCGATGATGTTATTGATTTCGCCGGACGATTTCGAGATTGCTTCCATCGCGGCGATCGCCTGCTGCATGACCTCGCCGGATTTTTCCGCGCCGATGCGGGCGCGGCCGACCAGCGAGCTTGCCTCCTCCGCCCGCCGGGTGGAATCCTTGACGGTGGTCGTGATTTCCTCAAGTGCGGCGGCCGTCTCCTCGACGGAGGCCGCCTGCTGTTCGGTACGCTTGGAAAGATCCTCTGCGGCAGAGCGGATCTGGTTGGCACCGGCCGCGATCGCCTGACCGCCCTGGCCGACAGCGACAAGCGTCTCTTCGACCTTTGCCATCGAGGCGTTGAAATCTGCTCTCAGGCGATCAAGATGGGCGACGAAGGGCTGATCCAGGCGATAAGCCAGGTTGCCGTTCGAAAGCTCTCCGAGGCCGTTTGCCAGGCTGTCGACAGCGAATTGGGCGTCAGCGGCATCCTTGGCCTTCTGCGCCTCGCGTTCCAGACGTTCCTTTTCGGAGAGGCTGCGGCCGGCAGCGGCTTCTTCCTCCAATCGTATGCGTTCGATGGCACTGTTGCGAAAGACGGAGACAGCCGTAGCCATCTGACCGACTTCGTCCTTGCGCTCGATCCCTGAAACAGGCTCCTCGGTATTGCCGGCCGCCAGCGCGACCATGCGTGCCCGCAGGCGTTCGATGGGAGCGGCAATGCCGCGCGTCGACACGAGGAAGGCGATTGCGATGGCGGCGGCAAAGAGAACACCGAGCGCGATCACAGCGTCGCCAATGGTGCCGCTTGCTTGTGCCGCCAACATGTTGCTCTTGTCGTTGAGGGACTTGTTGAACACATCGAGCCACTGACGAATCGAAACGAGCTCGTCATTGATCATCGGATCGACCTGCTTCAAGAGCTTGGCGGCGGTATCGTTATCATCGACCAGGCCGGCGTTCACGGCTTGGTCGGTCAGAGCGATGATATCATTTGCCGTCGCGGCCAGCTTATCGATGGTATCCGCTTCCGCTGGAATCAGCTGCCTGGCGTTCGCCAAACGCTTCAGAAGAACTTGCTTGTTGTCCCGGTAATCGTTTGAGAACCCCGCCATCCGTGAATCCGCCGCTGGATATTGCAGGATCTGGTAGGCGTTGTAACTCATCGCGGTCATGCGCTGGCTGGCTCTGGACATCTCCACCGCCGCCGTCTCATCCTTGGCGATGAAATTCGAGTAGGTGGCAACTGTGTCCCTATATTCGCTTGCTACAACGAGGACACCGGCGATCCCGATCAGACAGATGGGAATTATGATCGTAAGAACTTTTGTTCTGATTTTTGCGTTCTGAAAAATGCTCATGGGCTCATCCACTTTTTGGGAGTCGGTGACCGCCCGCGCGGCGAAGGCCGCGACGATCGCCTGCTCTGAAAATCGGGAACATTGCAGGCATGAGCATCCTGCTCGTCGCATCTTGGCGCTGCAGCGTGAAAGATGACAGATACATCTGATGAAACAATTAATGACGGAAAATCAGATGAATCGACCAACGTTACTTCGATCAGGCGTTAGCAGATGCAGCAACCTCCAAAAGTTGCATTCTTAAAAAGAGCTGCAGTCCAGCAATAGTCGTTCGAGGATATTTTGGAATTTTGATAAGGACGTACCATTCCACGATAAAATGCCGCCGATTACATCAATCTATACTGGGTTTTTGCTTGGGTGTATCTATTGTAAGTTATGGCTAACGTTTAGGTTGGCGTAGGCGCGTCGAATGACGAAGTACCGCGATTATGAGCTGGAAAAGCCATCCGCGGCACCCCATCGCGATTGTCATATCAGCATTTGGGGAGCACTCTTCGCGAAGAGTCCGGCGGACTCTGAAAGATTGGGGAGAGAGGAAATGACCATACAAAATCCATCGCCTGCCTTGTACAACGAGGATCTGGCGCCTGCCGAAGAGAGGAAGTGGGGGGCGTTCAGTATCTTCAATGTGTGGACATCGGACGTTCACAGCCTTTGGGGATATTATCTTGCCGCGAGTCTCTTCCTGTTGTGCGGTAGCTTCATCAACTTCGTGATTGCGATCGGCATCGGCTCGCTGGTCATCTTCTTCCTGATGAGCCTCGTCGGCAACGCCGGCGTCAAGACAGGCGTTCCCTTTCCGGTCCTTGCCCGCGCCTCGTTTGGAACCTTCGGCGCGAATGTCCCGGCGCTGGTGCGGGCTATCGTCGCCTGCTTCTGGTATGGCGCCCAGACCGCGGCCGCCTCGGGCGCGATCGTCGCGCTTCTGATCCGCAACGAGAGCATTCTCGCATTCCATCAAAGCAGCCACATGCTCGGCCATTCAACGCTCGAGGTCATCTGCTACGTCGTCATATGGGCGCTGCAGCTTTTGATCATTCAGCGCGGCATGGAGACGGTGCGCAAATTTCAGGATCTGGCCGGCCCCGCCGTCTGGATCATGATGCTAGTGCTGGCGATCTATCTGGTCATCAAGGCAGGCACGTTTTCCTTCGGCAGTGAAATTCCGCGCGAGGTCCTTTTGGAAAAGACGAAGGACGCGGGTGTGCCCGGTGAGCCTGGATCCTTCCCGGCGCTTGCGGCTGTGGCCGCCACCTGGATCACCTACTTTGCGGCGCTTTATTTGAATTTCTGCGATTTCTCGCGTTACGCCAAGGACACCAAGACCTTGCGCAAGGGCAATCTTTGGGGCCTCCCGATCAACCTGCTCGCCTTCTGCCTCGTCGCCGGGGTAACCACGACGGCTGCCTTCACCGTTTACGGCGAAGTGCTTCTGCATCCCGAAGCGATTTCGGCGAAGTTCGAGAGCTGGTTCCTGGCGCTGCTTGCCGCATTGACCTTTGCGGTCGCAACGCTTGGCATCAACGTGGTCGCAAACTTCGTTTCACCGGCATTCGACTTCTCGAATGTTTTCCCAAGGCAGATCAGCTTCAAGCGAGGCGGCTATATCGCCGCCCTCATCGCGCTGGTGCTCTATCCGTTCGCGCCCTGGGAGACGAGTGCCGCGCATTTCGTCAATTTCATCGGTTCGAGCATGGGGCCGATTTTCGGGATCATGATGGTGGATTACTATCTGATCCGGAAAGGCGAGCTCAATGTCACGGCGCTCTACCAGGAAAACGGAGAGTTTCGCTTCCAGAACGGCTGGCATAGAAATGCCTTCATCGCCTTTGTGGTCGGCGCGCTGTTCTCGTCGATCCTGCCGACCTTCACATCGATCCTGCCGGAATGGTGGGGAACCTACGGCTGGTTCTTCGGCGTCGGCATTGGCGGGACGGTCTACTATCTGCTTCGCATGAGCGCTCGTGGTTCCGCCATCGGGGCTGCGACTTGATCGGAGCTGTTCTGCCCGGCAACTCCTTGCCGGGCAGAACTCAGGCTCCCGCGCGCTTTCATTCGAAGACGTGCGCTCGGGGCAGGTCGTGCGAAACTGACGGGTGCTCCCTCCCGCTCGCGAACCGAGGCCGGTGCCACCCCCTATCATTGAAATACGGGCTGCCGGAATCAGTGTGGCAAAGCGGCTACAGCTGTCGCTGGCCAAGCAGAAAACCGTAATTTTCTAAACATAGTCCATAGTTTTCTAAAATACCGCTGTCACGAATGCAGCCATCCTCGCCATGGTAACCATTCGGTGCGCTATGGACACTCAATTCTCAGGTTTTGAAATCTCTGCTCCGAAAATCGATGTGGCTTGGACTGCCTTGCAACGGCAATATGCCAACCACCTGACCGGTGCGGAAATCGATCATCTATTTGTCGGCCGTGCCCCGGTGGGGACCGAGCTCCCTTCCAATCGCCCCCATATTGCATTCATTCCGTTCCCGAGCCGATACAGCCATCGGTCGTCTGGATAGCCGAGCGGGGCGAGAGCCCGGGCCATCGGGATACGGCTCATATTTCAGTGCACAATGCCGCAGAACCGGGTCGCAGAATCGGGCCAAACAGGATCGGATCTTACAGGACCTGCATCACGTGATGGAGTTCGTCTCTGACGTGCGACCGAAGCGTCGATCAGCCGCGACTTGCGCATAATGCATACAGCTAACCCTTACGAATTCGGCAATGCCGATGCTTCAATCGATCGGGAGAGTCGCATGAATACCGAAAAAATCATCATCTTTGACACAACCTTGCGTGACGGTGAGCAAAGCCCCGGCATCAATCTCGATACGGCTGAAAAGGTCGAGATCGCGCTTATGCTCGAAGGGCTGAAAGTTGACGTGATCGAGGCCGGCTTTGCCGTTTCCAGTCCCGGCGAATTCGAAGCGATCAAAGCCGTGGCGCGCGTCGTCAAGGACAGTACGATTTGCAGCCTGAGCCGCGCGGTGGAGCGCGACATCGACCTCACGGCGGAGGCCGTTTCCGGTGCAGCGTCGTCTCGTATCCATATCGTGCTGGCCACCTCGCCAATTCACATGAAATACAAGTTGCAAATGACACCGGAAAACGTGCTCGAACATGCCGTTCGCGCGGTGGTCCATGCACGACGCTATTCCGAGGATATCGAGTTTTCCTGCGAGGACGCGAGCCGATCGGAGCCCGAGTTTCTGGCCCGTTTCGTGGAACAGGTGATCAAGGCCGGTGCAACCACGGTCAGCCTGCCTGATACGGTCGGCTACTCCACGCCGCACGAATACGGCAAGCTATTCACCTATCTGCGCAATGTCGTACCGAACGCCGACCAGGCCGTATTCTCCGCACATTGTCACAATGATCTTGGCATGGCTGTTTCCAACTCGCTCGAGGCGACGAGGCAAGGCGCGCGCCAGATCGAATGTACGATCAATGGCATTGGTGAGCGAGCGGGCAATGCGTCGCTTGAAGAGATCGTCATGGCACTGCATACGCGCGCGGATTTCTTTCGGTGCAGGACGTCGATCGAAACCCGCCGATTGACGGCTGCCTCCCGGCTCGTTTCGGAGATCACGGGTTTCGTTGTGCAGCCTAACAAGGCGATCGTCGGCAGGAACGCGTTCTCGCATCAGTCCGGCATTCACCAGGATGGCATGCTGAAGAACCCGTTGACCTATCAGATCATGACGGCGGCGGAGGTCGGCGCCGATGAATATCGGCTGGTGCTCGGAAAGAATTCCGGTCGCAACGGTTTTCGCATGTACATGCGTTCGCTGGGCATCGAGTTCGGTTCCGATGCCGATCTCGATCGCGCTTTTTCCCGTTTCAAGGATATCGCCGATCAGAAGGCATCGCTTTGCGATGAGGATCTTCTGGCAACCGTCGTGGGTATGGAAGCGCTCTCACGGGAAAAACACATCGCATAGATCGGCTGTCGGAACATGTAAGCGCAATCGGCTCGATGCCGGAACCGGGTTTCCTCCGGGCCTGACCGGTCCGGGGAACGAATGTCAATACTTTGCTGAATTCAGGAAAAGGTCATAGCGGAGAGGCGAGCCAATGACGGTGAATCTTGCAGTCGGAACGGCGGGTGATGCTCAGGTCGTCAAGCCGAAAACAGGATATGAATTCCTGATCGAAACGCTGGCGACCTGGCATGTGCATCACTATGCCGGCGTCACCGGGGGAGGGGTCATCCATTTGCTCAAGCATCTCGAGCCGATGATCGTCCCCGATGAGGGGGCCGATCGCCCGGTTTTTTTCAATATCGGAGAGTACGTCGCCGGCTTTATTCCCCTGGGATACTATCTGGCGAGCGGGAAGATCAGTGCGGCCATCGCGACGACGGGAGCCGCAACGCGGCTGCTGACCTGCGGCCTGAGCGATGCGAAATTGCACAATATTCCCGCAATCTACCTCATTCCTCTCAGCCCTGCAGAGACGCGATATCGTGCACCGTTGCAGGACACGAGCCCGGAAGGGGCCGACGTCGTGACTCAGCTGATGGCCGAGCTGCCATCAGGCACATTCGTCCTGAACGATCCGGAACGCCTCGGAGAACAACTTGACGAGGCCCGCAGACACCTCGATCAGGGCTCGCCCATCGCACTTCTGATGCCGCCGGAGGCACTCGGAAAGATGGTGCCCGAGCCGGCCCATACGCCTTGGCGCGGTGACTACGCCCATAGACCGAACAGGATCGACCATGGGTCGCTCGCCCATTTCCTGGCCGAATTCCCGCGGCAATCGGCTGGGCGCCGGGTCATCGTGCTCGCTGGAGAAGAGGCGGCCATGTATCCGTATATGCCCGTCCTCACCACACGTTTGTGCAAAGCGTTACAGGCACCGATCGTCTGGAGCATAAACGGGGCGAATGCGGTGGCGCGCAACAATGTCTTCGGTTTCGGCTATCTGGGATTTGGCGGCAATGATCGCGCAATGCAACTCTGGAGAAGCCTCGGTCCCGACGATATCGTCATCACCCTCGGGTTTTGCCCTGACGAATATACCCTTAATTTTTCTGAAATACCTGCCCATACGACATGGAATTTCACCAATCTGGCCGCGCCATACGGCAGCGTTGGGGGTGAGTTTCGGCATCGCGTGCGCGGCGAATATTTCGATATTCGAGGCCCAATCGATCAGGTTCTGAGCGAGGCGATCGGCCGGCTCGAGGGTCTTCAGCTGCCGCGCCCTCCGGCACCGGCTTTTGTCGCTGATCTCAATGATCGCGAGATCATGCCGCCACGCGCCGGGACGATCGATATTGCCCGATTTTATCAGGAGCTTGATCGTCAATGGCAGCCGGGAAGCATTGCGTTCGATGATGTGTGCCTGGCCTACAAAGATCGTCAATATGTCACGCAGCGCCCGCATCCGAACGTTCGCTTCCATTCGCTTTATCGCGGTTCGGCAATGGGTGGAGCATTCGGCGCGGCAATCGGTGCCAAGCTTGCAAAACCGGATGCGACGGTCTTCGCTTTTACGGGTGATGGCTGCTTCCGGTTGATTGCCGGTTGCCTGGCCGAAGCACGATCATTGGGGCTAGTCCTGTTCGTGCTGGACAACGGCGCACTCGGCATCATGGTGCAGGGCCTGCCCGTGGTCATTCCAGACCATTCATCCGATCGCTACCACAGCGATCTGCACCGCATCGACTTTGGATCGATGGCGCGCGCCTGCGGCTGGCAAAGCCGGAAGCTGATGCTGGATCTGAGCAATCTGGCCGCGATCATGCGTGAAAGCTACAGCCCTGGTCGCCCATCCATCCTGGTTGAGGTGCCGGTAGATGCGGAGCAAGTGGTGGGACAAAATCCGCGAGCCAACAATCTCTAGCGCCCGCCGCCTTCCTTCATGCATATTGTTGGTCCTCGGGGCGAGATTGTCGGCGTCGATCCAGACCCGTTTGATGACCATCGGCAATCATCCGGCAACGTTCGCGAAGGTCTGGTAGCTGCCTGATGGAGGTCTTCCGGTTTCAGCGTCTTCATGAAGCTCTCTGTCGCGTGCGTGGGTGATGTCACGTTGTTTGCGGCTTAACGCTTGATGGTTAAGCCGTCTCGATGAACCCATCGATCGTCAGCTACAAGAACCAGCGTTTTCCACCACCGGTCATTGCCCATGCGGTGTGGCTGTATTTCCGTTTCCCGCTGAGCCTGCGCTTGATGGAGGAAATGCTTCTGGAACGCGGCATTGTCATTTCTTACGAAACCATCCGCCGATGGGGTCGCAAATTCCGTGCGGCATATGCCAAGCAACTGCGCAGAAAGAATCCGTCCCGAAAGGACATCTGGCATCTGGACAAGGGGGTGATTTCCATTGGCGGTCGGAAATACTGGCTCTGGCGAGCCGTCGACCAGGACGGCTATGTTCTCGATGAAATCGTCCAGTCTTGTCGCGACACGACACCGGAGCGGATAGTTTGGCCTCGGGGTAGGAGTGATCGGACGCTGTTCGAGTTTTTCCAGTATCTGATAGCGTCCGCTCCCCTCCAGCATCCGCACCATCTCTGCTTCGTCGGGCGCGGCTGCGACCTGCCGAGGGACTTTACGCTCGGCCCCTGAACATCATCAGATGACAGAGATAATTGCGGCTCATGCAATAAAGTAGAAACTATTGATGCAATTGTGGCAAACGCGTTCTGGCGGCATTGTTAACCGGTCAGACGAACTCAGCGTCGCCTGAAGCTATCGAAAACGAAGTTTTTAGGACGTGAAATGACCGAAGGCCTTTCTTCCATGACCCGCAGGACCATGCTGCTCTCCGGAGGCGTTGCCGCAGCGGTCATGACGATATCCCCCTCTCTCAGCTTCGCAGCCAATGCGGCTGCCGCCATCAATACCAGCGAAGGAACCAAGACAATGGCATACGTGACCACTAAGGACGGAGTCGACATCTTCTACAAGGACTGGGGTCCGAAGGACGCTCAGCCGATCGTCTTCCACCATGGCTGGCCGCTGTCATCGGACGACTGGGACGCGCAGATGCTGTTCTTCCTGTCGAAGGGTTATCGTGTCGTTGCTCATGATCGCCGTGGTCACGGACGGTCCGCCCAGGTTTCCGACGGTCATGATATGGATCACTACGCCGCGGATGCCTTCGCCGTCGTCGAAGCGCTCGATCTTAAGAATGCCGTCCATATCGGCCACTCGACAGGCGGCGGTGAAGTCGCCCGCTATGTTGCCAAGCACGGCCAGCCTTCGGGCCGCGTCGCCAAGGCGGTTCTCGTCTCCGCTGTTCCGCCGCTGATGCTGAAGACCGAAGCCAACCCGGAAGGCCTGCCGATCGAAGTGTTCGACGGTTTCCGTTCGGCGCTTGCCGCCAATCGCGCCCAGTTCTTCCGTGATGTTCCGGCCGGCCCGTTCTACGGCTTCAACCGTGATGGTGCCACAGTCCAGGAAGGCGTGATCCAGAATTGGTGGCGCCAGGGCATGATGGGCGGCGCGAAGGCCCATTACGACGGCATCAAGGCCTTCTCGGAAACCGACCAGACGGAAGACCTGAAGGCCATCACCGTCCCGACGCTGGTCCTACACGGTGAAGACGACCAGATCGTGCCGATCGCAGACTCCGCACTGAAATCTTCCAAGCTCCTGAAGAATGGCACACTCAAGACCTATCCCGGCTTCTCGCACGGCATGCTGACCGTCAACGCCGATGTCGTGAATGCCGATCTCCTTGCCTTCGTGAAGGCCTGATCGGTCTGGCGGGTGCGGCCTCCCACGCATCCGTCGCCTCCATGAACCACGAGTGCCTACTCTGCGCGCCATCATTCAAAGAAATGAATCGATCATGACAGACAGCAACCCGTCCAAGAAAGTAGAGAACCATGGCGCCGCCTGGAGCGTGCCTTCCGATACGTTCAGGCCGTACAGGTCAAGGACACGATCTATGTCTCGGGCCAGTTGAGCCACGATGACAAAGGCAATCTCGTCGCTCTGGCGGAACTCAATGAGAATAAGCGGCCTGCAGACTTCTCCCAGATGGAGAGCCAGGTCCGCCAGACCTACATCAATGCAAAGACTCTGCTCGCCAGATATGGTGCGACCCTCGATGATGTCGTTGAAGAGACACTGTACGTGCTTGAGGTTCCTTGTGTGTTTGCGGCCGGATCCAAGGTCCGCAAGGAAATGTACGGCACGGATGTGCCTCAGTGCGCCAGCAACCTGATCGGAGTCTCGGCACTGGCCTTCCCCGAGCAGATCGTCGAAATCACGTTCCGGGCAATCATCAACCGATCCGTTGATTGATCGGACGGCAACAACTCCATGAGCCGCCGGAGACGATAGGCCTGCGGCGGCAAACCCGTTGAAACGGTTTACACGATGTCAAAGAGACCGGCCGCCGAGGCGCCCGCACCTGCTACCATGGAACTAACTCCCGACCTCGTCGCCACGACCATTAGAATTGTCGAGGACGAGGGACCGGAACCCAATTGGAATCCGATCTCGCCGGAGCAGCTCGACGACCTCGTCAGCAGGGTTGAGGAAGAGGCTGGTGACGAGGAGATATGGGTGTTCGCGTACGGATCCTTGATGTGGAACCCGGGTTTTGAGGTGGCCGCCAGCGAAGAGGCGGTCGCCTACGGCTGGCACCGTGCGTTCTCGTTGAGGATTGAGCGGCTCAGAGCCACCTCCGAAACGCCCGGTCTCATGCTCGCGCTTCGGCCAGGAGGAAGCTGTTCGGGTCTTGTCCTCAAGCTTCCGTGCACTACCAAGCGGGAGAATCTGCGCACTCTTCTGGCGCGAGAGATTCGGTATGCCGAAGTGTGCGACATGGTACGTTGGGTTGCGGTCAAGACACCGACGGGTATGCGGAGGGCGCTCACGTTCTGGGCGAGCGGCAGGCAATCCTCACTCACGGAGAAGATCCCCCTCCAAGAGGCGGCAGGGTTGATCGCCCAGGCATGTGGACCTGCCGGATCTTGCGCGGAATACCTGCATCGGACGGTTTCGGATCTGGCGGACCGTAAGATCTATGATCGAAACCTGTGGCAGCTCCAGCAAATAGTCGCAGCCAGGCTTCGAGCACTCCAACAGCATAATCGAATCTGAAACGGGTGTGGCAGGTCATGGTGACGGTATTTGCGTGCGTCAGTCCAACATGACCATCTTTGCCGCGATCTGCTCCTCGAAGAACTTGGAGAATGACGCAATCCTTGGAGGGAGGGCTTGGTAGGGCGGGTAGAACAGCGTCAGCCACAGGTCCGGCGGCGCCCATCCCTTGAAGACGTGGACAAGGCGACCGCCATTGATGTGATCGGCGATGTTGAATCCTGGAAGTAGCGCGACACCCGCGCCATCGGCGGCCATGTCCGCCAGAACCTCTCCGCTGTTCGCACTGAAGGCTCGACCTGCCGAAATCGTAATGCTTGACCCACCGTCCGACAGCACCCAGTTCTCACGCCGGCTTTCGCCGCTGTATGCGAGGCAATCGTCGGGCTTCAGTTCGTTCGGGTGCTGCATGTCGACGAATCTGCTTCCGGGAGCGGCGACCAGGATGCGCGGCACCACTCGGATCTTCCTCCAGATCGTGAACTTGTCCGAAGGCTGCGACGAGATGCGGATCGCCAGATCGTAGTCGTCATCGACGATATTCACCAATCCATCCGACAGCGAGATCTCGAAGCTCATCTTCGGATAGCGTTCCTTAAACCCAGACAGGATCGGCGGCAGCACCGTCTTGCCGAACCATGTCGGTGCACTGATACGCAGCCGACCTTCGTCCGCCTTGTGTGCGTTCATTACTTCGCGCCGCGCGTCCTCCAGAGCCTTGACCGCTGGCTGGATCTGCGCGGCAAAGATTGCCCCGTCGGTTGTCAACGATACCTGTCTCGTCGTGCGGACGAAGAGCTGCACGCCAAGTTCCGCCTCGAGGGCGGCGATTGCCCGTGTGACGGCCGCTGGCGTCATGTCCAGTTCGCGCGCGACCTGGGCAAAGTTCCGCTTCTCAGCGGCGAGGAGAAAGGTTCGGAGAGCCTTGTAGTCGTTCATCTCATTGTTTCATAAATTGCAATTCAATCAAAAGGAATATTGCAATTCCGAGAGGCGATCAACCGATGTACATACTTATCAACACCGGAACACAGCCGAGAGGATTTCAAGATGATCAAGGACATCAAGGGACTGCACCACGTGACTTCGATGGCATCGGACGCGCGGCAGAACAACCGCTTCTTCACCGACACGCTGGGTCTTCGCCGCGTCAAGCAGACCGTTAACTTCGACGATCCGAGCGTCTATCACCTCTACTATGGTGACGAGACGGGCTCGGCCGGAACGGTGATGACCTACTTCCCGTTCCCGAACATGATGCTCGGCCGCCCCGGTGTCGGTGAAGTCGGCGAGACCCAGTTCTCCGTTCCCGCTGGATCTCTGAAGTTCTGGCAGGATCGCTTCACAACCCAAGGCGTGGACGGTCTGGAACGCGACACTGTGTTCGGCGCTGCCCGACTGCGCTTCATGGGACCGGACGGCGACAGCTTTGCGCTGATCGAGTCGGCAGACGACAAGCGTGCTCCATGGCTGGCAGATGGAATTCCAGATGATGCGGCCATCCGCGGTTTCGCTGGCGCACGCTTCAGCCTGCACGACACCGCTGCAACGGAGGAGCTGCTCGGCTTCATGGGCTATGAGCGCGTTGAGAAGGAGGGTGACGTTGTACGCTTCATCATACCCAACGGGAATGGAGCGGACACGATCGATCTATTGGCATTGCCAAAGACTCCGTTCGCGCGACAGGGTGCGGGTTCGGTGCATCATATCGCATTCGCCGTCGACAGCCGCGAGAAGCAGCTCGAGGTGCGCAAGGCGCTGATGGACACCGGTTACCAGGTCACCCCCGTCATCGATCGCGATTACTTCTGGGCCATCTACTTCCGCACACCGGGCGGTATCCTCTTCGAGGTCGCGACAAACGAGCCCGGATTCAATCGCGACGAGGATACTGCCCATCTCGGCGAAGCCCTTAAGCTTCCGGTCAGATACGAGGAGTACCGCGAACAGATCCAGGCTAATCTCGTGCCGCTGGCGGCATAAGCAGCAGTCACCGAAAGTTGGGAATGACAGCGCCGTGATCCGGAAGGATTGCGGCGTTCTTTCGTTTCTAACGTGCTCTCCGACAAACGATTATTTCAAATGGCGCAATTCAATCGAAAGTCTTATTGCAATTCCTCGAATGGTGACGGCGCGGTAAGTTTATTTTCAGCAGCCAAGACGACGAGTGGAGGGCCCGCAATGGAGCCAGCAACACTCAAAGAATTGCAGAACGAGCGCCGCTAGACGACGTCCGATCGACCGCTGCTGACCATTTTCTGGCACCGCATGCGGGCCGCAACCGAAGAGGAAAGAACCATGTCCAAGCTTGAAGTCCTGACCCCGGCGAACAGCCAGCTCATCTTCATCGACCAACAGCCGCAGATGGCCTTTGGTGTCCAGTCGATCGACCGCCAGACGCTGAAGAACAACGTCGTCGGCCTCGCCAAGGCCGCCAAGATCTTCAATATCCCGACCACGATCACCACGGTCGAGACGCAATCCTTCTCTGGCAACACCTTTCCCGAGCTGCTTGCCGTTTTCCCCGAGAACGACCTTCTCGAGCGCACCTCGATGAACTCATGGGATGATCAGAACGTCCGTGACGCTCTGGCGAAGAATGCCTCCAGCGGCCGGAAGAAGATCGTCGTCTCCGGTCTCTGGACCGAGGTCTGCAACACCACGTTTGCTCTTTCCGCTCTCCATGATGTTCCGGAATACGAGATCTACATGGTCGCCGATGCTTCCGGCGGCACTTCCGCCGACGCCCACAAGTACGCGATGGACCGCATGGTGCAGGCAGGTGTGATCCCGGTCACCTGGCAGCAAGTCCTACTCGAGTGGCAGCGCGATTGGGCTCGCAGGGAGACCTACGATGCAGTCACCAAGCTGGTGAAGGAGCATTCCGGCGCGTACGGCATGGGCGTCGACTACGCCTACACGATGGTTCACGGCGCAGAGGAACGCGTCAAGCACGGCAAGCGCATCGGCCCGAACCCCGCAAAATAAGGCCTGATCAGGCCGCTCCGATAACCCCGTCGGTGCGGCTTTTTCCACAACCGGAGAACATCCCATGAAAGTCTATCTCCTATCGCTTGGCGCAGGCCTGCTTGTCGGCATCGTCTACAGCCTGCTGAACGTCCGTTCGCCGGCGCCACCCGTCATCGCCCTTGTCGGCCTTCTCGGTATTCTGGTCGGTGAGCAGATCATCCCTTTCGCCAAAACGCTGATCAATAAGGAACCGGCTGCCGTCTCCTGGATGCAGCAGATCAAGCCGCACATGTTCGGCCACCTGCCGAAAGGCACCGATCGTATCGAGACTGCCCATCAGGCGAAGGTCAATGCCGAGGAGCGAAGCTGATGACGACGCGTCGATCCTTTCTTGGAGGCGCATCGAGCCTGGCGTTCTCGAACCTCTTCTCCCCGGCAAACGCCGCCGATCCCAACCCGACCGGAGTAGACACCATGCATCCCGACCTGATCCTCCACAATGGCCGCGTGACGACCCTTGACCGAACCAATCCGAATGCGACGGCGATCGCCATCAAGGACGGGCTGTTTCTGGAAGTCGGATCCGACAGCGAGATCATGGCGCTGGCTGGTTCTGGCACTAGGATCGTCGACCTCAAGGGCAAGCGTGTTCTGCCCGGCCTGATCGACAACCATACCCATGTCGTCCGCGGTGGTCTGAACTACAACATGGAACTGCGCTGGGATGGCGTGCGCTCGCTCGCCGATGCGATGGACATGCTGAAGCGCCAGGTGGCGATCACGCCCGCACCGCAGTGGGTGCGCGTCGTCGGCGGCTTCACCGAGCACCAGTTCGCCGAAAAGCGCCTGCCGACCATCGAGGAGATCAATGCTGTCGCGCCCGACACACCGGTCTTTCTGCTGCATCTTTATGACCGCGCGCTGTTGAACGGCGCCGCTCTCCGCGCCGTCGGCTACACCCGTGATACACCGAACCCGCCCGGCGGCGAGATCACCCGCGATGCCAACGGCAACCCGACGGGCATGCTGCTGGCCAAGCCGAATGCCGGCATCCTCTATTCGACACTTGCCAAGGGTCCGAAGCTGCCCTTCGACTACCAGGTCAACTCCACCCGTCATTTCATGCGGGAATTGAACCGCCTCGGCGTCACCGGCGTCATCGATGCCGGCGGCGGCTTCCAGAACTATCCGGACGATTACGCCGTCATCCAGAAGCTGTCCGACGAGAACCAGATGACGGTGCGCCTCGCCTACAACCTCTTCACCCAGAAGCCGAAGGAAGAGAAGCAGGACTTCCTGAACTGGACCGCTTCGGTCAAATACAAGCAGGGCAACGATTACTTCCGCCACAACGGTGCGGGCGAGATGCTGGTGTTCTCCGCCGCGGACTTCGAGGATTTCCGCCAGCCCCGTCCGGAGATGGCTCCGGAAATGGAGGGCGAGCTGGAAGAGGTCGTGCGCGTTCTGGCAGAAAACCGCTGGCCTTGGCGTCTGCACGCCACCTATGACGAGACGATCTCGCGTGCGCTCGACGTGTTCGAGAAGGTCAACAAGGATATCCCGCTCGAAGGACTGAACTGGTTCTTCGACCATGCCGAAACCATCTCGGACCGCTCGATCGACCGCATCGCGGCCCTCGGCGGCGGCATCGCCACGCAGCACCGCATGGCCTACCAGGGCGAATACTTCGTGGAGCGGTACGGTCACGGCGTGGCCGAGGCTACGCCGCCGATCGCCCGCATGCTCGACAAGGGCGTCAACGTCTC
>NZ_JAQJCI010000024.1:0-88916 GCF_030182495.1 Rhizobium aureum | reverse complement strand
CATGGTCGGGCATCAGATGACCCTCCTCGATCTGGCAGCCTTTCTGCTGTGCCAGCCGACGCAAGAGTTCTCCCAACTCACGCCGCACGTCCCCGTAAAGTCTTTTCGTGCGGTATTTGCTGCCAAAAACAATGTGATACTTGCAGTCCCACGTCGCATGCGAGAGCGTTTGCTCATCCATAAAACCTCCTTGTTCGAAGTCTGGGCCACCCCAGCGGTTCAAGCAGGAGGTCTCTCAACTACCGTGTAGAACTCGTCCAGTCCTCCACCGTAGGTGGAGGTTTATTTATCGATATAAAAAAGGGCCCGCAAACGCGGGCCCCGATGTTGTCCACCCGCAAGGCAAAGCCTCGCGGCGGGTGAAAACGAATTAGCTGTTGACCGAGTCCTTCAGGCCCTTGCCGGGCGTGAACTTCGGTACGTTGCGAGCAGGAATATCGACCTCAGCGCCGGTGGACGGGTTACGGCCCTTCGTGGCTGCACGGTGGGAAACGGTGAAGCTGCCGAAACCAGCGAGGCGAATGTCGCCGCCCTTCTTCAGTTCAGCCTGGACAGTATCGAAAACAGCGTCAACAGCGGAAGCAGCGTCAGCCTTCGTGATACCGGCCTTCTCGGCCACTGCGGACACGAGCTCATTCTTGTTCATGTTTCCACCCCTTTCTTTGGTATGAAACGACTTATCAGTAAGCGGGGCGCAAAATAGGAATGCTCTTACCCGCCGCAACCCCAAAAGCCCTGCAAATCAAGGAAAAGCAAGCACCGCCGTGCGCTTTTCACAAAAAAAGACCGGCAAAATTGCCGGTCTTTTCGCCTTTTGGATCAATTCGACAGAATTGAGGCGAAGAGCCTCAATGAGCGATGGTCGAACCGACTTCGTCAACGCCTTCAACGGTAGCAATTACAGGCGTTTCCACGGTGCCGTCCCATTCGATCGGCTCGGGCCGGCGAACAAGCGCGTGCTTGATCACCTCACCCATACGCGACACGGGGATGATTTCCATGCTGTTCTTCACGTTGTCCGGAATCTCCGCCAGATCCTTGGCGTTTTCTTCCGGGATCAGCACCTTCTTGATGCCGCCGCGCAGTGCCGCCAGCAGCTTTTCCTTCAGGCCGCCGATCGGCAGCACGCGGCCGCGCAGCGTGATTTCACCCGTCATGGCCACATCCTTGGAAACCGGGATGCCGGTCATGATCGAGACGATCGCGGTTGCCATGGCAACACCGGCCGACGGACCATCCTTCGGCGTCGCACCTTCCGGCAGATGCACGTGGATGTCGCTCTTGTCGAAGCGCGGCGGTTCGATGCCGAAATCGACGGCGCGCGAACGGACGTAAGACGCGGCCGCCGAAATCGATTCCTTCATGACTTCCTTCAGGTTGCCGGTGACCGTCATGCGGCCCTTCCCCGGCATCATCACGCCTTCGATCGTCAGCAGCTCGCCACCGACCTCCGTCCAGGCGAGACCGGTCACGACACCGACCTGATCCTCGCGCTCGGCTTCGCCATGGCGGAAGCGCGGAACGCCCAGATATTCGTCGATATTCGCAGCGGTGATCGCAACGGACTTGGTCTTGCCCTTGATGATCTCGGTGACCGCCTTGCGGGCGAGCTTCATCAATTCGCGCTCGAAGTTACGCACACCGGCTTCGCGGGTGTACTGCTGGCTGATCGCCATCAGGGCATCGTCGCTGACCGAGAATTCATTCGGCTGCAGCGCATGTTCCTTGATGGCCTTCGGCAGCAGGTGCCGCTTGGCGATTTCGCGCTTCTCGTCTTCGGTATAGCCGGCGATACGGATGATCTCCATGCGGTCCATCAGGGGTGCAGGGATATTCAAGGTATTCGCCGTCGTGATGAACATCACGTCCGACAGGTCATATTCGACTTCCAGGTAGTGATCCATGAAGGTCGAGTTCTGCGCCGGGTCCAGCACCTCCAGCAGGGCCGAAGACGGATCGCCGCGATAGTCCTGGCCGAGCTTGTCGATTTCGTCCAGCAGGAAGAGCGGGTTGGACTTCTTGGCCTTCTTCATCGACTGGATGACCTTGCCGGGCATCGAGCCGATATAAGTGCGGCGGTGACCGCGGATCTCGGCTTCGTCGCGAACGCCGCCAAGCGCCATGCGGACATACTCACGGCCGGTCGCCTTGGCGATCGACTGGGCAAGCGAGGTCTTGCCGACGCCCGGAGGGCCGACGAGGCACAGGATCGGTCCCTTGATCTTGGTCGCGCGCGCCTGGACGGCCAGATATTCGACGATGCGTTCCTTGACCTTTTCCAGGCCGAAATGATCCGCTTCGAGAATCTTCTCGGCATTGTTCAGATCGGCCTTGATCTTCGACTTCTTGTGCCAGGGGATACCCAGCAGCCAGTCGAGATAATTGCGCACCACGGTGGCTTCCGCCGACATCGGGCTCATCTGACGCAGCTTCTTCAGCTCCGCATCGGCCTTTTCCTTGGCTTCCTTGGAAAGCTTGGTCTTGGAGATGCGCTCTTCCAGTTCGGCCATCTCGTCGCGGCCTTCCTCGCCGTCGCCGAGCTCCTTCTGGATCGCCTTCATCTGCTCGTTCAGGTAATATTCGCGCTGCGTCTTCTCCATCTGGCGCTTGACGCGCGAGCGGATGCGCTTCTCGACCTGCAGAACCGAAATCTCGCCTTCCATGAAGCCGAGCGCCTTTTCAAGGCGAGCCTTAACGCTGGTGGTTTCCAGCATTTCCTGCTTCTCGGTGATCTTGATCGACAGATGCGAGGCGACAGTATCGGCCAGCTTCGAATAATCGTCGATCTGGCTGGCAGCGCCAACCACTTCCGGCGAGATCTTCTTGTTGAGCTTCACGTAGCTTTCGAATTCCGAAACGACGGAGCGGCTCAGCGCTTCCAGCTCGACCTGGTCTTCCTCCGGCTCGTGCAGAACGTGGCCGAGGGCTTCATAGAAATCCTCGCGGCCGGTATATTCGTCTATCTCTGCGCGCGCACGGCCTTCGACCAGCACCTTCACGGTGCCGTCGGGCAGTTTCAGCAGCTGCAGAACATTGGCAACGGTACCGACCTTGTGGATGGCGTCCGGCGCGGGATCATCATCGCTGGCATTGATCTGGGTGACCAGCATGATCTGCTTGTCCGAACCCATGACCTCTTCCAGCGCCCGAATGGATTTCTCCCGTCCGACGAACAAAGGCACGATCATGTGGGGGAAAACCACGATGTCGCGCAACGGCAAAACCGGATAGGCAATGCTCTCGTGTGCCGCAGACGTTTTCTTACTCATCTTATTTCCTTTCCGTCGTCCCGTTCCCGGGCTCTCTGCCGGCTGGGAGGGATTAGCCGGCTCTCTCACTTGGTAAACAAGTGGAGCTTCACACTACCTATTTCAAGTCATGCGAGACATGCCGCCGTCACACGGCAGCCCCGCTCGTTTACGAGGAGGAACGCAACAACAAACACGAAGCCCGGCCACTCAAAACAATCACCGGCGAAGCGGAATCCGAGGAAGAACACCGGGCTCATGCCCAACTCGCCAGATGCTCCAGAATCATTCCATGATGGCTGCAGCAGAGGCTCTTCACAACCGGTTTCGACCGCGTTCCTATAAGCTTATCCAAGACTTTATCAGCAAACTGCACGATTTTTCAAACAGAAAGGGGCCCGTCGACGACGAGCCCCCGATTCGTGATCGCAGATGCGGGCGTCAGGCCGTTGCGTTGGCCTTTTCTTCCTGCCGATCGGCATAGATGTAGAGCGGGCGGGCAGAGCCGCGGACCACTTCCTCGGAAATGACCACTTCGCGCACGCCTTCCAGTGCCGGCAGCTCGAACATGGTGTCGAGCAGGATCTTCTCCATGATGGAACGCAGACCGCGGGCGCCCGTCTTGCGGACGATCGCCTTGCGGGCGATTTCGCGCAGCGCATCCTCGTGGAAGGTCAGCTCGACATCTTCCATCTCGAACAGACGCTGATACTGCTTGACGAGCGCGTTCTTCGGCTCGGACAGGATCTGGATCAGCGCATCCTCGTCGAGGTCCTCCAGCGTCGCCAGAACCGGCAGACGGCCGATGAATTCCGGGATGAGGCCGAACTTCACCAGATCTTCCGGCTCCAGCTCGCGCAGCACTTCGCCGACGCGGCGGTCATCCGGTGCCTTGACGGTCGCCCCGAAGCCGATCGAAGTCTTCTCGCCACGGGCGGAGATGATCTTGTCGAGGCCGGCGAAAGCGCCGCCGCAGATGAAGAGGATGTTGGTCGTATCCACCTGCAGGAATTCCTGCTGCGGATGCTTGCGGCCGCCCTGCGGGGGAACCGAAGCCACCGTGCCTTCCATGATCTTCAGGAGCGCCTGCTGCACGCCCTCGCCCGAGACGTCACGCGTGATGGACGGATTGTCCGACTTGCGGGAAATCTTGTCGACTTCGTCGATGTAGACGATACCACGCTGTGCGCGCTCGACATTGTAATCGGCGGCCTGCAGCAGCTTGAGGATGATGTTTTCGACGTCTTCGCCGACATAGCCCGCTTCGGTCAGCGTCGTCGCATCGGCCATGGTGAAAGGCACGTCGATGATGCGCGCGAGCGTCTGAGCCAGATAGGTCTTGCCGCAACCGGTCGGACCGACGAGCATGATGTTCGACTTCGCCAGCTCGACGTCACCATTCTTCGATGCGTGTGCGAGACGCTTGTAATGGTTATGAACGGCAACGGAGAGGATCTTCTTCGCCTGCCGCTGGCCGATGACGTATTCGTCGAGAACCTTGATGATGTCCTGCGGGGTCGGAACGCCGTCACGGGACTTCACCATCGAGGATTTGTTTTCCTCGCGGATGATGTCCATGCATAGCTCGACGCACTCGTCGCAGATGAAGACGGTCGGTCCGGCAATCAGCTTCCGGACTTCATGCTGGCTCTTACCGCAGAACGAACAATAAAGCGTGTTCTTCGAGTCGCCGCCGTTGCTGCCGCTGACTTTGCTCATATCACTTTCCTTCCAGCACGCCGCCAATTTCCAGATCGAAATCGCGGTCCACTCAATGCGCCCGCCGGACCTGCCCCTCGTTTGCAGATCGCGGCGCCCTTCAGGGTACTGAACGCAGATCGGTCAAAGACCAGAACTGCGTGGCAACGATCCCCCTTCGAATGCCGAATGCCATGTCACAAAAACGCTACATAGCATGAATCTTACTATTACCGCGTTCCGTTCCACATTAAACCCCTATTCGATCACAAATGGGATAGAACTGTGGCGTAGAAGTCACCGCCTCGTGGATAAATCACGAGGCGCTTTCACCTTCTATTTCGGTACGCGACGTCAGCACCTTGTCGATAAGACCCCATTCCTTGGCCTCGTCGGAGGACATGAAATGGTCACGATCGAGCGTCTGTTCAACTTCCTCGTAGGTCCGACCGCAATGCTTGACATAAACTTCGTTCAGGCGGCGCTTCATCTTGATGATGTCGCGCGCATGGCGCTCGATATCAGAAGCCTGGCCCTGGAAACCGCCCGAGGGCTGGTGAACCATGATGCGCGAATTCGGCGTGGCGAAACGCATGTCCTTGTCGCCTGCGGCAAGCAGCAGCGAGCCCATGGACGCAGCCTGGCCGATGCAGAGCGTCGAAACGGCCGGCTTGATGAATTGCATCGTGTCGTAGATCGCCATGCCGGCGGTCACGACACCACCCGGCGAATTGATGTAAAGCGCAATTTCCTTCTTCGGGTTTTCGGCCTCGAGGAAGAGAAGCTGGGCGCACACCAACGTCGCCATATGGTCCTCAACCGGCCCGGTCAGGAAAATGATGCGTTCCTTCAGCAGTCGGGAATAGATGTCGTAAGACCGTTCCCCACGATTGGTCTGCTCAACAACCATCGGCACCAGAGCCATAGCTGTATCGACTGGATTTCTCATGTGCGTCCTTTATCAAACTTGCCCCGGCGACGGAAACGCCGGGAATCGGAGTAAAAATCCTTTACTCCTACATAGAGTGTCCCTGCCCTTCACTTCAAGACGCGCAAAAGCATATCGTCAAAAAGCAGTAATGCCTGCGGGGGCGTCGGCAAAGCATTTCTAAACACCGCGCCTCGAATGCCAAGATGCCATGGCGCCGCGCCACCGGCTGCCCACTGCATTTCCCGGCCGCAAGGTGAAGGAAGCATGAAAGTTACCCCGATCCGACGAGAATTCGAAGACACAAGTAAAATTTACCAACTCATTTAATGAACTTACCATCTTATTCGGCAAGGATGGGCCAATCGCGAGAATCGTTGCGCGTTTGTGCCAACGATCCGAAGGGAGTGGAGAAACACCCATCGTGCTGAATATGACCACGGGTCTGACCATCTGGTGCTCGGAAGCCATCACCCTGGCGACCGTACTGCTCTTCGCCTGGAGGCACGATCGCAAATCCCCCACCTATCTGATCTGGGCCATCGGATTTACGGTCAGCGCGGTTGGATTCGCGCTGGTGGCGGCTCGCGGCGTCGTTCCCGACATCTGGTCGATCCAGATCGGCAATGCGGTGGCGCTGCTCGGCGAAAGCGCATGGATTGCCGGGTTCCGCTTGATGGACAAGCGCAAGCTGGAATGGTCGGCACTCCTGCCGCCTGTCATCTGGGTGGTCGGCGTCAGTCTGCCTTGGGTCAGCGGCAATTTCGCCAATCGCGTCATTGTCTACGATCTTGCCGGTGCCGTCGGCGCGACCTTGCTCGCCTTTGCCGTCCACCCGGCCGATGGCCGCCGCGAGCCGGCGCGCGGGCAGCTCGGCATCGTCTTCATGGGCCTCGCCTGCTTCTGTTTCGGCTCGGCTCTCTGGATGGTGCTTGTAGCCCCCTCGCTGGAAGAGGCCATGATCTATCGCGGTTATATGGCGCTCGGCTACGGGCTGCTCATCATCGTTGCCATCGTTCTGAACGGCAAGCTGCTGATGGAGCGCGCCGAGCGTCGCTGGCGGGCGATCTCCATCACCGATGCGCTGACGGGGGTTCTGAACCGGCGCGGGCTTCAGGAAAGCTATGAGATTCTCGCCGGAGAAGGACAGCAACAGCGGCCACAGAAGCTCGCCGCGCTGCTGTTCGACCTCGATCACTTCAAGAAGATCAACGATCGCCACGGCCATCAGACGGGCGATGCCGTTCTGACAGAATTTGCCCGTATTGCCCGGCAGTTCGTGCCGCGCAGCGGTGCGTTCGGCCGAATGGGTGGAGAAGAATTCGTCGCCTTCGTTCCCATAGAAGATCAGTCCCAGGCCGAAGCCTTGGCCGAAACCATCCGCGCCGATTTCTGCCGTGTGCCGCTGCTTGCTGGGCGCACGCTGGTGCCGGCAACCGTCAGCATCGGCGTTTCGATCATGCCGCGCGACACCGTCAGCTGGGACCGCCTGGTCTCATTCGCGGATCGCGCGCTTTATGCCGCCAAGCGCGCCGGCCGCAACTGCACCATCGTCTTCAATGAAATGGAAACTGCGAAGGAGGCGGAGGCAGCGCCGGGCGCCGACGACGGCGAGCTTGTGCCGACCCTTGACGATCAGATTCATGCTCTGAGGCGCATGGGCACGCTCGCCAGGATGTGACCGGCTCGTTCGGCACATCCATCGCATGGGCTTTGGTTTGATCAAATCGCACGACTGCCCCGCAAAGGGGCCATCCTGAACACAAAAGGCGCGCTTCGGCAGCGCGCCTTCACAGATTACGCGGCAATCTCCGTCCGTATCAACCGTAACGACCGGTGATGTAGTCTTCCGTGCGCTTGACCTTCGGCGCCTGGAATATCTGCTCGGTCGCGCCATATTCGATGAGTTCGCCCAGATACATGAAGGCGGTGCTGTCGGAGATGCGGCTTGCCTGCTGCATGTTGTGCGTGACGATGACGATCGTGAAATCACCCTTCAGCTGCGATACCAATTCCTCGACCTTGGCGGTCGAGATCGGGTCGAGAGCCGAGGTCGGCTCGTCGAGCAGCAGGACTTCGGGGCGAATAGCGATGGCGCGAGCAATGCAGAGGCGCTGCTGCTGGCCGCCGGAAAGGCCAAGTCCGCTCTGGTGCAACTTGTCCTTGACCTCGCTCCACAGCGCGGTCTCCGTCAGCGCCGCCTCGACGCGGACGTCCATTTCCGCCTTGGAGATCTTCTCATAGAGGCGGATACCGAAAGCGACGTTTTCGTAGATGGACATCGGGAACGGCGTCGGCTTCTGGAACACCATGCCGACCTTGGCGCGCAGATCGTTCAGATCGACGTCCTTGGTCAGGATATTGCGGCCATCAAGCAGGATCTCGCCGGCAACCGTCTGGCCCGGATAAAGATCATACATGCGGTTGAAGGTGCGCAGCAGCGTGGACTTGCCGCAACCCGAAGGGCCGATGAAAGCGGTGACCGCATTCTTGCGGATATTCATGTTCACGCTCTTCAGAACGCGATGGCCGTTCTGATAGGTGAAATCGAGGTTCTTCACCTCGAGCTTCGCGAGCGCACCGAGATCCGACTGGGAAGCAGCGTCCTTCCCCTGTTGTGCGTTGACGCTCTGGAATTTGCTGTCGCTCATGTTCATGGTCTCATTCCTATCGTTCGACGGCTGCGTCATTGGCGGCGCCCACTCAGGACACGGGCAAGGATGTTCAGCGCAAGGATGGCAACGGTGATGATCAGCGCGCCGGCCCAGGCCAGTTGTTTGAGATCCTCGCCGGCATCGGCGGCAAGCGTGTTGATGGCAACCGGCAGCGTGGCGATCGGACCGGTCAGGCCCGTATTCATGAATTTGCTGTAGCCGGCAGTGAAGAGAAGCGGTGCGGTTTCGCCGCTGATGCGGGCGATGGCCAGCAGAATGCCGGTGAGAATGCCGGTCCAGGCGGAACGGTAGATCACCATCATCATGGACTTCCAACGCGGCGCACCGAGCGCGGCGGTCGCTTCACGAAGCGCATTCGGCACCAGCAACAGCATGTCCTGCGTCGTACGGTTGACGACCGGGAGCGCGATCAGCGCCAATGCGAGGATACCCGCGATGGCGGAGTTGCCGTGCATGGGCACGACCACGGCGCCGTAGACGAACACGCCGACGATGATCGAGGGTGCGGACAGCAGAATGTCGTTGATGAACTTGGCAGCCTCGGCAAGTTTGGTGCCGTTGGCATATTCCACCAGGTAGGTGCCGGCGAGAATGCCGATCGGCGCGGCGATCAGGATGGCGCAGCCGGTGACCAGCACCGTGCCGTAGATTGCGTTTATCAGACCGCCGCGCGAGCCCTGAGCCGGGATCGACATGGTGAACACGTCGAGGCTAAGCGCCGACACACCGCGATAAACCAGGCTGACAAGGATCACGCTGAGAAAGAATATACCGAGAATGGCCGCGAGGAAGGACAGGGCCATCATCACTTTGTTCTTCGTATAACGCCTCGACACGAGATTCTGACGAACTGCATTTTCCATGGTTTTTCCCTCAGAGCGAGTCGCCGCGGCCGATCATCCACCTCGCTGCGGCAAGCACGCAGAAGGAAAGGACGAACAGAAGCAGGCCGAGCGCAATCAGGCTCGACAATTGCAGACCGTCGGCATCGCCGAAGTTGTTCGCGATCTGGGCGGAAATGGTGGTGGACGGCGAAATGATCGACGATTGCAGACGGCTTACCGAGCCGACGACGAAGGTAACGGCCATGGTTTCGCCAAGAGCGCGGCCGAGGCCGAGCATGATGCCGCCGACGAGGCCGCGGCGTGTGTAGGGGATCAGGATGTGGCGGGCCACTTCCCATGTGGTCATGCCCATGCCGTAGGCGGATTCGCGCAGCATCGGCGGCACGGTGCTGAATACGTCGCGGGAGATTGCGGTGATGAAGGGCAGGATCATGACGGCGAGCACGAGGCTTGCCGTCAGCAGGCCGACGCCCGGGGCCGGCGGCTGGAACAGCAGGCCAATCACCGGCACCTGGCCGACCGTCGCGATCAGGAAGGGCAGGATATAGTTCTGCATCAGCGGCACCAGAATGAACAGGCCGACGATGCCGTAGATAATGGAGGGAACGCCCGCCAGAAGCTCGATGGCGGTGCTGATCGGACGGCGCAGGCTGCCGGGGCAAAGTTCCGTCAGGAATATGGCGATGCCGATGCCGAGGGGAACAGCAATCAGCATGGCGATGAACGAACTTACAAGCGTACCGACGACGGCAGGCACGGCGCCATAAATATCGGCCGGCGCGCTCCACTTGGTGCCCCAAAGGAACGACAAGCCAAAGGTCTGAAATGTGGGCAAGGCATCGATGACAAGAACCACGAGGATTGCCAGCAGCAGAAGCACGACAAGAACAGCCGAGCCAAGCGTCATCAAATAGAAAATCCGATCCTGGATTCGGAATTTTCTGGTCGCGGCGGAGGTATTCACAGCCTGAAAGCCCGCCATCTGAGTCGCGTCAGCCATCGATTTCCCCTTGTCCTGTCACGAAAGGCGGACAGGGAAAAACCCTGCCCGCCGCAATTTTCTCGCCTAGCACAAATTACTTCGTGCCGAAGTCCGTCTTCCAAGACTTCTCGACGATCTCGACAACATTGTCCGGGACCGCGAGATAAGACAGGGCGGCCGCGTCCTTCTGGCCATGCTCATAGGACCACTTGAAGAACTTCAGCGCTTCTTCGTTCTTAGCAGCGTCGGCCGGCTTCTTGTAGAGCAGAACCCAGGTCGAGGCGGCAATCGGCCAGCTCTTTTCGCCCGGCTGATTGGTGATGATCAGGTTGAAGTTCTTGGCCTTGGCCCAATCGGCGTTGGAAGCGGCAGCCTTGAACGTTTCCAGGCTTGGCTCGATAACCTTGCCGGCAGCGTTCTTCATCTTCGCAAAACCGATGTGGTTGGCGACGACGTAGGAATATTCAACGTAGGAGATCGAACCAGCCGTCTGGTTGACGGTGGTGGAAACGCCTTCCGAGCCCTTGGCTCCGAATCCAACAGGCCATTCAACGGCGGTGTTCGAGCCAACCTTTTCCTTCCATTCCGGCGAAACCTTCGACAGGTAGTCGGTGAAGTTGAAGGTCGTGCCCGAGCTGTCGGCGCGGTAAACGACGGAGATCGGCGTGGAAGGCAGCTTCACGTCCGGGTTGAGAGCCTTGATGGCCGCATCGTCCCACTTGGTGATCTTGCCGAGGAAGATGTCGGCCAGCGTCTTGCCGTCGAGAACGAGTTCGCCCGGCTTTACGCCTTCGACGTTATAGGAGACGACGATGCCGCCGGAGATCATCGGGAACTGGGCAATGCCGTTCTTCTCGAGGTCAGCGTCGCTCATCGGCTTGTCCGAAGCGCCGAATACGATGGTCTTGTCGAGAAGCTGCTTGATGCCGGCGCCCGAACCGACCGACTGATAGTTGACGACATTGTTCGTCGCTGCCTTGTAGCCTTCGGCCCACTTGGACAGAACCGGAGCGATGAAGCTCGAGCCGGCGCCCGTGATGTCGGCAGCCGAGGCCGAAACGGACATAGCCGCGATGAAGCCTGCAGTCAGGCAAAGCGAACGAAATTTCTGATTCAACATGATTGAACTCACTTCCCAGAGTGATGAAAGGGATGGCGGGCAGAAGCTGAGCACGAAGTATCCCATCGGTTAGGAACCCCACCTCGACCTCCTGGCGACAGTGATGGCTCTAATGCCGCATTGTTTCAGTTTGATGACAGTTTAATGAAGCGGCGGTGACACAACCTGTGGCAATCATCACGGTCATCACGGATCCGCACGGAACGGACCGCCGCGGGCAGCAGGCGAACGCGAACTTCATGTTTTGATTCAACGACGTCGTCAGAGACGGATCACATAATCCTTGCGAGTCGTTTCAATGACTTCCCAGATCCCCTTGAAGCCCGGCTTCAAGATGAGGCGGTCGCCTGCACGCAGATGAAAGGCTTCGCCGTCGTCAGCTGTCACAATGGAATAGCCGGAGAGAATGTGGAAGTACTCCCACTCGTCATAGACGATCCTCCATTTGCCCGGCGTTGCTTCCCAGACACCGGCATAAAGGCCGCCATCGGCCTCGTCGAGGTTCCAGGTTCGAAAAATCGGAGCTCCTGAAATGAGACGATCCGCTGCGGGCGCACCTGTCTCGGGCACCACGCCATCGACATCCAGTTGCAGATAGGTTGCCACTCAAGTCCCCTGTCGATCACGTTTCGCCAAGATCAAAAGCCCGCAATCACCATTCGGCGATCGCGGACCGAGACAACATGAAATACGCTGCGGTCAAAGGCGCTGTCGAGCTTTTTCGGCCTTCTTTCGGTTCAGGCTTCAGACTTTTGCGAGCGCCTGCTCCAAGTCGGCTATGATGTCCTTGACGTCCTCGATGCCGATGGAGAGGCGCACAACGTCCGGACCGGCGCCGGCAGCGACCTTCTGTTCGTCGGTCAACTGCTTATGCGTCGTCGAGGCCGGATGGATGACGAGCGAGCGCGTGTCGCCGATGTTGGCGAGATGCGAGAAGAGCTCCAGCCCTTCCACCAGTCCCTTGCCCGCTTCATATCCACCCTTCAGGCCGAAGGTAAAGACAGAGCCGGCCCCTTTCGGCGAGTAGCGCTGCTGCAAGGCATGGTTCGGATCATCCTCCAGACCGGCATAATTGACCCAGGCTATCTTCTCCCGGCCCTTCAGCCAACGCGCGACGGCAAGGGCATTGTCGGAGTGGCGCTGCATGCGCAGCGGCAGCGTCTCGATCCCCGTGAGAATCAGAAAGGCGTTGAATGGCGAAATTGCCGGTCCCAGATCGCGCAGGCCGAGAACGCGGCAGGCAATGGCGAAGGCAAAATTGCCGAAGGTCGCGTGCAGCACGATGCCATTATATTCCGGCCGCGGCGAGGACAGCATCGGATAATTGCCCGAGGCCGACCAATCGAACGTACCGCCGTCGACAATGATACCGCCCATGGAATTGCCGTGGCCACCGAGGAATTTCGTCAGCGAATGCACGACGATATCGGCGCCATGCTCCAGCGGCCGGATGAGATAGGGGCTAGCCATGGTGTTGTCGACGATGAGCGGCAAGCCGTGCTTATGTGCGATAGCTGCGATCGCGGCGATGTCGACGAAGGTGCCGCCCGGATTGGCAAGGCTTTCGATGAAGATGGCGCGGGTGCGCCCGTCGATCTGCGCCTCGAAGGTGGCGGGATCCGCTGGATCGGCCCAGCGCACCCGCCAGTCGAAGTTCTTGAAGGATTGACCGAACTGATTGACCGAGCCGCCGTAAAGCCGACTGGCGGCGACGAAATTGTCGCCCGGCTGCATGATGGCGTGGAAGACCAGCAACTGAGCCGCGTGACCCGAGGCAACCGCAAGCGCTGCCGTTCCGCCTTCGAGAGCCGCCACCCGCTCTTCGAGCACGGCCTGCGTCGGGTTCATGATGCGGGTATAGATATTGCCGAACTGCTGCAATCCGAACAGCGCGGCGGCATGATCCGCATCCTGAAAAACAAAGGATGTCGTCTGATAGATCGGCGTCGCGCGGGCGCCGGTCGCTGGATCAGGCTGCGCGCCCGCATGGATTGCCAGCGTGTCGAAGCCAGGATTGTTCGTCGGCATGATCTTCCCTCCCACCAAACTTATTGTGCTGGGAAGATCATAGCGGCCGGGACATGAAAGTTAACCGCGAACTTTGCCATGCTCTTCGGCTCACGGAAAAAACTTGCCATATTTCAGTGGGTTCGCGCGATAATCGGCCGGGGTCTGCCACGCTTCGTCCCGATCAGGCGACCAGACGCGGATATTCGATGGCCGGGCAACGGTCCATTACGACCCTGAGACCCGCCGCCTCGGCTCTTGCCGCCGCCGCATCATCACGCACGCCGAGCTGTCCCCAGATGACCGGTGGCCGCGGGTCGATCATGATGGCTTCCTCGACGACGGACCGAAGATATTCGGGCGCCCGGAACACGTCGACCATATCGACAGGCTCGGGAATGTCGGCCAGATGCGCATAGACCCATTGTCCGAGGATTTCCTTGCCGGCCTGCCCGGGATTGACGGGGATGACGCGATAGCCTCTGTTCAAAAGATAGGCCATCACTCCGTTACTTGGGCGAGCAGGATTGGGCGAAGCGCCCACAAGTGCAATGGTCCTTACCGATAGAAGGATATCGGCAATATAGGAATCGTCATAATTGTCGTGGTTCATCACGAAGCCTCCCACTTCGATCACACTTGCGTTTTCTCGCAAATATGGAAACCGCAGCGACCGCATCCACGTATATACTGTATTATAACAACTTCAGGGAGGATTGCTCCGATGAAAAAAATCGTGCTGTTGGGCCTGGCAATTGCTTCCGCCGCCACCCCGGCTCTCGCCATATCTCGGTATAATTCAATGTCCATGACCTGCGCCGAAGCGAGGGCCGTGATCAACCGCGAGCGCGCGGTCATCATGCGCTATCCGGCCAGAAGGACACCCAACATGACGCTTTACGACCGGTATGTCGCAAACGCCGACTCATGCGATGTCGGTTACTATGCCTATCAGGATTACCTTCCCACCAAGGACCGAGCCTCCTGCCCCGTCTATACGTGCCGGCCGGCCACCGATTTCGACGACGACGAATTGATTTTCCGACGCTGATTGCCATGCGCCAAGGCTGGCCATCGAAGATGCTCCAGCCCCTAGACACAACCAATGATTGTCATTGAGGTGGCATGCTATCGACATAGAGGCCTTGCGCATCATGTCCCACGCTTGCATTCAAAGCAGTTTTTGAAGCGTTTGCATAGATTCCCGCAGGCCGCGAAGTTACGTTCGCAGGAAATGCAATCTTTGTTCTCTATTCATTCGCATATAAATTAGAAATAACTCATGTAGTCGCGTTTGAAATGAGAACCGATTGCGAACATGGAAAACATGATGTCCCATAAATTATCCACAGAATAATTTTCGTGATCGTGCGGAGATATACCCTGAATCTCGGCGACTTTGCAGTTTCTATACTTGAGACAAGGTTTGTTTTTCAACGTGGCGTCCGCCAGCCATAGTGATATCAAATGGAAATATTTTTCATTATTTGCAGAATTAGCCGCTAAGTTCGATAGCTCAGCTGACGTTATGTCGCCTTTTGCCCACGATTTTCACCCACGCGGCTTTGCCATGACCCACTCCAGGCCTTTCGCCGACGGAGCGCACTGTCGTTTTTAAGTAAGTGGTGTCTAATGCTACTCACGCGTTCACAGGACATGCGATATTTGTTCGCGCTTCATACCCCAATAAATTAGCCACTTATAATGTGCGGAAGAGGGATTTGGAACATAGAAGGAACCCCCTTCAAATGCCGGCCGCTCGAATTTGGCCGAGATGAGGCAAGTCTTTATATCAGAGTATATTTCGTTGCTTTTTGATGTATTGCGGATCATATGAAAGCCTGACTCCCACAAAATGCCAAGCATCTGCGCCTGATCCGTTAATCTCCGAGGTTTTTCGTGTCTTTCGACGTTATCGCGCTCGTTCTTTTCGGCGCCCTGCTGCATGCGACGTGGAATGCGATCATCAAGGCCGGAACCGATAAATCGCTCGATGCGGCACTTGTGTCGGCCGGTGGCGCGGTTGCAGCGCTCCCCTTGGTGCCGTTCCTCCCCTTGCCGGCCGCTCCCGCCTGGCCGTTCATCGGCGCTTCGGCCATCCTGCAATTTGCCTATTTCCAGCTTGTCGCCGCCGCCTATCGCGCCGGAGACATCGGGCTCGTCTATCCGCTGATGCGCGGCGTGGCGCCGCTTATCATTGTCTCGACCAGCAGCTTCATCCTCAAGGAGACGCTCTCGGGCGGCGCGCTGATCGGCACGATGACGATCTGCGCCGGCATATTGACGCTGGCCTTCGAGGCACGGAAGGGTGGACGCCGGGCCATCATGCTTGCGCTTGCCAATGCCGTCGTCATCGCGACTTATACCTATGTCGACGGCGTCGGCGCCCGGATATCGGGCAATTCGGTTTCCTATACCCTATGGATGGCGCTACTGCCTCCCATTCTCCTTTTCGCCTGGGCGATCTCGCAACGCGGTGTCGGTGCGGTCGCCGCCCACATCCGGTATAACTGGTGGCGCGGGTTTATCGGCGGCGGCGGTTCGATCGCCTCGTACGGACTGGCATTGTGGGCGATGACGAAGGCGCCGGTGGCGATGGTTGCCGCCTTGCGCGAGTCATCGATCCTTTTTGCTTTGATCATCTCCGTCGTCGTCTTGAAGGAGCGCTCCAGCATCTGGCGCTATATTGCCGGCGCCATTATCGCCGCCGGAGTGCTGATTTTACGGCTTGGCTGACGGCAAAATGTGTGGTTTTACTATACCACAAATACAAGCCATTGATTTTTATGCATATTTTTTATAGTCATCCGATCTGGCGATATTGACCCAGGAGCCTAATCGCTCTATAAGCCGCCGCAGATTGCAGCCTTTCCGGGCTGCTTTCTTTTTGGCACGCATCCTTGCGCGTCAAACCAAGCAACAAGAAACGCCCAGACGCCTCCGGGCCAAGGGTCCTAAAAGAGAGTATGCAACATGGCAACCTTCTCCCAGAAGCCTGCAGAGGTGGAGAAGAAGTGGGTTCTCATCGACGCCGAAGGGCTTGTCGTTGGCCGTCTCGCTTCTATCATCGCAATGCGTCTGCGCGGCAAGCATAAGGCTACCTTCACGCCGCACGTCGACGACGGCGACAACGTCATCGTCATCAATGCCGACAAGGTCGTCTTCACCGGCAAGAAGTACGAAGACAAGGTTTACTACTGGCACACCGGTTATGCCGGCGGCATCAAGGAGCGTACGGCTCGCCAGATCATCGAAGGCCGCTTCCCGGAGCGCGTCGTTGAGAAGGCCGTCGAGCGCATGGTTCCCCGCGGTCCGCTCGGCCGTCGCCAGATGAAGAACCTGCGCGTCTACGCCGGCTCGAACCATCCCCACGAAGCCCAGCAGCCCGTCGTTCTCGACGTCGCCAAGCTGAACAAGAAGAACGTAAGGAGCGCCTGACAATGGCTGACCTCTCCTCCCTGAAGGATCTCGGCACGGCATCGGAAGCTGCTGCTCCGGTTCACGTCCGCAAGGTCGACTCGTTCGGCCGCTCCTACGCGACCGGCAAGCGCAAGGACGCCGTCGCCCGCGTATGGGTCAAGGCCGGCTCCGGCAAGATCATCGTCAACGGCAAGGACTACACGGCTTATTTCGCCCGTCCGGTCCTGCAGATGATCCTGCGTCAGCCGATCGTCGCTGCTGCCCGTGACGGCCAGTTCGACATCATCGCAACCGTTGCCGGCGGCGGTCTTTCCGGCCAGGCCGGTGCCGTTCGCCACGGCCTGTCCAAGGCGCTGACCTACTTCGAACCGGGCCTGCGCTCGGTCCTGAAGAAGGGCGGCTTCCTGACCCGCGACAGCCGCGTCGTCGAACGCAAGAAGTACGGCCGTGCAAAGGCACGTCGTTCGTTCCAGTTCTCCAAGCGTTAATCGCTTATCCGAGATCAGACATTGGAAAGGCCGGGGTTTCCTGGCCTTTTTCTTTGCGGCATTGAAAATGATGCAGATTCGCCAAGGCAAGGGGACCGGTTTTGTGGCAAGGTCCGACCACAAGCTAAGGGAGAGTTCAATGCATAGATTCGTCTTTCCGCTGCTGCTCCTGATCGTCAGCGTCTCGCCCGCCCCATGCGACGATGCCAAACCGGTCGAGCCTGCCGAAAGCGCCGCGGATATGCAGAGCATGAAGGATTTTCTTCAGGCGAACCCGGATTGCCGCGAGTTCAACGACAGCTGCTCCTATTGTGTCGTGACAGATGGGCGGGCCGACTGCTCGACGCCGCAGATCGCCTGCGTGAAAAAGGCGTATCAATGCACCGCCAGATCGGGCAAATAAGCGTCACGCATATTCGTCTGCGATTAACCCGTGAGGCACGCCATGAGCACGCACAGAACATCCCGTTTTGCGGCGACCCCCGAGCCGCCCTACTACATCGTTTCCTTCGCTTCGGTCCGAACGGAAGGAGACAATGGTTACGGCGCCATGGGCGAGCGCATGGAGACGTTGGCGCTGGCGCAAGACGGCTGTCTCGGGCTCGAAAGCGCGAGAGGCGCCGATGGCTTCGGCATCACCAACTCCTTCTGGCGGGACGAGGAAAGCATTCTTGCCTGGAAGAATGTGGTGTCGCATCTGGCCGCGCAAAAACTCGGGCGCGAGCGCTGGTACGAACAATACAAGGTTCGCATAGGACGAATAGAACGGGCCTATGATTTCCAGCTGAACAAAGGAGATACTCTTGCCGAGCACGTCGATTGACCATGCCTTCACGGCGACCAGCCTGACCTCTGCGGCCAGCGACCCGACCTTCGCAGGCGCGCTCTCCTTCATGCGCCGCCGCTTTTCCAAGTTGCTTGATGGCGTCGATGCAGTGGTGTGGGGCATTCCCTTCGATGCCGCGACCTCCAACCGGCCGGGAACGCGCTTCGGTCCGCAGGCAATCCGTCGTGCTTCGGCGATCTTCGACAATGATCCGCAATATCCCTTCAACCGCGATCTCTTCGCCGAGATGGCCGTCATCGACTATGGCGACTGCCTGCTCGACTATGGCAATCATCAGGATACGCCGGCAGCGATCGAGCGGCAGGCAAGGACGATCCTCGACAGTGGCGCCTTCTTGCTGACCCTCGGCGGCGATCACTTCATCACCTGGCCGCTGTTGAAGGCGCATGTCGCCAGGCACGGGCCGCTGGCGCTGGTGCAGTTCGACGCCCATCAGGATACGTGGTTCGATGACGGCGGACGCATCGATCACGGATCCTTCGTCGCCCGCGCCGTGCGTGAGGGGCTGATCGATCCGGACCGCTCCCTCCAGATCGGCATCCGCACGCATGCGCCTGACGATTTCGGCATCCAGATTCTTTACGGCCACCAGGTCGAGGAGATGAGCGCCGCCGATATCGCCTCTACGATCATCTCCCATACCAAGGGTGCGCCGACCTACCTGACCTTCGACATCGACTGCCTCGACCCCGCCTATGCGCCGGGCACGGGAACGCCGGTCGCCGGAGGTCCCTCCAGCGCCAAGATCCTGTCGGTGCTGCAGAGACTGCATCAGCTCGACATCAGGGGTGCCGATGTCGTCGAGGTCTCGCCCGCCTATGATCACGCCGACATCACCGCCATTGCGGGCGCGACCGTGGCGATGTATATGCTCGGTCTCCACGCCGAACGACGTGCGAGCGGTCGCTGACGCACGATTTCGGAACAGCGCGGCGGTTTTTGAAGACCGTCGTGCTGCCTCCGAAGCGGCCGTTATGAAATTGAATCAACTGCATGGCAAACTGAGTCCGGAAACACTCTCAACCTATTGAAAGAGCGGGAATACGATGGCACCGAAGATTTTCATCGATGGCGAACACGGCACCACGGGCTTGCAGATCCGCACGCGCATGGCCGACCGCCGCGATGTCGAGCTTTTGTCCATTCCGGAAGCCGAGCGGCGCAATGCCGCCATGCGCGAGGACATGCTGAACAGCGCCGATATCGCCATTCTCTGCCTGCCCGACGATGCGTCGAAGGAAGCGGTAAAGATGGTGGCTGCCAACAATAATGTTCGCGTCATCGACACCTCGACGGCCTTTCGTATCCACCCCGATTGGGCCTATGGCTTCGCGGAAATGGACAAGGATCAGGGCGATCGGATCAAGTCTTCGCGTTTCGTCGCCAATCCCGGCTGCTATCCGACGGGTGCGATCGGCCTCATCCGGCCGCTGCGCGCCGCCGGCATTATTCCGGCGGACTATCCCGTGACGGTCAACGCCGTTTCCGGCTACACCGGCGGCGGCAAGCAGCTGATCGCGCAGATGGAAAATCCGGATCATCCGGATGCGATCGCCGCGCCGCACTTCCTCTACGGGCTGCCGCTGACCCACAAGCACGTGCCCGAGATGACGACGCATGGCCTGCTCGACCGGGCACCGATCTTTTCGCCATCCGTGGGGCGTTTCCCCCAGGGTATGATCGTGCAGGTGCCGCTGCATCTCGGCGATCTGGCGGAGGGTGCAACGCTCGAAAGCATCCATGCTGCGCTCGTCGAGCATTATGCCGGCCAGGATATCGTCCAGGTCGTCTCGCTCGATGAGAGCCGCGCCCTTCCCCGCGTCAATGCCGTCGAACTTGCCGGCCAAGACACGATGAAGCTCTTCGTCTTCGGCACGCCGGGCGGCGCGCAGGTCAATCTGGTGGCGCTGCTCGATAATCTCGGCAAGGGCGCATCGGGTGCAGCCGTGCAGAACATGGATCTGATGCTCGGCGCTTAAATCGCCCGACACAGGTGACGCTTCACCAACCCGGCCCGTCCTCCGCAAAGGATCGACAAGGCCGGGTTTTCTTATATCGGCAGCAGCCCATTCGCGATTTCAAGCGCACAAATCCGCTCAGCCTTATTTCCGCCTTCTCACTAAATTAGCTGGCACTGCACGGAAATGTGATCGGCCATGAGGCTCCGCGACCAATTGGCGGGCGGATTTGCTCTTTAACGGCTTCACTGACTGAACGAACAGGGCGTTCAAAGCTATCCCTTTTTTCAATGAATATCCGAGAATGAACCATCGTAAAGGAATTGGTTACCATAATTCGGCATGCTTCCAGACAGTCGGCAAGTCGGCGGCCGGACGCGGCTTTCGCGTTAGGGCGCGTGTGCGTTTTTGAGCCGGCGTGGTGTCTGTGTAGTTTGGATAACGAGTATCATGGCGTTTGCGACCGAGACCTTCGGTAACTTCAATTCGCGTTCCGGCTACGCCCCGCGATCGAAAAAATCCTTCCGAATCCGTCCCGGTACCTTGGCAACCGGCGCTGCCGTAGCGGCTTTCGCCTGGATTGCCGCGACGCTCATGACAACGCAATCGATGGTGCTGTCGCTTCCCGGCGCGGCTTCGTCCGACAATTTCCTTGCGCCGCGCGCCTCGGCCTTCATTGTCCCGCAAAACCATGTGATGCGTCCCGCCCATCTCGCCGCGCAGACGACATCGCTGCATGGACAGAGCCGTTTCGGCGGCATGGCTGACGCAGAAGTTCAAGCGAAAGCCGCCGGCGCGGACGCGGTTCGCTTGCAACTGGCGAATGCCCTGGCGCAGCAGGCCTCCGAGATCAAGCAGGCACAAAACGCGGCGGCAAGCATCAAAAGCGGCCGTATCGAAGTAGCCGCTGCTCCGCCGGAGACGATCGACCGTCTGCGTAAAGTAATCGCCGTAAACTTCGCTATCGCCGTGCAGCAGCTGAACCAGGTGAAATATGCCGCGGCCCTGAGACCGGCTGCAAGCCCCGTAAACACGACCGCGCAGCCGGCTGCCATTGCCGCGGCAGCACCCGCGGTGAGCCTGCCTGCCGTTGCCGAAGCGAAGCCATTGCCCGCCAAGGATGCCGACATTGCCGTGGCCGAGGCCGTGCTCAACGTCATCCCCGTGGCCCGCCCTGCCCGCGAAACACCGGTAGAGCGCGCCGGCGCCACCGCCGCTATCGCCAAGGCAACGGGCAACGACACTGCGGCTCAGCCGTCATCGCGCTTGATGGCCTATGCGGATCCGGACGACAGTTCCGTGCGCAAGACGAAGCCCTTCATCAATCCCTTCGCTGCCATCAGCCCCGGCGCAGGCACTGCGATCTACGATATCGAGGCGAAGACCGTCTATCTGCCGAGCGGCGAGCGCCTCGAGGCCCATTCCGGCCTCGGTCTGATGCGTGACAATCCCCGCTATGTCGACCGCAAGAATACCGGCCCGACGCCGCCCGAAACTTATAATCTGACCTATAGGGAAAGCCTGTTTCACGGTGTGCAGGCGCTGCGCCTGACACCTGCAAACGGCGCCCGCATCTACGGCCGCGACGGCTTGCTGGCTCACACCTACATGCTCAGAGGAGGTCGTGCCGAATCGAATGGCTGCGTGGTCTTCAAGGATTACAACCGCTTTCTGGCCGCCTTCAAGCGTGGCGAAATCAAGCGTCTGAAAGTGGTCCCGCGCGTGTCGTCGGCTGCAAGCGTCGCCTCGGCGCGCTAAAGGGATCGAGGCGCGGCACGCCTCAATTTCCCACGACAATCGACGTCTGATGCGGCAGTTCGCCGTAGAAACCACGCCAGTTGGCAATGGCGAAGCCGAAGACGATCAAGGCGCCTGCCTGATGCGCAAGGGCCAGATCGAGCGGCACATGCAGCAGCAGGGTCGAAATGCCGAGGATCGCCTGGATCAGCACCAGCACGAACACGACGACGGAGCGGCGCGCATGCGTGGTTTGCGGCGCTGCCCGCACCGAGATGATCATGTTGAAGGCGACGACGATGAACAGCGCATAGGCGCCGAGACGGTGGACGAACTGGACCGTCTTCGGGTTCTCGAAGAAATTGATCCAGCCCGGCGACTGTATGAAGAGGTCTCCAGGTACGATAGCGCCGTCCATCAGCGGCCAGGTATTATAGGAGAGGCCGGCATCGAGGCCGGCGACCAGTGCGCCGAGATAGATCTGGAACAGCGCCATGAAGGCGATGAGACCGGCAAGCATCGCCGAATAACGCGTCGGCGGCGGTTCGTTCGAATGCGGCGACAAGGCGCGCATGAACCACATGCAGGCGGCGAAGATCAGACAGGCGGTGACGAGATGGGTGGCCAGGCGATATTGGCTGACATCGGTGCGCGCTTCCAGGCCTGAAGAGACCATCCACCAGCCGATCGCCCCCTGAAGACCGCCAAGCACGAAAATGCCGGCCAGCGGCAGCCAGAGCTTCCGTTCGACACGGCCGGTCAGAACGAAGAACAGCAACGGCACGCCAAAGATGATGCCGATGGTGCGCGCCAGCAGACGATGCGCCCACTCCCACCAGAAAATGGTCTTGAACTCGTCGACCGTCATGTCCTTGTTCAGGATCTGGAATTGCGGGATGCGTTTGTAGAGGGTGAACTCCTCTTCCCATTCCTGCGCATTCAGCGGCGGGATGACGCCGTGGATCGGCTGCCATTGCGTGATCGACAGGCCTGAATTGGTAAGGCGCGTCGCCCCACCCACCAGCACGAGGCCGAACAGAACCAGAAGCACGCAGGCAAGCCAGATGCGGATGGCGCGGCGATTGCGGTCCTGACGGGCCACTTCCTTCAAAATCGCCTGTTCGGTCGTAAAATTAGTGGCGGCCATGGCTTCTCCCTTCGATCAGGCTGTTGATTTGCCCGATAGGGGCGTGCAAAACAAGTCCCGGGAGTTTGCGGCATGCCGTCGCGGCATGTCGTCGTCAAGAGGAGAAAATCCCGTGCCGCTTCGCCTGCGCAAATTCATAGGCATGATCCTGCTCGTGCTGTTGGTTGCAATCTATGCGATCGTTGCCATGATCGTTGCAGTGCGAACGCTTGCGGATCAACCCGGCTGGGTTCATTTCCTGTATTTCTTTTTCAGCGGCATCATCTGGGTATTGCCGGCAATGGGCATCATCAAGTGGATGGCCGGCCCACGTCCGCAATGAGGCTCGCCTGGCCGTGATTTACACAAGGCTAACCCTGATCCGCGCCTTCCAGCGCGTGACTGTCTCATCTTAAGCCAAAAATAAGCCGTTGCCTGCCAGACTGCCTTTGAATGCCGCCGGAGCGGAGAAGATCGGATGCAGACCCAAATGCGAGATATCGCCGGCACGCCGCCCGCCGAGACAGCGGACGGGCGCACTGCATCCAATCGGATGGAGCCGGTCAGAGCTGATCGTCTTCGGATCAACATCGTCGACAGCATGGCACCGCTGGAAGCGGAATGGCGCATGCTAGAGCAGGACGATCTCGCCTCGCTGCACCAGAGCTATGATTGGTGTGCGGCCTGGGCCGAAAGCTTTCGGCATCCTCTCGCCATCGTTCGAGGTTCCATCGGAGGTCGCCTCGCTTTCATTCTGCCGCTGGAAATCATTCGCAGCCGTGGAATAAGGCGCGCAGAATTCATCGGGAGCCGACACAGCAACATCAACACCGGCCTGTTTTCGGCCGAGTTTCTCGCGGATGGCAAATTGACCTCGGCCCAAGCGGCAGCCATCGTGGCCGCTTTGCACGGCAGGGCGGATCTTGCCATCCTACGCAACGTACCTTTCGAATGGCGTGGCCGCGCCAGCCCGCTGGCCTCCCTCCCCGCCGTCGAAAACCAGAACCATGCCTTCCAGATGCCTTTTCTTGGCAGTTTCGAAGCAAGCCTGAAGCAGGTGAACGCCAAGCGGCGGCGCAAGAAGTTCAAGCATCAAAGCAGAATTCTCGACGCCAAGGGCGGCTACGAATATGTGATTGGCGGCCCCGATGAGCAGGATGCTCTCCTGGGCCTGTTCTTCCGCCAGAAGGCGATCCGTTTCCGTGATGCCGGTCTGCCCGACGTCTTCGACGATGCTCCGACCAAAAACGCGCTGCACGCGCTGCTGCACCGGCGCGGAAACAACACGTCCGACGCGACGTTGCAGATGCACGCGCTACGCCTGAAGGGCGAGCATGACGGGCACATCCCGGCGGTCGCAGCCCTTTCCCGAAAGGGAGATCACGTCATCTGCCAGTTCGCCTCCATCGACGAGACGCTGGTTGCCGAGGCGAGCCCCGGCGAATTGCTGTTCTGGCTGATGATCGAGCGGCTGCATCGCGAAGGCGCCGCCCTCTTCGATTTCGGCATCGGCGACCAGATCTACAAGCGCTCCTGGTGCCCGATGGAAACAGTGCAGCATGATCTGTTCCTGCCGATCTCGGCCATCGGCCATCTCGCCGCGGCGGCACACCGGAGCATGACGCGCACGAAAGCGGCGATCAAATCCAATCGAAAGCTCTATGCCTCCATCCAGCGAATACGGGCACGCCGCAGTGCCGACGCGCCGCCGGCGGGCGATGCCGACGGGGACTGATCAGGCGGCGTCGCGGCGCGTATCGGGATCATGTTCCTCGCGCCATCCGGACATCAGGATGATGTGTTCGTAGCCCGCTTTCTGGAACTCCGCCATCGCGGCAATGAACTGGCCCTCTTCGGGCTCCGGCATGGAAAGTATGATTTCCGTGTCCTTGCTGCGCGTCAGCCGCGCGACGCCGGAAACTTCGGCCGCGCCGCATTCCACCAGAACGATATCATAGGCCGAACCGAGCGCATCCAAGATCAGCGAAAGGCGGTCGGCGCCGCGCATGGCGCGGGCGAGATCACTCATGCCTTGCGGGACGAGATGGGCGTCCGACAGCCGATCCGGGTGGATCGTGTCGCCAAAGGCGGCTTCGCCACAAAGCAGATCCGTCACGCCGGCAAGCTCTCCATGTTCGGCCATCAGCCTGGAGGGGCATCCCGAACCGGTCATGTCGACCAGCACGACGCGGCTTCCCGCATCGGCGATGGTCCGCGCCAGCATCACCGTCGCGGTGGATCCGTCGTCACCGGTCGGTGATATCGCGATTGCCAATCGCGATCCGTTGTCGATCAAATAATCGGCGACGGATTGGATGGAGAAATCCTCTTCCTCCTCCACCGCATGACCTTCGTTCTGCGGTTCATCTGTCCCACCGATGGCGGGATCCGCGGCCTGGATAGGTGTTTCCTCCATCGGAACCGAAAGCAGGCTCGCGTGCATCGCGCCGCGGCTTGCCCTGACAGCGGCGAGAGCCGGCATCATGTCGGTATTGATTGTGGCATCGGCTGGGTTGCCGGCCTGGGTCTGCCCAGGCGCTTCGGCCGAGGCGGCCGCTTCCCTGCGCGCAGGACCGATGGGCCGCAATGCCCGGCCGCTGAACAACTCAGCGAGCATGATGACGATGGCAGTCAGGATAAAAGTCGCCAAGGTCGCGACGATGACGATGGGACCGACCTTCGGAAAAGACGGATCGGCCGGCTCGACAGCGGTGGAGACTACGCGGGCATCGGCAGGGCTCGAATTCTTGTCGGCGCGCGAGGTGGCCTCGCGATAGCGTGCGAGATAGGTTTCGAGCAATTGCCGCTCGGCCGTCGCCTCGCGTTCCAGCGCATTGAGGCCGACCTCGTCCTCCCCTGCCCGTGCGCTGGCGGCCTTCAGCGTGTTCGATTGCGCCAATAGCTGCTGTTCGCGCAGCTGCGCCACCTTTGCCTCGTTCTCAATGCTGGCCAGAATTTTCTGGGTCTCGCGATTGATCTGCTGCCGGATATCGGCAAGCTGCGCGCGCAGGCTCTTCAGACGAGGATGACCATCCATCAGTGTCGTGGACAAATCCGAGATTTGCGATTCCAGGCCGGATTCCGTCGCCTTCAGCCGCTGGATGCTCAGCGACCCGGAGACATCGGCGAGCGTGTCGGTGGAACGGCCGCTGGACAATGCACTGCGCACGGCTTGCGCCCGCGCCTCGGCATTGGCGCGGTCGCCGCGCACCTGAGCGAGCTGAGTGGAAATATCCGCAAGCTGCTGCGTGGCGAAATTGCTGTTCTGGCTGGTCTGAAGAAGGCCATTGGCGGAGCGATAATCCGCGACCTTCTTTTCGGCCTCGCTAACCTTCTCGCGCAGCTTGGCGATCTCAGGCTCCAACCAGCGTGTCGCCTCGCTGTTGGAATCGAGTTTGGCACCGCTCTGCATCGACAGATAGACCTGCGCCATCGCATTGGGAACGCTGGCCGCAAGATCCGGATCGCGGGAGGTGAAGCTTATGCCGATGACGCGCGAACTGTTGATCTGGTAAACCTGCAGGCGGCTGTTGAAGGCATCCAGCATCCGCTCTTCCGGTGCCTTGTCGGCAGCAGCGCGCTTCAGGTGCAATTTAACCAGGATATCGGAGAGCGCGGAGCCATTGTTGCCGGCGGCGAATTCGGTGCGATCGTAGAGCTTGAGATTGGTAATGACCTGCTTGACCAGATCCGCCGACTGCAGGATCTGCACCTGGCTGGCAATGTTGAGCTCGTCCAGCAAGGGCGCCGAACTGGAGTCGTTGTTGGCCGTCGTCGTCGCAAATGCCGGCGCGCGCTGCTCTATCAGAATACGCGCCTCGCTGCGATATTCCGGTGACACGAACTTCGCGAAGACAAAGGCCAGACAGGCCCCTGCCAGCGTGATGGCAATGACGCGCAACCGCCGCTGCCATACGGCGCGGAAGAGCTGCGCGAGATCGATGTCCACATCCTGCTGGGTGTTGTTGACACCGGACATATACAAGAACTCCGTAATAGAAAGCCGGAATTAATCGTAAACGACTATGGTAACCCAAGGGTTAATAGTATTTCTCGAGCGTTATTTTGAGATTCACTAATTTCTGCCGGAATTTCCTTCGCTCTTTACCGACCGTTAACCCTAACGGATTGATAACGACGACAGTGTTTTCCCTTTCCTATGAGCGCGAAATGCCCTTCGCAAAGCCAAAGATATTCCTGGCACTTGGCGTGGCAGCCGTGAGCGCCGCGCTTACCGGCTGCAATACCTATCAGCCTGCGCCGAAAGCCTTCAATGAGGCTACTATCCAGCCCTATGCGCTCGACAGCGGCGACCGGCTGCGCGTGACGGTGTTCGACCAGCCGGGATTGACCAATACCTATACGATCGACCAGGCCGGCTACATCGCCTTCCCGCTGATCGGCCAGGTGCCTGCCCGCGGCAGGACATTGCAGCAACTTTCCGGCCAGATCGCGCAGAAGCTCCGCCAGGGCTATATACGCGACCCCGACGTGACCATCGATATCGACCGCTATCGCTCAGTCTATATTATGGGTGAGGTCGGTCAGCCCGGCCAATATTCCTACGTGCCCGGCATGACGATCCAAAACGCCATTGCGGTTGCCGGCGGCTTCACGAGCAGGGCCAACCAATCCAATGCCGATGTCACCCGCAAGATCAACGGTCATGTCATGACGGGACGGGTCGGCATTTCGGATCCGGTGCTGGCAGGCGACACGATCTATGTCAGAGAGCGGTTGTTCTAACCGCACCGCTCATGGCCAGACCACTTCGAATACTCCATTGCTTCAGATCGCCGGTCGGCGGGATTTTCCGCCATGTCCGCGACTTAGTGGAAGAGCAGAGCAAGGCGGGACATCAGGTCGGCATCCTTTGCGACAGCCTCACGGGGGGAGAGCATGAGGATCGCCTATTCAGCGATATCGCGCCCTTTCTGGCGCTTGGCGTGATCCGGCTGCCGATCCGACGGCAGATCAGCCTGTCGGATACAGCGACGCTTTGGAGCAGTTACAAGGAAATCAGAAGTTTGCGGCCGGACGTGCTGCATGGGCACGGCGCCAAGGGCGGCCTGCTTGCGCGCGTTCTCGGCTCGATCCTGCGGGTCAACAGGTATCGCGTAGCCCGCCTCTATACCGCGCATGGCGGCAGCCTCCACTTTTCCCGCGCCTCGCTGCAGGGCATGCTGGTGCACAGCATGGAGCGCATGCTGGAGTTCCTGACCGACGGGCTGATCTTCATCTGCGATTTCGAACGGCGCACTTACGAGAGGAAGATCGGCAAACCACGGACCCGCTCCGTCATGATCTACAACGGCATCAGTGACCGGGATTTCCGCGTTGTGCCGACACGATCGGACTCGGTGCATTTCGTCTACATCGGCATGCTGCGGGACCTCAAAGGTCCTGATCTGTTCGTGGACGCCTTTGCGAGGACCGAGCGGCGGATCGGCAGGCCGCTTTCGGCATTGATGATCGGCGACGGGCCGGACAGGGACAAGTACCAGAAGATGATGACCGAGCGCGGCCTCGGCCACCGCATAGGCATGCTTCCGGCCATGCGTGTCCAGGAGGCCTTTACGGTGTCGCAGAACGTCATCGTTCCCTCCCGCGCCGAAGCCATGCCCTATATCGTCCTGGAAGCGCTTGCCGCCGGAAAGACCGTCATTGCCTCGCGCGTCGGCGGCATTCCGGAAGCGCTCGGCGAAAACAGCCCGGCGCTCGCCAAGCCGGAGGACGCAGACGACTTGTCGCGCGTGATGGCTGAGGCGATAAGCGAGCCGGAGTTCGGCCACCGCAACATGCCTCATATCGAAACAATCCGCTTAAACTTTTCTGCCTCGGCCATGGCTCGAGATACTCTGCGTCTGTATCAAAATATACTTGGCATGGACGCCGACGTTTAGAATACAAGCAAGTGTTGTAAGTGTTTCTTAGCTGATATCTGATAGCCATTTTCCGGTAACGACCGGATAAATTGCCATGAACACCAGTGAGAAGTCCGAGCAATTTAACTTGGACAATATTCGCAAGCAGGTTTCGGAAATCCGCACCCGCGATGCCGAAGAGCCGCGCAGCGACCAACCGGGCAGCTTGAATGCCTATGCCCGGCAAATCGCCGAACAGTTTCGCGAAACCAATCAGTCTCCGGCGATCGTCGTGGGGCAGTACCGGCTGTTCGAGTTCCTGTCATTGCTTGCGCTCGGGCTTGCAACCCTATTTTTCGGAACGGCGCCGGACGATCATCCGTTCGTGTCGAAGGCTGCGGTAACCATCGCGCTCAGTGGTCTTGCCATCGTGTTTCTGCAGATCGCCGATGCCTATCAGATACCGATATTGCGCGCGCCGCATCACTTCCTGCACCGGATTCTCGGAGCGTGGGCTGCCGCATTTGCGGTCATGGCCATCGCGCTTATTCCGTTCGACATCAACAATATCTATTCGCTCCATCTTCTCGGCGTGTGGCTCGCGGTGGGTGCTGGGTTCCTGCTCGTCGCCCGGCTGCTTTTCGCCTATGGCATTCGCAATTGGGCCCGCAACGGCATCATGGAAAGGCGCGCCGTGATCATCGGCGGCGGCGAACCGGCCAAGGAACTCATCCGCGCCCTGGAACACCAACCCGACAACGACATCCGCATCTGCGGCATCTTCGATGATCGCGGCGAAAAGCGCTCACCCGTCATGGTCGCCGGCTATCCCAAGCTGGGGACGGTGATGGAGCTCGTCGAATTCGCCCGGCTCGTGCGCGTCGACATGCTGATCATCGCGCTTCCGATCAGCGCCGAAGAGCGCATCCTGCAGCTGCTCAAGATGCTGTGGGTGCTTCCCGTCGACATTCGCCTGGCGGCACATGCCAACAAGCTGCGGTTCCGTCCACGCGCCTATTCGCATGTCGGCGCCGTGCCGATGCTCGATATCTTCAACAAGCCGATCCGGGATTGGGATGGCGTTGCCAAACGCATCTTCGACATTTTCTTCAGCCTCGTGGCACTCGCCCTACTCTGGCCAGTGATGCTGGGGGCAGCGATCGCCGTGAAAGTGACCTCGAAAGGGCCGGTCTTCTTCATGCAGAAGCGCCATGGCTTCAACAACGAGATCATCAAGGTCTTCAAGTTCCGCTCCATGTATACGCATATGAGCGATCCTACGGCGCGCAACGCCGTGACTAAGAACGATCCACGCGTCACTCCCGTCGGACGCTTCATCCGCAAGACATCGATCGACGAACTGCCGCAGCTTTTCAACGTGCTGCTCGGCAATCTCTCTCTGGTCGGTCCACGGCCGCATGCCGTGCTTGCCGCCAGCCATAACCGCACCTACGCGGATGTCGTCGAAGGCTATTTTGCACGCCATCGCGTCAAGCCCGGCGTGACCGGCTGGGCGCAGATCAACGGCTGGCGCGGCGAGATCGACAGCGACGACAAGATCAAGTTCCGCACGGCCTACGATCTCTACTATATCGAGAACTGGTCGCTGCTGTTCGACCTGAAGATCCTGTTCCTGACGCCGTTCCGTCTGCTCAATACGGAAAACGCCTATTGAGCGCGATCGACCTCCCATCGTCCGGCGTCGCCCAGCCGCAGCTTGCCGCAATGCGGCTGGTCGGCACTGCGAGCGTCGCCGTCGGCGTGTTTCTTTCCGGCTTCGTGATCGCGGAGCCGGCGCCCTATGAGCTGTGGCTCGCCTTTCTCATCGGCATATGGTTCATCCTCGGGCTGAAGATATCGCGGAGCATCGCGCCGCTTCTGGCCCTGTTCCTGGCATTCAATGTCGGCGGCATGCTCTCGATCACGCAGATGCATGATCTTACCGCCGGCAACCATCTGGACGGTCCGATCTATATCGCCGTATCCGCCTTTCTGGCGCTGAGCTCCGTCTTCTATGCGGCCATTACCGAAGACAGCGAAAGACGGCTGAAGCTGATCTTCAATACCTGGGTGGTGGCGGCGCTGATCACCGCGAGCCTCGGCATTCTCGGCTATTTCCATGCCGTGCCGGGTTTCGACATCTTCACCCGCTACGACCGCGCCATGGGCGCCTTTCAGGACCCGAACGTCTTCGGTCCCTATCTGGTGACACCGAGCATCTACCTCATGCACGGCCTCCTGATCGGCGACCTGAAGAAGGCTCCGATCAAGGGCGTCTGCCTCTTCGTCCTGGCCTTCGGCATCTTCCTCTCCTTCTCCCGCGCGGCCTGGGCGCTGTTCGCATTCGCCTCGATGATGCTGATCTTCTGCATGCTGCTGAAACATCGCAGCAATAGGTTCCGCTTACGCATCCTGGTCATGTCGCTGACGGCGATCATCCTGATGGTCGTCCTGCTTGTCATCGCGCTGCAGTTTCCGCAGGTCAGCGACCTGTTTTCCACGCGCACGCAGCTCGTACAGAGCTATGACGGCGGACATCTCGGCCGCTTCGAACGCCACAGCATCGGCTTCATGATGTCGATGGAACGGCCGCTCGGCATAGGGCCACTGGTCTTCGGCCAGATCTTTCGCGAAGACGAGCACAATACCTGGCTCAAGACACTGACCACCTACGGCTGGCTCGGCTTTATTTGCTGGGTCAGCATGATTTGCTGGACCATCTACATCGGCTTCCGCAATCTCCTGAAGGAACGCCCCTGGCAGCCCTTCGTGATGATCGCCTGGGTCGTCATTCTCGGCCATGTCGGCATCGGCAATGTCATCGATACCGACCATTGGCGTCATCTTTACATGTTGATCGGCATCGTCTGGGGCTGCGGCGCTCTCGAGCAAAAGTATCAGCGTGGCTTGGGCAGAAGGGAAGCAGCGCCTTGAACATCCGTACCAACGTCAAGCGTCTGTCACTGTTGCAGGTTCTCGAACCAAGCGGCGGCGGCTCGGGGCGGCATTTTCTCGATCTGTGCCGGGCGATGCAGCATCGCGGCCATTCGGTGACCGCCATCTATTCGCCGGTGCGCGCCGAAACCGCCTTTGTGACGGAGTTGGAGAACATCGGCCTGGACCAGGTCATTCCGCTCGACATGCGGCGCGCACCAGGTCCTTGGGATCTCTCGGCCTGGTGGCAGCTTCGCAAGATTGCGGCAGCATATGGGCCTTTCGATCTGATCCACGGCCATAGCTCGAAAGCCGGCGCGCTGACGCGTCTGCGGCTGCCGGGACGGCATGCGCCGGTCCTTTACACGCCGCATGCCTTCCGCACCATGGACCCGACGCTCGGCGCCAAGGGACGGTTGATCTATGGCGGCATCGAACGCTTTCTCGGCACCTGGCTGACGGATCGCCTGGTCTGCGTTTCGCAGGACGAATATAATCATGCCGTCTCGCTCGGCATTCCCGAAGCGCGCCTAAGCGTCGTCGTCAACGGCGTCAACGCGCCGCCTCTCAGCCAGCGCGCGGCCATCCGCAAGAAGTACGGCATCCCGCAGGGCGCCCTTCTCTTCGGCTTCGTCGGCCGGATGACCCGCCAGAAGGCACCGGAGCGCCTTGTGGATGCCTTTGCGCGAATAGCCGCGGACATGCCGCAAGCCTATCTGCTGATGATCGGGATCGGCGAACTGGCCGAGAGCGTCAAGGAGAAGATCAAGGCCGCAGGCCTCGAAGACCGCGCGCGGCTCGACGGCAGCGTGCCGGGCGTGACCGCCATCGACGCTTTCGATGCCGTGGTCATGCCCAGCCGCTACGAGGCGATGTCCTACGTGATGCTGGAGGCTGCAGCCGCCGGCAAGCCGCTGCTGCTCGCCGATGTCGGTGGCGCGCGCACGGTGCTGGAACACGGCAAGAATGGCTATATCGTCCCGAACAGCGATGACCCGGAAGCATTGGCAGCCGCGATGGCGCGCCTTGCCGATCCGATGCTGCTTGCAAGCCTGACAGCGGAGGCTCGGCGGCGCAAGGATGGCTATACGCTGACCGGCATGGCCGACGCGACCGAAAAAATCTATCATGATTTGCTTGGTCGTCCCCTCCCCGCACCATTGGAACTGGAGGGAAATGCCAGGTTGCTGGATACGGTGGAGGGCCGAAGGAAGAGCGCGGCCGCCCTTTAGGCTTCCGCGTGATTTTTATTCGAAACCAGTTCCGCTTTCGGAGCCGATGCGATAGACTTAACCCATGATTACTTCAGCGCAATTACGCGGCGCACGCGCCATGCTCGGACTGACGGTGGAAGCGCTTGCCAACGAAAGCAAGCTTCCGGTTTCGACGATCGAGGCACTGGAAACGGACGGCGCCTCGAACGATTTCAAGGCACTTTCCGCAGTCCGTTCCATCCTGGAAAATCACGGCGTCGTCTTCCTCGCCGGCGGCAGCGATGGCACTGGCGGTCCTGGCATACGCTTCAAGCATTGGTCTGAGAATGACGGCATCCGGCCTGAAAATCTGAACTCCACCAATGACGACTAGAGTGCGGCGCGCACTCCAATATCCGCTCCGGCGCTTTAGACGCTGATCTTTCGCAAGCCGTTCATACGGTGTGCTTCAAGCCGACAACTTCCAGCTTTTGACGAGTTCTTCGGGCGCCGACAGTACTGCGGGCAGGATGAAGCGTTCGGTATCGTTGGCCGGCTCCCAGCCCTCGACAGCAGACCCGACGGGCAGGCCATGCCCGAAATCGTGCAGCGTTACGAGCTCCAGGATCATGTTGCCGTAGTCGTCGCGCCATTCGCGCCGCTCGCCGCCTTCGAAGAGACGCAGCCGGCCTTTGGTGCGCGGACGCTCATGCGCAGCCAGCCATTGCGCCACGGACGCCTCCGCATTGGCGAAGGACACGACCTCATCCTCATCGCCATGCCATATGGAGACCGCCGGATAGCGCGCAGCTTCGGGCGAGACTTCGCGAACGAGCTCGCCCCATTTTTCACCCGTCTTGGTCGAGCCCCGCCTCATGACGTCAAGCGCCGACATGGCATCGCGGGCGGCACCGAAAGGCAGGCCGCCGATGATGGCGCCCGCTGCAAACAGCTCCGGATAGGTTGCCAGCAACGCAGCCGACAGGGCGCCGCCTGCCGAGAGGCCCATGACGAAAATCCTGCCGTCATCGATATCGTGGACCCGGCGGCTGAAATCGATCATTTCGCGGATGGAGCCGAGTTCGCCGCGGTCGCGCGTGACCATGCTTGGACGAAACCAGTTGAAACAGAGATTGGGATTGTTCGACATCTTCTGCTCGGCATAGAGCACGGCAAAGCCGTGCGCGCGAGCGAGCGCAGTCCAGCCGCTGGCTCGATCGAAATCCTCGGCATTCTGGTGACAGCCGTGCAGGACAACGACGAGCGGCATCGGGCCTTTGACGCCCGGCGGCACATATTCGAACATGCGCAGATCGCCGGGGTTGCGGCCGAACCACAAAACCTCCGTCAGACGCTGCGGCGCAAGCCGCGCGGAAACACGACGGCGCGATGGCTGCGACAGCGGCCGCGTCATCGGAAATTTGAGCTGCGGCAGCTCTACGGAATCAACGAGCAAGCGGCGAAGCCGGCTCGGAACTTTAAAATTCATCATTGACCTTTCCATCCACGCCAACGGCGATCGTTTTTCATCGGCTGCGTCTGGCGCGCACTGTTTCTCTCCAGAATCAGTGACATCAAGAAATCGAATCTCTTTGTGCAACGCAGCAAATATAGGGAGGCAGGGCGGCTTCGAACAGGCACAAAGCATCATTGCTGCTATGTGAAATCAGCCTAAATCGATTAGATCGCTGGCCATAAAAAAACGCAGTTGCGTCAGAAATAAGCCCTGGCAAGCGCGAGAAGTTTTGCGTCGTCCTTCACGCCCTGGCGGTAAAGCTGGATGATCAACGCCCCAAGACGCTCAGCTTCCGGACTGCGGGAGTTCATGCCACGATCCTTGCAAACGGTGTCCAACACCTTCTCCAAGCGATCCAGATCGTCTGAAAACAGGGGCAAATCCCGCGGATGAATAGGAGTTTCCAACATTCGTGCATCTCGTCATCTTTCGGGTAGAAGCACGCTGAACCTCGCCGTCACCCGCATCATATCCGACGATGGAACCAGACTATGCGCTTTGCACGCAGGCTTGGCAAGGAAGCATTTTCGGCACTCACGCCCGTCTGATTCGCAGGTACAGCGGCGATTCCCATCAGGACTACAATTTTAAGTGACCAGATCACCAAGCCTTTATCCGCATTTGCGATAAGCGGGAAAACAGAGGCAAGACGATGAACAGATTTTTGATCCCGACTTTCGTGGGCATGGTGCTTTTCACCACGACGCAGCCGACCCTCGCACAGAATTTCCAGAACCTTCCCTTGCGCAATCCCCGCCAGCCTCCGGAGGGATATATTTCCGTACAATCCGGAATATCGATCTCCTATCCGGTGACGGACGGCGATAACGAGGAACAGCAGGAGAAGGCCTTGAAATCCTTCTACAAGATCGCGGCGAGCAGCTGCACGACCCTGCTCGAAACCATCGCCGATGCCTGCGAGATCAGCGCCATGTCGAGCAATAGTTCGGTCAACAATCCCGACAACCGCGGCACTAGACTTTCCGTCAGCGGACAGGTGACAATGTCGGTGAAACTCAAGCCAGCGGCGGCAGTCGCGAAGTAGCCTCTCCGATCCGAGTGTGCAAATCCGGTCCAAGCCAACGGATCGGTAAGAAATGGTGGCGATAATCCCCTCGCAATCGAGGGATGATACCATGGCGAAAGCGAAACGACGCACGCGGCGCAAACCGCAGTCCAAGGCGGGCAATTCGATGTGGCTATGGGGCATGGTCGGCCTGGCAACCGTCGCCGGCATCTATGCCTATCAGCATCGCAAGGAAATGCCGACGATGCTTGCCCATGCCGGTGCAGTCGCCGGCATACCGCATATGGCCCGGGAAGCGCCGGTGCCGGAAGCCAAACCACAAATAAGGACGGCCGCGATCGTTCCCGAGCCGCGCGCCGCGGCATCGGCCCTGCCCGTACCACCCGCCGCCATTCCCGTGGCATTGCCGGTCAGCAGGACACCGATCGAACGGCCCGTCCCTAGCCTGCGCCCCCAGGCCGGTGGCCGTTTCGTGATTTGCGGCCCCGGTTCCGGAACGAATTGCGTAGTCGACGGCAATACCTTCTGGCAGAATGGCGTCAGGATTCAGCTGGCCGATATCGACGTACCGGATGCGGATGCCGCGCGCTGCCCTGGCGAGAGGCAGAAGGCAATGACCGCGAAACTGCGCCTCCAGGCCATTCTCAATGACGGGACCTTCGTGCTTTCCGGCAGCAGCCGCCCCGATGACCGCAATGGCGGCAAGCTGCGTATCGCGATGCGCGCCGGCCGCTCGATCGGCGACCAGATGGTCTCCGAAGGCCTTGCGCGCCGCTGGACCGGCCAAGCACCGTCCTGGTGCGGCTGATTTTTCTGAAAATTCGATTGGGAGTTCAAGGAGATAAATGGTCGGGGCGACTGGACTCGAACCAGCGACCCCTTGACCCCCAGTCAAGTGCGCTACCGGGCTGCGCTACGCCCCGACCTGCCGAAACGGCTTGTTTCGTTTAGAGTTTCGAGTTTCCCGACGCAAGCGAAAAGTAGCGGCCTGCTCAGAAAAAGTTGCGCGCTCAGCGGCACTCCCGCCTTGGCCCATAGCTCGGCTGATAGGTATTGTCCGAGGCGCGGTAGGAGCGATAGCGGCTGGCGCAGGCGCGGGCATGATCGTCATCATAGTAACCTTGAGCGCGCTGCCCGCTGAAGAGCGTGCCGGTCACGAAGGACTTGAAGAGCACGCCGCTGTCCGAATTATCGTCATAATAACTGTCGTTACCATGCAGCCTATGGCCGCTGCCCCACCGGTTGTGGTGATGCCTATGGCCGTGGCCATGATCATGCACCTGGACAATGTCCGACTGGACAGGTGCTGGCACGGATAGGGCTGGCATGGTGATGGCACCCGCCGGCATGGCAACACAGGCTGCCAGCAAAAGGCCAAAGCCCGCGGCAGCTATCGACCTGGGGATCGTAAACATATGCAACTCCTTCGAAATCCGGCGACAGCATCATGCACTTCTGCGTGAAAACCTTGCTGCCGGGCATGCCGTGATTATTTGTATATAGTGACTTGGAGCCACACTCATAGATGCCCCTCCGTCTTTATTGCGTGACGGTTTTCCGGGGATACGAAGCGAGCGGAAAGTTAAGGCCATGAAACCCGTTATAATGCTTATGCTGTGCGCATCGTTGCTTGCAGCCTGCACGACAGCCGAACCGCTGCAGCCCATTCCCGGCAGCATCACCTATGGCGGCCAACCGCATATGAAGTTGACGAAATCGCCTCCCGGCTCGCAATTTCAGCATCGCTTCACCAACCAGTGGGGCGAGGATGTCATTGAAACCTATATCATCCAACCCGACCGGAGCCTGAAGCTCGTCAACCGTCAAGTGACGAGCCCGCCATTCTGACAGCCAGAACAGTTCTTTGCTTTACGCAAACCCGGACGGAAAACAGCTGTGCGCTTTTTCTGGAATTGCTGTGGTTGCTCATCAACGAAAACTCCGCCGGTGTGAGCCGACGGAGGAAGCATGCGGATGGCTGGCGACGGTGACGCTTACCAGCAGCGATAGCAGCGGCGGTAATAAGGCCGGCCGTAGTAGCCGCGATGGTGATGATCGCTGACGGCAGCGCCGACGAGAACGCCGCCGATGATCCCGGCAGCGGCAAGTCCGGCAGCCTGATTTTCAGCCTGCTGCGCCTGGACGCGGTTTGCCTGATAGGTCGCGCCAACGCAGCGATTGTAACGCTGCGTGCCGGGGCGGAGCCCCTGCGATTGACAGGTCATTTCGGCATTCATCGCAGATTCCTGCGGCGTCTGACAGCTCGACAGAATGGTGGTAATGGCGACGAGACTCGCGGCCACGGTGGCACGTATGCGCATATTCCCTCCGGCAATTTAAGATATAGTCCCGAGGAAGCGGGATACAGCCAACGGTAAGCTTTAGCAAGCAAGAGTCGGGCAAATAGCCACAGATAACAGTCGAAAATGCCTGAAACTACGCGTAAGAATAGTATTTTGCTTAACAACTCAATAGGATAAAGCTGAGAAAGAAGAAGGCCCCGTTAGAGAACAGGGCCTTCCGCATTCAACCCGCCCATATACGCCGGCGGTCGAGATCACTTAATCTCGGATTAGAAATTCCGCTCGAAGCGGAGAATGCCGGCAACCGTGTCGTCCTTGATGAAGTCGTAGTGCATGTAGGTCACTTCAGGCTCGACCAGGAAATTCTTGACCGGATAGATCTTGAGGTTGGTGGTCGCTTCGAATATCTTGGATTCGGTGTAGGCAAGCTGCAAGTTCCACTTCAGCTTGTCATTGATCGGCACGGCGACACCGCCCCAGAGAGCCCAGTCCCCCCAGCCGCACTTGGCGGTGTTGACAGCGCCGCTCGAGGTCGTGCACGCGGAAATGTCCTGGTTGGTGCCAGCATATTTGTTGAGCTTGTCGCCATCGGTGTTCCAGCCACCCATCAGGAAGGCTTCCACACCGCCGAACTTGGCGTCGATGCGAGCCTTGATCGCCCCCTCTTCGACGATCGAGTCATAGCCGCCGACAATCTTGAAGCCCCAGTTGCCGGCCTTGTAGCCAGCGCCGGCAACGACGTCGGGAGCATAATGATTGGACTTGTCGTCCGTCCACCATCCTGCGCCATAAGATGCCTCGCCATCGGAGGTGGAGTAGCTGTCCTCCAGCGAGATCACAGCCGTGAAGCCATTGCCTGCGTCGTAATTGTAGGTCAGCTGGTTGAGTTCGTATGGACCGTCATAGATCGCATCGTCGTTGATGACATCGCCGGCATAACCGGCATAGAGGTTGAACTGCGAGTCGAGCTTGCCAACCGTGAAGCCGGCAAGGCTGATATTGGCAAACAGGAGCTTGGAGGAGGTTGCACCGCCATCGTTCCACTCCCAGCGGAAGATGGTGTTGGTCTTCAGCGGACCGTATTCGGTGTCGGTTGCGGTATCGACATTGAGTTCCACGCGCTCGTGCCAGAGCGTTCCGACCTTGCTGCGCGGATTGTAAGCATCATACCACTCGCCTTCCGTACGAACCTTTCCGCCAATCTTCAGGCAGGTTTCGGTGCCGGGAATATAGAAATAGCCTGTTCCGTACGCATCGCAGATACGGACATATTCAAGCGGTTCGGGTTCGGCGGCGACAATAGCGTCAGCGGCATGGGCGGCGCTCGCTGCGGCGATAGCAGCGGCGGAGCCAAGAAGAAGGCTCTTGATGTTCATGGTGTCTCCATTCGACTATCCATCAGGGATGGAGTCTCCCGGCAGACAACAACGTGCCCCTCCATGGCCTGACTGGCTGTTCCCCTCACACAGGGCGAAGCAAGGAAGCTTCCCCGTCAAACTGGACCTGCGGCACTACCACGGCAAGTTAATAAGGCTTACGAACTAATTTCCGTGACGCAGAAGGGTGGCGCGCGTGACAAAATTATCACGCTCATTTGTGCGGCTAATGAAGTTACCATCGTTGTATGACCAGAGACGGTAAGGTCATGACGACACTTGGCTGCCGTTGCGCCTCACTGGAACAAAAAGCATTTTACATGATCAGCAATCCCGGCCGGTTGCTGTCATCGCACCTGATCGAGCAGACGTTTGCATTCCAAAAGATCGTAGAGCGTTTCCTGCAGCAAAGCGCGATCTTCCTTGCCGACGCTGGATTTGCCGATGGAAACATCCGGTACGCCATCGTCGCCGCTCACGAAATTGAAGAAACGGCGGCTAATCGGCGCTTTGGCGCGGCCGACGATCTGATCTTCCTCGGCATTGCCGGAGCTGACGCGGGGCTCGACGGTGGCAGGTTCCTGTGCGGCGGCAAGCGCTTCGACGCTGGCAAGATCGCCATGGCCGACCGCAATGACAAACTTGTTGCCGTTGGTCTTCAGAAGCTTCTGAACACCCTTGATCGTATAGCCGTGATCATAGAGCAGATGGCGGATGCCATTCAGCAGGTCGACGTCCTCGGGGCGATAATAGCGCCTGCCGCCACCGCGCTTCATCGGCTTGATCTGCGGAAACCGGGTTTCCCAGAACCGTAGGACATGCTGCGGCAGATCAAGGTCTTCCGCGACTTCGCTGATCGTGCGAAATGCATCCGGGCTCTTGTCCATCATCTTACTCCTACAGGGCGCGAGCGGCGCCATCGGGCCGGATCACGCAAGAGGAGGTATGGGATCCCTACCCTCCTGCGATGCGACTCACCATATTTCAACGGTTTGGCGGCGGAAATTCAAGTCATCTCTTCAGCCGCTGCACAGGCAAACGCCGAACGGCAGGCAACAGCGCATCAAAAAGGCCGCAGAACAAGGCATGCGGCCGATATCGATATGGAATCTCCGGGACGGATCAGGAGGCAGGATTTGCCGGCTTGGTCTTCGCCTTGCGGCTTGCATGCGCTTTCAGGATGCGCGTCTTGAGGACATTCGATGCCTTGAAGGTCATGACCCGCCGCGGCGAGATCGGCACTTCCTCACCGGTCTTCGGATTGCGTCCGATACGCTCATTCTTGTCGCGCACCTGAAACGTCGCGAACGAGGAGAGTTTCACGGTTTCACCACGCACGATGGCGTTGCAAATTTCATCGATCACAGTCTCGACGAGCTCAGCCGACTCCGTTCGGGAGAGACCGACTTTCCGGAATACCGACTCCGCCAAGTCTGCGCGCGTCACTGTCTTGCCCGTCATAGCTCCCCGCCCATATCAATGCGTAATCTTCTTCAAGCCTTGCGAGACTATTGCCCTTGTGCCGCACGGTCAAGCTCTTGTTCGGAACGGCTTTTAGAGATACGGCGCTACCAACGCAGCAGCACCGCTCCCCAGGTGAAGCCGCCGCCCATGGCCTCCAGCATCACCAGATCGCCTTTCTTGATTCGACCGTCACCGGCCGCAACGGCAAGCGCAAGAGGGATCGATGCCGCCGACGTATTGCCATGAAGATCGACGGTGACCACAACTTTCTCGGGAGCAATTCCCAGCTTCTTGGCCGAGCCATCGATGATGCGGCGATTGGCCTGATGCGGCACCAACCAATCCAGATCATCAGGGGTGGTGCCCGTCGCATCGAAGGCAGCCTGAATGACATCGGTGATCATGCCGACGGCGTGCTTGAACACTTCACGGCCCGCCATGTGCAGTACACCGACCGTGCCTGTCGTGGAAGGACCGCCATCGACATAGAGCTTGTCCTTGTGCGCGCCATCGGAGCGCAGGCTTGCCGTGAGCACGCCGCGATCTGTCGTGGCGCCGCTTCCCTCGCCTGCTTCCAGGATCAGCGCGCCGGCGCCGTCTCCGAAGAGAACGCAGGTCGTGCGGTCCGTCCAGTTGAGGATGCGGGAAAAGGTCTCGGCCCCGATGACGAGGACGCGCTTGGCAAGGCCGCCACGAATATAGGCGTCAGCCGTCGTCACCGCATAAACGAAGCCGGTGCAAACGGCCTGTACGTCGAAAGCGAAGCCATGATGCATGCCGAGCCGGTTCTGGATATTCACCGCCGTTGCCGGAAAGGTATTGTCCGGCGTCGAGGTCGCGACGATGATCAGATCGAGATCATCCGGCGTCAAACCGGCATTGGCGAGGGCGGCGCGAGCCGCCTGCTCGCCCAGGGATGCCGTCGTTTCGCCTTCACCGGCAACATGGCGCTGGCGGATGCCCGAGCGCTGGACAATCCAGTCGTCGCTCGTGTCGACGATCTGCTCCATCTCGGCATTGGTCATGACGCGTTGGGGGAGCGCCGCCCCGAAACCGCGGACTATTGAACGGATCATTCTGCGTGTACCCCGTCGCTCATGCCGCTTCCGGCCCGATCGGGGGCAGCCGTTTGGCATGATATTTCTTCAAGTCGTTTTCGATTTTCTGCGTGAGACCGTTCTTGGCCATGTCGTAGCCGACATCGATGGCGGCCGCGAAGGCTTCGGCATTCGCGCCGCCGTGGCTTTTGATGACGATGCCGTTGAGACCCAGGAACACACCGCCATTGACCTTGCTCGGATCGAGCTTTTCCCTCAGCAGGTCGAAAGCGCCCTTGGCAAAGACATAGCCGATACGCGCCAACAGCGTGCGCGACATGGCCGCGCGCAAATAGGCGGCGATCTGCTTTGCCGTGCCTTCCGCCGCCTTCAGCGCGATATTGCCGGAAAAACCTTCCGTGACGACGACGTCGACGGTGCCCTTGCCGATATCGTCACCCTCGACGAAGCCCGAATATTCGAGTGATTCGAGATTGGCTTCGCGGATCAGGCGGCCGGCATCCTTGACGTCTTCCTGGCCCTTGATTTCCTCGACGCCGACATTCAGCAGGCCGACGGTGGGGCGCTCGATCTCAAAGAGCGCGCGCGCCATGGCGCCACCCATCAGGGCGAAATCAAGCAGCTGCTGTGCATCGGCGCCAATGGTGGCGCCCACATCGAGCACGATGCTTTCGCCGCGCAGCGTCGGCCAGATCGCGGCGATCGCCGGACGCTCGATATTGGCCATGGTGCGCAAACAGAACTTTGCCATCGCCATCAGCGCACCGGTGTTGCCGGCGGATACGACGACATCGGCCTCGCCCACCTTCACGGCTTCGATCGAACGCCACATGCTGGAAACGTAACGGCCTCGACGCAAGGCCTGGCTCGGCTTCTCATCCATGCTGATGGCGACATCGCACTCGTGAAGGACGGATTTTTCCCGAAGCTTCGGATATTTGGCGAGGACCGCTTCGCAGCGATCCTTCTGTCCGTACATGATAAAAGTGATATCGGGATGCCTATCCAGCGCCTTGGCCGCGCCGGGAACAACAACCTCTGGGCCAAAGTCGCCACCCATTAGGTCAAGAGAAATTCTGATCACGCGTCCCTAGTCCTTTTTCTCCGCCAGCCTGGCGAATTTGGCGTCAAAATACCGTTTTCTCCCCCGGTTACAACTGAATTGTGCTCAATTGCCAAGGAGGTCTATTCCTTTTTCCAGTCTTTCAGAACGGCGAATGGCGAAGGTTTCTTGTCATCTTCGTCCGTGTCTTCAATGTGCGCATCGAACTCGACTCCAGGCTTGCGTGGATAGGGATCGATGGCAAGAGCCGCGAATTCCGCAACCACCGCGCCGGCGTCGATCGTATCACCCGTAAAGGTCTCCGGAAGGTCCGGACCGTCGGGATCAAGCACCATTTCGCCCGCATCCATGGAGGGTGCACGTGCCAGCTTTGAGTCCTCGGGCACAAAAATATGCTCGAAATCCTCGTCGATCTCGGATTCGACCGGCTCCAGCGTCACCACGCAGGCCTGAACGATTTTCGCCCTGACATTACCCTTGATGCGAACGCCATCGCGCTTCCAGCGCGAGATCTTGAGATCGGCGTCGAGCTTGCCCACCGAAAGCACATCCCAAAGGGCGGCAAGCCCGGCCAGTTCGCGATCATCCGCTTCGATATGCACGTCCACCGGGTTGGCGGAAATGTGGCCGACCTTCACCGGATAGGAAAATGGCGTTTCGTCGGAATCATGTCTTTTCATTTTTCTTCTCCTAACCGGGCTGTCGGTCGAGTTTGGGCGGTTGCGGCAGCGTCGCGGATCCCGTGGCGATCTGATCTTCGGTTACCGCCGCCAGATGCGCTTCCGCCGTCAGCATCCAGCCAGCCAACGCGGTCATGGAAGCCGCCGCCTGCTCCCCTTTGGGATAGATGTTGCGCTGTAGCGCCGTGGCAAGCGCCGCGCGATCATTGCCATCCATGGCAGCCGCATAGCTTTCAAGCCGCCCATAGAACATGCCGGCCAGCTTCTTCATGCGTTTCGGCACGCTGTTGTCGCCAATCCCAAGTTCGCGGATCGAATAATCGATATCTTCGAAAAACGCATCCACAATTTCCTGTGCGAGTTCCTGGCCGCTGGTTGTCGACGACCGCGTGCGGCGGAAAAACAGGATCATCATCACGGACAGCAATTCGAAGCGCCCCATCACCGTATCCGGCACGTCATAGTCGGTATAGAAAACCGGCTGCCGCGCCATGGTTGTCAGGACCTCATACTGCCTGACGACGATGATCTGATTGTGATTTCTTTTGCGGAAGAGCCCAAAAATCATGAGAATCCCGGAATTGGCTCCTTCAGAGCGCGCCGTTTTTGCTTGGCCGTGTTGCATCCACGCAAAAGCTGGTTTACCGAAGCAGGCGCGAATTGCAATGCCGTTTGTGCCCGCTTCGAGGCTCCTGCCCTTACCGTCGTCACGTTGTGCATGATCGGTGATGAAGAGTGCCGAACAACGTCTTTGTGCCTTTTCCAATCGCGGAAAGGCCACAATGATGTGCACAGCAAGGTCATACCGGCCGTCCGGCCATCGGATTGATTCATTAGGGGAGATGAGATGTCGTTGACCAGACGGTATTTCAAGTCTGACATTACTTTCAGCAGCGGTGCCGCCATCGCCCTGGTGATTGCGACCTTGGGACTTTCAGGTTGCAAGACCAGTGAGGTCATGAACAACGGTTACATCTTCGATCCGCAGTCGCTCGCGCTTGCGCCGGTCGGCTCCAGCCGCGAGCAGGTTCTGCTCTCGCTCGGCACGCCGTCGACCACCGCGACCTTCGACGGCGAGGTCTTCTATTATATCTCGCAGAAGCGCACCCGCGCCGTTGCCTTCATGAAGCCGAAGCTGGTCGACCAGAATATTCTGGCGATCTATTTCGACAAGGACGGCGTCGTAAAGCAGGAAGCCAACTATACGCTGAAGGACGGCAAGGTCTTCGACATGATCAGCCGTACGACGCCGACCGGCGGCCGCGACATCACCTTCCTGCAGCAGATCCTGCAAGGCAGCGGCAACGGCGTCAACGGGGCGAGAAACTTCCTCAACAACCTCAACCCGGGCCAATAAGCCGGGAAGCGTTCCAAAGAAAACCCGCGAGACAGGCCTGTCTCGCGGGTTTTCGTTATACGTTCGGTTTGCTTTCTTTGATCTTCTCCGGGCTTAACCCGCAAGAATGGCGAGCAGAAGCAGAGCCACGATATTGGTGATCTTGATCGCCGGATTGACGGCCGGGCCCGCCGTGTCCTTGTAGGGATCGCCGACGGTGTCGCCCGTGACCGACGCCTTGTGGGCTTCCGAGCCCTTCATATGGCGCGTGCCGTCCTTGTCGACGAAGCCGTCCTCGAAGCTCTTCTTGGCGTTGTCCCATGCACCGCCGCCAGACGTCATCGAAATGGCGACGAAGAGGCCATTGATGATCACGCCGAGCAACGATGCGCCAAGGGCTGCGAAAGCCGAAGCTTTGGAGCCGGAGAGCAGCAGGACGCCGAAATAGACGACGACCGGCGCCAACACCGGCAGCAGTGACGGGATGATCATTTCCCGAATGGCGGCCTTGGTCAGCAGATCGACGGCGCGGCCGTAATCCGGGCGTTCCGTGCCCTGCATGATGCCCGGCTTCTCGCGGAACTGCCGGCGCACCTCCTCCACGATCGAGCCGGCGGCGCGGCCAACGGCCGTCATGGCGATGCCGCCGAAGAGATAGGGAATGAGGCCACCGAACAGCAGGCCGGCGACGACGTAAGGGTTCGAGAGCTCGAACGAGATCGTGCCCACATTGGCGAAATACGGGAACTTGTCGCCGTGCGCCGCAAAATATTGCAGGTCGTTCGAGTAGGCCGCGAACAGCACCAAGGCGCCGAGACCGGCCGAACCGATGGCATAGCCCTTGGTGACGGCCTTGGTGGTATTGCCGACCGCATCCAGAGCATCGGTGGATTTGCGCACCTCCGGCGGAAGATGCGACATTTCCGCAATGCCGCCGGCATTGTCGGTGACGGGGCCGAAGGCATCGAGTGCGACGATCATGCCGGCGAGGCCGAGCATGGCGGTTACCGCGATCCCGGTGCCGAACAGGCCGCCAAGCTGATAAGTGGCGATGATGCCGCCGACGATGACGATTGCCGGCAGTGCCGTCGATTCCAGTGAGACGGCAAGCCCCTGGATGACGTTGGTGCCGTGACCGGTGACCGAAGCCTGGGCGATGGAATTGACCGGCCGCTTGTTCGTGCCGGTATAATATTCAGTGATGACGACGATCAGCGCCGTGACGATCAGGCCGACGATGCCGCAGGTGAAGAGCTTCGCGCCGGTGACTTCGAAGCCACCGACTGTGCCGACCGAGCCCCAGCCGACGGTCAGCGAGGTAGCGATCGCCAGGCCGATGATCGACAGGACGCCGGTGGCGATGAGGCCCTTGTAGAGGGCGCCCATGATGGAACCATTGGCACCGAGCTTCACGAAGAAGGTGCCGATGATCGAGGTGATGATGCAGGTGCCGCAGATCGCCAGCGGATATATCATCGCGGAACCGAGGAGCGGCGACCCGGCGAAGAAGATCGCAGCGAGAACCATGGTGGCGACGACCGAGACTGCATAGGTCTCGAACAGGTCGGCCGCCATGCCGGCGCAATCGCCGACATTGTCGCCGACATTGTCGGCAATGGTGGCGGGGTTGCGCGGATCATCCTCCGGAATACCGGCTTCGACCTTGCCGACGAGGTCGCCGCCGACGTCGGCGCCCTTGGTGAAGATGCCGCCGCCGAGACGGGCGAAAATCGAAATCAGCGACGCGCCGAAGCCGAGCGCCACCAGCGCGTCGATGACATCGCGCGAGCCGGCTTCATGGCCGAGAATGCCGGTCAGGACGTAGAAGTAGATGGAGACGCCAAGCAAGGCGAGGCCCGCGACCAGCATGCCGGTAATGGCGCCCGACTTAAAGGCAATATCAAGGCCAGCCGACAGGCTCTGCGATGAGGCCTGCGCGGTGCGGACATTGGCGCGTACGGAGACATGCATGCCGATGAAGCCTGCGGCGCCTGAGAGGATTGCGCCGATCAGGAAGCCGAAAGCGGCTTCGGACGACAAAAGGAGCCATGCCGCGATGAAAACGATGATCCCGACGATGGCGATGGTTCTATATTGGCGCGCCAGATAGGCTTGCGCTCCTTCACGAATATACCCGGCAATCTCCTGCATGCGGGCGTTGCCCTGATCGGCTGACAGCACCGATCGGGTTGCCCATACGGCGTAGATCACCGAGAGCAGTCCGCATGCGATCACTCCTAAAAGAATCGACATTTCGCTTTTTCCCTCCAAAAAAGCCGGCGGTTCACTCCGCCCCCGGCCGCCTGCAACAACGCTCAGCCCCCTCCTCCAGGGGAAGAGCAATGTGCAGTTGCGAGATTGCTGTCGGGATAACGTCGCGTCAAGACCGCCCGCGGGTAAAATACCCGCAGGAGGTTCAAAAGAATATTCGAAGGTGAAATCAGGCGCGAACGAAGGAAACGAAAGTGGCCTGCGTTACGATTTGCGCGCTCGGCGAACCTTATTTCTTGGCTTCGCCGCGAACCTGCTTGGCGATTCGGTCGAGCACCGCATTGACGAGCTTGGGCTCGTCCTCTTCAAAAAAGGCGTGAGCGATCTCGACATATTCGGTGACGATGACCGGAACAGGCACGTCCTTACGGTCGAGGAGCTCGAATGTGCCGGCGCGCAGGATGGCGCGTACGGTGCTGTCGAGACGTGACAACGCCCAGTCGTCCTGAAGGGCCGACCCGATCAGGGGATCGAGCTTGGTTTGATCGCGCACGACACCCGACACGATGGAACGGAACCAGGAGGCATCAGCCTTCAGATAGGTCTCTCCGTCCAGTTCCTGCCCGAGACGATGGGCCTCGTATTCAGCCACCACCTCCAGAACGCCGGTTCCGCCGATATCCATCTGATAGAGCGCCTGCACCGCCGCAAGGCGCGCAGCGCCTCGCTGGTTGGCGGGCTTTGCCGGTCGCTCGTTATCCTGATTGCTCATGAATTATGCACCCAACTTCTCTTTCAGCGCGATCATGGTCAGCGCCGCACGGGCAGCGAAACCGCCCTTGTCCTTGTCCGAACGGCGCGCACGCGCCCATGCCTGCTCATCGTTCTCGACGGTGAGGATACCATTGCCGATCGCGAGGGATTCGCTGACGGCCAGATCCATCAGCGCTCGCGAGGATTCATTGGCGACGATATCGAAATGATAGGTTTCGCCGCGGATGACCATGCCCAGGGCGACATAGCCGTCATAGACGACGCCGCCATTGTCGCCGCCGTCGAGCGCCATGGCGATCGCAGCCGGGATCTCCAGCGCACCGGGAACGGTGACGATATCATAGGTCGCGCCAGCCTCGTCGAGAGCAGCCTTGGCACCGTCGAGCAGTGCATCGGCCATATCGTCATAGAAGCGGGCTTCGACGATAAGGATATGGGCATTGGAAGAGCTGGTCATACATCACCTGCGGATTGAGAGGGCGCGGCACCTTGTCAGGCCGGGTCAAACCACGGCGGGCCTCGCTTGGCAAGTGTTTTTAATGGCTGGCGCCAATTCCGGCCCTATTTGGAAATCACCGGCGCAACGCGAAAATTGTGGCTTTCGCCAACGCAACCGCTTCGATAATAATTCAAAGCCTGCAAAGGGGAGGTTCATGACAAAGAAATCCGCACCCGCCGTCAATGTCGGCGCGCTCGAGCTGGAGCATTGGCAACAGGGCAGCTTCTTTGCCGGCAGCGATATCTCCTTCGGAGCGTTGCTCGGCCTGAAGAATCTCGGGATCAGCTATAGCGAAGTCCCGCCCGGCAAATCCGGCTGTCCGTTTCACAACCATCATGTCGAGGAGGAACTCTTCGTCATCCTCGACGGCGAAGGCGAATATCGCTTCGGCGAGCAGCGTATCGCAATCAGCAAGGGCGACGTATTGGGCGCCCCCGCCGGCGGCTCGGAAACGGCGCATCAGCTGATCAATACCGGCCCCGGCGTGCTCATCTATCTCGCCATTTCCACCAAGGCACGAACCGAAATCGTCGAATATCCCGATTCCGGCAAGTTCCTGGCGAAGACCAATAATGACGGCAAGGCGACGTTCCGTACGATCGGCCGCGCCGCCGCCGGCAACCTCGACTACTGGGACGGCGAGCCCGGCGCCTCGAACGACTAAGCATCACCAAGGGACAGAGTTCAGCAAAGCTCCATATCTCCATGACCCATATTCCGACACTGACGACCGATCGCCTGCTGCTACGCGGACACAGAGTCGATGATTTCGAAGAATTCCTCGACCTCTGGAAACACGAGGAGATCGTTCGCTTTATCGGCGGCGAAATGCCGACACGTGAACAGGTCTGGGCCCGCCTCCTGCGCTATGCCGGCCTATGGCATCATCTCGGCTTCGGCTTCTTTGCCGTCGAAGAACGCCAAAGCGGCAAGCTGATAGGCGAAGTCGGTTTTCTCGATCTGCACCGTGACATGACGCCGATGACGGAAGGCACGCTGGAGGCCGGCTGGGGCATTACGCCGCCAATGCAGGGCAAGGGCTATGCGACAGAAGCCATGAACGCAGCGATAGCCTGGGCGGACAGCCAGTTCGCAGACCGGCGCATGACCTGCATCGTGGACCTGGAGAACGTACCGTCGCTGCGGGTTGCCGAAAAGATCGGTTTCCGGCGCATCGGCGAAGTAACGTTCAAGGACAGATGCAATGCCATATTCGAGCGCTAGGCGGCGTTGCGGGTGAGTGTCATGCCGGTTTCGGGGGATAGGTTTTCGGTCAGACCTTACGGACCGGGTGATGCCCAAGCCACGATCGACATTTTCCTGAGGGCCATTCGCAAGGTCGCGTCGAAGGACTACAGCCCGGCTGAGATCGCCGCCTGGGCGAAGGTCGACGATGCCGAGATCTGGGCGCAATATCGCGCCAGCCGGCCGACCTGGCTTGCGTTGGATGGCTCCACGCCCATCGGCTTTACCGATCTGAAATCGGATGGTTGCCTCGACATGATGTTCGTTTCGCCCGATTATCAGGGAAAGGGCGTGGCCAGCCTACTGCTTGCAGCGGTCGAAAGAGCTGCGCGCAAACAGGGCCTTCAACAGATTTTCACCGAAGCGAGCTTGACCGCCCGCCCCTTCTTCGAACGCAAGGGTTTCGGCGTCGTGGCCGCGCAGCGGGTCGAAAAGCGCGGCCAGACATTGTCGAACTTCCTGATGGAAAAAGCGCTCGCATAAGCTGGCGAGGCGCCGATCGACGCTTCCCCACAGCAAGCCTATGAAATCTAAGCTTCGCTGACGACCGGGAATTCCGCCAGCCGGGCGGCGTAGCGGGCCATGGTGTCGACTTCGAAATTGACGAAGTCACCGGCCTTGCGCTCGCCCCAGGTCGTGACCTCAAGCGAATGGCGGATCAGGAGCACATCGAAATCAGTCCCATCGACGGCATTGACGGTCAGCGAGGTGCCATCGAGCGCGACCGAACCTTTGGGCGCCACGAATCTTGCGAGATGTTCCGGCGCGCGCAGGCGGAAGCGGGTCGCATCACCTTCGGCCGTGACCGAGAGGATTTCCGCCTTGCCGTCGATATGGCCTGATACGATGTGGCCGCCGAGTTCATCTCCGATCTTGAGGGAGCGTTCGAGGTTGACCCTGGAACCGGTCTCCCACGTGCCGATCGTCGTCAGGCGCAGGGCTTCTTCCCATGCCTCGACCTCGAACCAGCGTCCGTTGCTGCCCTCTTCCGGCAGGCCGGTGACCGTCAGGCAGACGCCGGCATGCGAGATAGACGCGCCCATATCGATCGTCGCCGGATCGTAATTGGTGGCAACGCGCAGCTTGATGCCCTCCTTCAAGGGAGAAATGGATTCGACCGTGCCGACATCGGTGACAATTCCGGTAAACATCAAAAACCTCTTTCAAATTCGTCGCAGCGGTCATCGCCGAAGCGGCTTTCGCCGATATGCATGAAACTTGCCGGGATATTGGATTTGACGACGGGCGATTCAATACCACCCTCGCCGATATCGGAAGGCCCCTGGAAGAGTAGGATGCGGTCGACCAGGTCAGCGGCGAGGAAACGCCGCGCCGTCTTGGCGCCGCCTTCCACCAGCAAGGAAGAGATGCCACGCGTGCCCAAGGCTTCCAGCAACTCTCCCGGTTCGCTCAAATTTGACTGCAACACTTCGACGCCGGCGGCATCGAGGGCTGCGCGGCGAGCCAAAAAGGCACTGTCGGTATTGTCGTCGAAGGACGGCGGATTGGCGGCAACGGCGATAACCGGATATTGCCGTGCCGTCCTTACCAGCTTGCTGCCAAGCGGCAGCTGAAGATCATCGTCGATGACGATGCGCAAAGGTGAACGGTATTCCAGGCCGGGAAGCCGGCAGGTCAATTCCGGATCGTCTGAGATCGCGGTGCCGATACCGACGAGAATGGCGTCGCTTTCGGCCCGCAGCATCTGCACCTGCGCCCGCGAAATGTCGCCGGTGATGCGCACCTGCCCTTTGCCCGTCTTGCCAATCATGCCATCGGCGGAAATGGCAAGCTTGAGAGTCACATAGGGGCGGTTTCTCGTCTGGCGCATGAGATAGCCGGCAAGAGACCGCCTGCCCTCCGTTTCCAGAATGCCGGCATCGACTTCGATGCCGGCTTCGCGCAGCATGTTGATGCCGCGCCCGGAAACGCGCTGATCGGGATCGGTGACGCTGATGACGACACGCGCCACCCCATAGGCAATCAGCGCCTCGGCGCAGGGCGGCGTCTTGCCATAGTGGGAACAGGGCTCGAGCGACACATAGGCGGTGGCGCCTCGCGCCGCCTCGCCCGCCTCGGCCAGGGCCTGAGGCTCGGCATGCGGGCGACCGCCCAGCGCTGTTACGGCGCTGCCCAAAACGACGCCATCCTTGACGATGACGCAGCCGACGGACGGATTGGTCGAGGTCAGCCCAAGATGCCTGCGCGACAGGCGGATGGCCGCGGCCATGAAACGCTCGTCCTCGGGCCGCGGCGCCATGGTCAGGGATCCAGCGGATCGCGGGCGATCTTCGCGTTGATCTCTTCGATCACGTGCTCGAAATCTTCCGCATGCGAAAAATCGCGATAGACGGAGGCATAGCGCACGAAGGCGACGTCATCGAGGCTCTTCAGCGCCTCCAGCACCTGCAAACCGATCTGCTCGGAGCTGATTTCGGTCTCGCCGGAGCTTTCAAGGCGACGGACGATGCCGGACACCGCGCGCTCGATCCTGTCCCTATCGACCGGACGCTTGCGCAGTGCGATCTCGAAGGAGCGCACCAGCTTGTCGCGATCGAACGGCACCTTGCGGCCCGTCTTCTTGATGACCATCAATTCGCGCAGCTGAACGCGCTCGAAGGTGGTGAAGCGGCCGCCACAATCCGGACAAATGCGCCGACGGCGGATGGACGTATTGTCCTCCGCCGGGCGCGAGTCCTTGACCTGGGTGTCTTCTGAGCCGCAGTAAGGGCAGCGCATGCGCTCTCCTTAGCCCATGTAGCCGTACATCGGGAAGCGGTCAGTGAGCTTGACCACTTTCTCGCGCACGGCAGCCTCGACGGCGGCATTGCCTTCGTCGGAATTGGCGACCTTCAGGCCATCGAGCACTTCGATGATCAGATTGCCGATTTCCCGGAACTCGGCTTCCTTGAAGCCGCGCGTCGTACCGGCCGGCGTGCCGAGGCGCACACCGGAGGTGACAAAAGGCTTTTCGGGGTCGAACGGAATGCCGTTCTTGTTGCAGGTGACATAGGCGCGGCCAAGTGCGGCTTCCGCACGCTTGCCGGTGGCATTCTTCTTGCGCAGGTCGACCAGCATCAGGTGGTTGTCAGTGCCGCCGGAGACGACGTCGACGCCGCCGGAGATCAGCGTTTCGGCAAGCGCCTTGGCGTTCTTGACGATCTGAGCCGCATAGTCCTTGAAATCAGGCTGCAGCGCTTCGCCGAGGGCAACGGCCTTGGCGGCGATGACGTGCATCAGCGGACCACCTTGAAGGCCGGGGAAGACGGCCGAGTTGAACTTCTTGGCCAGATCCTCGTCGTTGGTAAGGATCATGCCGCCGCGCGGGCCGCGAAGCGACTTATGCGTGGTCGTGGTGGCGACATGGCAATGCGGGAACGGCGACGGATGCTGGCCGCCGGCAACGAGACCGGCGATGTGGGCCATGTCGACCATCAGATAGGCACCGACGCTGTCGGCGATCTCGCGGAAGCGCTTCCAGTCCCAGATTCGGGAATAGGCGGTGCCGCCGGCGATGATGAGCTTCGGCTTGTGCTCTTCGGCCTTGCGCTGCACTTCGTCCATATCGAGCAGGTTGTCGCCTTCGCGAACGCCGTAGGACACGACGTTGAACCACTTGCCGGACATGTTGACCGGCGAACCATGCGTCAGGTGGCCGCCCGAATTGAGGTCCAGGCCCATGAAGGTGTCGCCCGGCTGCAGGAGCGCAAGGAAGACGGCCTGGTTCATCTGCGAACCGGAATTCGGCTGGACGTTGGCAAAGTTGACGCCGAACAGCTTCTTGGCACGCTCGATGGCAAGCTCTTCGGCGATATCGACGAACTGGCAGCCGCCATAATAGCGCTTGCCAGGATAACCTTCGGCGTACTTGTTGGTCATGATCGAACCCTGCGCTTCCAGAACGGCGCGCGAGACGATGTTTTCCGAGGCGATCAGTTCGATTTCGTGACGCTGACGACCAAGCTCCTTGCCGATCGCACCAAAGATTTCCGGATCGGTATCGGCAAGCGAGCGATTGAAGAAGGGTTCGGTGGACGCATTGGTCATCGTGAAAGCTCCTGAACGGGCCGGAACGGCAATGCAGACGGTATTAGCGTCAGGGTCGCCGGAGAGCAATACGATCAGCGACATTTGCTGGGCAAACTACGATGAGCGACGCCGGCGAACGAAAAAGCCGCACCCTGCGATGCGGCTTCCATGTCGATGGGGTTCGAACAACGCCGATTATTGAACCGGCTGCTCCATGCCCTCAGTCGTATTGAGCGCCAACTGGGAGTTGCCGTCGAGATTATAGATATCGTCGCGGAACTGGACGATGCCGTCGCGGGCGCTCCAGGCGGAGATGTAGACGAAATAGACCGGTACTTCCGACGCCAAGGTGATCGGCGTGTTGACGCGGCTGGAGATGACCTGCTCGATGTGCTGACGCGGCCAGCCCGGGGTTACGGCGAGCAGCCAGGTCGCGAGGTCGCGCACGTTCTGAACGCGCACGCAGCCCGAGCTGTCGAAACGCATCAGCTTGTTGAACAGGCCCTGCTCAGGCGTGTCGTGCATGTATTCGTTGTTGGGATTATGGAAGTTGATCTTCGTGGACGCCATGGCATTCGTCTTGCCCGGATCCTGACGGAACATCAGGTCCGGCGCCTTGTCCGAATTCCAGTCGATCGTCTCGGGTGCTACTTCCTGGCCCTTGCCGTCGATAAGGCGAATGTTGTTCTTCGTCAGGTAGGTCGGGTCCTTGCGCATCAAGGGCACGATGTCCTTGATGACGATGGAACGCGGCGCCGTCCAGTACGGGTTGAGGATGACCTCGTAGATCTTTGAATTGATGATATGCGTCGGCCGCGATTCCCGACCGACGATCGCCTGGTGGCGCAGCGCGACCTGACCATCCTCGACGGCTTCGACACGTGTCGCCGGAATGTTGACCATGACGTGACGACGGCCGAGATCGGACGGGAACGTCTGGAGACGAACAAGATTGGTGTTCAACTGCTGCAGGCGGACATTGGCGGGGATGTTCATCGCCTTCAGCGTGAAATCACCCAGGACGCCATCCGCCGGCAGGCCGTGACGGGCCTGGAAACGCTTGACCGCGCCGTCGACATAGGAGTCGAAGGCAGAGGACATACCAGCCTCACGCGGCAGGTCGCCTGTGATCATCAAATGCTGGCGCAGCGACTGTACGGCCGGATCGGTCACACCGAGCTGCAGCGGCTGCTGGCTTGTCGGATTGATCTGCGGCCATCCGCCGTTGGCGGCAATGCTCTGATATTGCGCGATCGCCTGCTGAATATTCGATACGGAATCTGGCCCAAGGATTGGCGCATTCGACTGGACGGCGGCGGCGGTGCGCGCCGCAGCCTTCGCGTCGAATTGGTCGTCCCAATTGCCACGCGAGCGGTCGTTGATCAACGCCTCAAGCGGAGTTGCGTTTTGTGCAAGGGCCGGAGCGGCCAATGCGGCAGCGCCAAGAGTTGCAGCCGACCGCAGGAAAGAGCGGCGCGAAAAGGGTTCCATTCCGTTTTTCTTCGACATGTCCTAACCGTTCAACGCTGCGATCCAAATCATGCGCAGCCAAGAGAGGAAGCAGTAAATAGCGCAAGCTCGCGCCAAGTAACGCCGCTCAGTATCAATCAGCGCCCTTAAAGCACCACCAAAAACTTCGCCACGAACTATCACAATATTGCGAAGCGAAGACCTTTGGGCCATAAGATCGATTTCGAAAGCGCTGCTTGCCGTCCGTTTCCGCTGTCATAGCAATATGGCCAATTCGTGTCGTTCGGCATGGAACTTGCCTTGCCGCGCGACGCGGAAATAAAAGCCATGTTGCAATTGCTAAAATACCACAGCTGCGCGTGGTTCATAGCGTGTCTTGAACCGGCGTCAATGGCGCATGCGTCCTGCGGATTGGATATGACACAAGGCAAGGAGCGGACGTGGCAAAAACCGCACAATTATAGCGCCACAACGCATTCAAGCCGGACACGGGCAGCCGGACACGCAGGGCAAGCCGGACACGCAGGGAACGTGTCCAGCTTGTATTTACTGGAAGGTCTTATGATCGATCGGTACCGCTACTTACATGCGGTAAGCGATGCTATCGTTCCAGAAGCGGTCGAGGCGCTGCAGGAGCTTGTTCATCTGGGTGAATTCGTCGGTGCCGATGCCGCCGACCTTGTCGATAGAGCCGATGTGGCGCTCATAGAGCTTGGCAACGGTTTCGGCGATCTCCTGGCCGGTTTCCGTCAGGCTGATGCGGACCGAGCGACGGTCGATGCGCGAGCGCTGATGGTTGATGAAGCCGAGGTCGACCAGCTTCTTGACGTTGTAGGAGACGTTGGAGCCGAGGTAGAAACCGCGCGAGCGCAGTTCACCGGCCGTCAGCTCGGAATTGCCGATATTGAAAAGGAGCAGCGCCTGGACGGCGTTGACGTCGTCGCGACCCTGACGGTCGAACTCGTCCTTGATAACATCAAGCAGGCGGCGGTGCAGACGCTCGACTAGGTGAAGGGATTCCATGTAAAGAGCCCGGATGTCGTCAACCTGCTGATCCCGAGCGTTTGCAACTGCCTGCGGCTTGATTTTCGTGTTCATCATGACTTGGCCTCACTCTGTTTTGTTTGGCGGTGTCGTTTTCTTCCCGCCTTGAGTGAGACCCTATCGAATACACATAAAATTCTACTTAAACTGCAGGCTTAACAGCATCTTACCAGGAAGTGTTGCTGTCTCAGGGTAAATCAACCATTACCTGCTGGCGACGACGCCGGCGTTTCTCCTGCCACAACAGGACGCGGAAAGCGCAATAAATCACCGCGACACAGGCATGCAAGATCATGATCAGCGGATTGGATCCGAATATCTCCGGCCAGACGCCGTACATCAGCCCCTGCCCGCCTGCGGCCAGCACCCACATGACCGGCCCCCAGGAGACGGTGAGCCACAATCCGAGCGCGGCAACGGGAAAGACGACGGCAAGACCGGCACCTGCGACCTTCCACGGCAGGGCCAGCAGATCGAAGCGGGCATGACCGTCCAGCGAATAGCCGACCAGCATCGCCCAGTATTGCAGGCCGAGCCAGAAACAGGCGATCGCGATCAGCCGCAGGAACAGCACGAACAGGATGCCCGTCAGCGTATTCTTGGGTACGGTCGAAGAATCAGGTTCCATGCGCGAACAATACGTAGGAGGCATCGGCCTCGCCAGAATATAATGGCTGCGGCCTTTCGCCTGGTTTTGAATCCTGGGGACAGCGTGATAGGTACGCGGCCTATACAGAGTGCCATAAATAGACGAAGAAGGATGGCGGCATCATGGAGAACAAGACGCATCTCGTTGACGAGATCACCGGGCATCGCCGCATGCGACGCAACCGCAAGGCCGACTGGACGCGCCGCCTGGTGCAGGAGAACCGGCTGACGGTCGACGATCTGATCTGGCCGATCTTCGTGATCCCGGGCACCGGCATCGCCGAGCCGATCCCGGCCATGCCCGGCGTCAACCGCATGACGGTGGACAAGGCCGTGGAAGCGGCCAAGGAAGCGGCCGATCTCGGCATTCCCGCGCTCGCCACATTCCCGAACATCGAAATGGAGCTGCGCGACGAGACCGGCTCCAACAGCCTCGAGAAGAACAATCTTATCAATCTTGCCACTGCCGCCATCAAAAAGGCCGTGCCTGGCATCGGCGTCATAACCGACGTAGCGCTCGACCCCTTCACCAGCCACGGGCATGACGGCATCCTGCGCGGCAACGAGATCGTCAATGACGAGACGGTCGAACAGGTGGCGCGTGCCGCGGTCTACCAAGCGGATGCCGGAGCAGACATCATCGCGCCTTCGGAAATGATGGACGGCCGCATCGGCGCGATCCGCCAGGCGCTCGATGCCGCAGGCCACCAGAGCGTCGGCATCATGAGCTATGCGACGAAATTCAGCTCTGCCTTCTATGGCCCTTACCGCGAGGCGATTTCGACCGGCGGCCTGCTGAAGGGCGATAAAAAGACCTATTACATCGATCCGGCCAACGGCACCGAGGCGGTGCGCGATGCCGCGCTCGATGTCGAGGAAGGCGCCGACATGCTGATGGTCAAGCCCGGCCTGCCCTATCTCGATATCTGCTGGCGGCTGAAGGAGGCGTTCGGTCTTCCGACCTTCGCCTATCAGGTCTCCGGCGAATACGCGATGATCAAGGCAGCCGCCGCCAACGGCTGGATCGACGGCGAGAGAGTGATGCTCGAAACCCTGCTCGCCTTCAAGCGCGCCGGCTGCGACGGTATCCTCACCTATTTCGCCGTGGATGTCGCCAAGCATCTCGCGCGAAAATAGCGCCGTACCATTCGCTTATTGTATTTGCCGGACCTGATACCATATGTTCGGCAAATGTTTCCCCAAGGAGGAAAGCAATGAGCCTGAACCCCAGCCCGCTCTATGCAGCACCGGATGACTGGCGCGCCTATAGTGGCGTGCTGAGCCGGCGCATCTTTGCATTCATCGTCGATTACATCATCGTCGCGCTGCTCTGCATTCCGGCTGCCGTCGTGCTGTTTTTCGTTTCGATCCTGACGCTGGGGCTTGGCTTCATCCTCTACCCCGCCCTCTTCGTCATCGTAGCCGGTTTGTATTTCGGCTGGACGCTCGGCGGCCCCTACCAGGCTTCGCTCGGCATGCGCGCCATGGGCCTTACCATGGTCCGCGTCGACGGACGCCGAATGGATTTCCTGACGGCGATCGTCCATCTGGCACTGTTCTGGATCCTGAACTCCGTCTTGACGCCGCTGATCCTGCTGGTAGGCCTGTTTACCGATCGCAGTCGGCTGGTGCACGACCTGCTGCTCGGCACGGTCATCGCCCGCACGGCCTGAAACACGCACGTCGCGATGTCAAATAGACGATCCCTCGCGGGGTAAAACCACCCGCGAGGTGGGATCCGAGTGCATCATGAATTAGGAAACTTCGATCTTTAGCGAAGGACGTAGTTGACGTTTTCTAAACTTGAGCCATGCTTGTAAAAAACAGGTGCCGAACGAAAGGGCAATCAACGGCAGATGAACACGCAGTCGACGCCTTCTCCGCAGTTTTATCTGACGGCACCGGCCTCCTGCCCGTACCTGCCGAACGAGATGGAGCGCAAGGTCTTCACGCATCTCGTCGGCCCGCGCGCGGCCGAGATGAACGATATCCTCACCCAGGGCGGCTTCCGGCGCTCGCAGAACATCGCCTATCGGCCTGCCTGCGAGGCCTGCCGCGCCTGCGTGTCGGTCCGCATCCTTGCCCAGGAATTCGAGCCCACCCGCTCGATGCGGCGCATTCTGGCCGCCAATAGCGACGTCATCGCCACCGAATTTCCCGCGCAGCCTTCGAGCGAGCAATATTCGCTCTTCCGCCGCTATCTCGACTATCGGCACCAGCACGGCGGCATGTCCGACATGACGGTGCTCGACTATGCGATCATGGTCGAGGATACGCACGTGAATACGCGCATCATCGAATATCGCCGCCGCGAGGAAGGCTCGGGGCTGGAACAGCGCCCGAAAGGCGAATTGCTGGCGGCGGCTCTCACCGACGTCATGAGCGACGGGCTGTCGATGGTCTATTCCTACTTCAATCCCGACCTCGACGCACGATCGCTCGGCACCTTCATGATCCTCGATCATATCAAGCGGACGAAGGCGCTCGGCTTGCCGCATATTTACCTCGGCTATTGGGTCAAAGGCTCGCGCAAGATGGACTATAAGACGCGCTTTCAGCCCCAGGAGCATCTGACCCCGCGCGGCTGGGAGCGTTTCGATCCCGCAGCCGACGGCGATAAAGATAACCTGCGCTGAATGTTTCCCCGTCTTTCGGATCATCAAAAGGGCCTGCTGCTGGCGACGCTTGGCGGGCTCGTGTTATCGATGGATATACCGCTGATTCGGCTTTCCAGCGGTGAGGTCTGGTCGGTGCTGTCAGCGCGCAGCCTTGCGACCATCGTCGTGGCGCTTGCCGCACTTTTCGTTATCCGCCGTGTTAAGGGGTCGCTGCGGGGCGTGCTGCCAGGCTGGCTCGGACTTCCCGTCGGCTTCTTCTACGGGCTGACGACCATCGCTTTTCTCCTTGCCGTCTATTACACGACGGCGGCGAATGTGGTGTTCATCATCGCGCTGAACCCGATGTTCACCGCGCTTCTCTCCTGGATCTTCCTCAAAGAGCGCCCCGCCCTTTCCACCTTCATGACCATGGCGGTCATGATCCTCGGGGTCGGGCTCATCGTTGGTGACGGCATGGAGGGTGGGCATATGCTTGGCGATGCACTTTCGGTGCTCGCATCGTTTTCCATCGCCTGCGCCATCACTATCAGCCGTGCCTCCGGCCGGGATATGGGCTTCGCTTCCTTGCTGGCCGCCGTCATCCCGGCTGCCGTCGGGCTCTATCACATTGCGCCCTCCGGTTTTTCCGTCGAACATCCCGGCTGGATCCTCTTCGACGGTGCCGTGCTGATGCCGCTTTCCTTCTGGTGCCTTGCGACAGGCACGCGTTTTCTCTCCGCGCCGGAAGTAGCCATGTTCTATCTGCTGGAAACGATCCTCGCGCCGATCTGGGTCTGGCTGATCTTCCTTGAGGCGCCGACGAACATGACACTCGCCGGCGGCGCCATCCTGATCCTGGCGCTTGCTGCTCATTCGCTCTGGCAGGCGCGGGTCAAGGCGAGAGCGGCGTTAGCGGCACAGGGTCTTGCGCATTGAAACAACAGCCGCCCGATGTTATAACCAGGTTATTACATTGGAGCTGAACCCATGAACGTTACCATCCGCAAGATCGGCAATTCCGAAGGTGTGATTATTCCGAAGGAAATCCTTCACAGACTCGGCTTGAAGAATGGCGATGCATTGGAAATACGCGAAATAAACGGCAACATCGAGTTGGTTCCGGAGCGCGCCGATCTCGCCGAACAACTGCGGGCTGCGCGGCTTGGCATGCAGAAATATCGTGCCGCTCTGCGTGAACTTGCAAAATGACCGAATACAAATGGCTCTCCCGCGAAGCCATCGAGATCATGCACGAGGAACAACTCGCCGAGCATGGTGGCTTGCCCAGTTTGAAGGATGAAAATGCTTTGGAAGCGGCGTTGGCCCGTCCGCTCCACAAGGCTGCATATGGCGAAAATGACGTATTCGCTCTGGCCGCCGCCTATCTTTATGGCCTGGTGCGGAACCATCCTTTTTCCGACGGGAACAAAAGAACTGGTTACCTGGCGGCGTTCACATTTCTCTACATCAATGGCTATTTGATCGAGGCAGACGATGGGATGATCGTTGCATTCGTACTAGGTGTCGCAGCCGGAGAAATCGATGAAATCGGCGCCACGCACTTCTTCAAAGACTTCTGTATTCCGCTCGCCGGGTGACGGGCTGCCGTATCAGTCACCCCGGCCCTTCGCTAGGGCTCAGGGCGTTCGTCGCTGCAATCGACCCAACGGGCCGATTGCTCGGACCTAGGTCCATCGATTCTCACCCAGAAAACCGGCCACTTCTGGGGAAGCCCTTTGGGACGGCACGGCCGGCGCCGGCGCGGTCGCCCAACCATTCCACCAATTCGTCCTTGTTTTTGGTGAAGGTGCGGCCGGCACTGTCTTCCCAGGTCAGGCCATCGGCAATCGCGAAGCACCTGATATCGGCGACGCCGCCATCCTTGTATTTCTGAAGGCGCACGCCCTTGCCGCGTGACATTTCCGGCACCTGCGAAAGCGGGAAGATAAGCATCTTGCGGTTCTCGCCAACCACGGCAACGTGATCGCCGGATATCGGGACGAGAAGCTTGGTCTCGTCGGGATAGGAGACATTCATGATCTGCTTGCCCTTGCGGGTATTGGCGACCAGTTCCGCCTCGGCAACGATGAAGCCGTTGCCCGCAGTCGATGAGATCATCTGTTTGCGCTGGGGATCGTGGACGAAGGCGGTCAGCACGTCCTGATCGTTTTCCATGTCGATCATGATGCGCAGCGGCTCGCCGTGGCCACGGCCGCCGGGCAGCTTGTCGCCACCGAGCGTATAGGCCTTGCCGCCGGTCGTAACGATCAGAATCTTGTCCGTCGTCTGCGCCGGGAAGGCAACCTTCAGTCCGTCGCCCTCCTTGAAAGTCAGCGACGAGGTATCGGAAATATGACCCTTGAGGGCACGGATCCAGCCTTTTTCCGAGACAACGACGGTGATCGGCTCCTTCTCGATCATCGCCTGCTGAATGGCGGCATCGTCGGCCTCCGGCGCCTCGGCAAACTGGGTACGGCGGCGGCCAATATCGGTCGCCTTGGCGAATTTCTTCTTCACCTCGCCGATTTCCCAGGAAACCGTCTGCCACTGCTTTTCTTCCGAATCCAGCAATGCCTCGATGTCGGCCTTCTCCTTGGTCAGGCCGTCGAATTCCTTGCGAATCTCGAACTCTTCCAGCTTGCGCAAGGAGCGCAGCCGCATATTGAGGATCGCCTCGACCTGATTATCCGTGAGGCCGAAGCGCTCCATCATCACGGGCTTCGGCTCATCCTCCTCACGGATGATGGCGATGACCTCATCGATGTTGAGATAGGCGACGAGCAAGCCGCCGAGGATTTCGAGGCGCTTTTCAATTGCCGCCAGACGGAAGCGCGAACGGCGCAGCAGGACTTCGCGGCGATGATCCAGCCATTCCCTCAGCACCTCGTTCAGGGCCATGACCCTGGGGATACGTCCCATGGACAGGACGTTCATGTTGAGAGGGAAACGACTTTCCAGCTCAGTCAGCTTGAACATCGATTCCATTAGGATGGTCGCGTCGACCGTACGGCTCTTCGGCACGAGAACGACACGGATATCCTCGGCGGACTCGTCGCGGACATCCTCGAGCAGCGGCAGCTTGCGCGCCAGTAGCAGTTCGGCGATCTTTTCGATCAGCCGTGACTTCTGCACCTGGAACGGAATCTCCGTGATAACGATCTGGTAGCCGCCGCGACCGAGATCCTCGATCTCCCATTTGGAGCGGACACGAAAGCCGCCGCGACCGGTCTTGTAGCTTTCGATAATGCTCTGGCGATCATCGATGATGATGCCGCCGGTCGGGAAATCCGGGCCTGGAATATACAGTTCCACCAGCTTCTCGACCGTCGCATCGCGATCCTTGATCAGATGCAGCGCCGCGTCGCAGATCTCGTGGACGTTATGCGGCGGGATTGATGTTGCCATGCCGACGGCAATGCCCGAGGAACCGTTAGCGAGCAGATTGGGGAACGCGCCCGGCAGGACGACCGGCTCGGAATTCGACTCGTCGTAGGTATCGCGGAAATCGACCGCGTCCTGATCGATCCCTTCGAGCAGCAGTTCGGAAACCGCCGTCATCTTGGATTCGGTATAACGCATCGCGGCCGGGCTATCGCCGTCGATATTGCCGAAATTGCCCTGGCCGTTGACCAGCGTGTAGCGCTGCGAGAAATCCTGAGCGAGACGCGCCAGCGCGTCATAGATCGACTGGTCGCCATGCGGGTGATAGTTACCCATCACCTCGCCGACGATCTTCGCGCATTTGCGGAAGGCTGAGTTCGGGCGGAGCCCCATCTCGCTCATCGCATAGACGATGCGGCGATGCACCGGCTTCAGCCCGTCGCGGACGTCGGGAAGCGCGCGTTGCGTAATGGTCGACAGAGCATAGGCCAGATAGCGCTCTTCGAGCGCGGCCTTCAGGTCGACCGGAACGATGTTGTCGTCGCCGTCACCGGGCGGCGGTGTCAGATTTTTTCCCATGGTCCTTGACTATCGGAGATGGCGATTCCCGGCAAGAAATCAGCGGAAAGCACCTGTGGATGAAGGCATTTCGGCCATTCTGCGAGATGGCCACCGATGCATTTTTGCTGCACTGGGACGCTACATTCATTGTCATTGGATTTTCAAAGAAAGATCAATATAAGTCGGCGCAGTACACGCGCAATCTGTACACCCCCGCCGATACCACCGGCTCAACGAGGAAACGCCATAATGACTTTCTATCGGACCACGCGGCTGATGCTCTGCAGCGCTGCCATCCTGTCTTTCGCAAGCTCGGCTTTTGCCCTCGACGGCAACGACTTGCTGAAGAAGATCAACGACATCTACGGCCAGCAGGGCGCTTCGATTGCAGCTGGGGGTATCGATATCGACGGCAGCACCGTGACGCTGAAGGGGGCAAGCTTCAAGACGGCCGACATGGGCGAGGCCATCCCGCTTGGCGACATCACCCTGGATGGCGTCGAAGAAAGCAATGGTGGCTACACGATCGACGAAATCGACTTCGCGGATGTCGATTTCAAAAAGGATGGCACAGCCGTTTCCGCCAGCGATCTCAAGCTGAGCGGCGTCGAAATCCCGGCTGATGCCACCAAGGGCGATCTCGGCTCGCTGCTCTATTACAAGAGCGCCCATGCCGGTGAAATCTCCGTCAGCAAAGACGGCGCAGAAGTGTTCTCGATCGAGGACGCCGACGCAACGATGAACAAGCGAGACGACAAGTCGGGCCTCGACTTCGACGCAAAGATCAATGGCATCAAAGCCGATCTCAGCAAGGTCGATGACCAGAAGTCCAAGGAAGCGATCGAAGCGCTCAAGCTGCAGCAGATCGATGGGACGATCGCGATGAAGGGCAGCTGGGAGATCGGTCCCGGCACGATCGACATCAGCGAATATTCCTTCGACTTCAAGGATATCGGCAAGCTGAACCTCGCCTTCAGCATTTCCGGCTATACGCCTGCTTTTGCCAAGTCGCTGCAGGAAGCGCTCAAAACGGTTCGCTCCAATCCGAACCAGCAGGAAGCGCAACAGTCGGCCGGCCTTGCCATGCTGGGCCTCCTCCAGCAGCTGACCTTCAACAGCGCCCAGATCCGTTTCGACGATGCTTCGATCACCGCGCGCGCGCTCGATTTCGCCGGCAAGCAGCAGGGCGTCACCGGCAAGCAGCTCGCCGATACGCTGAAGGCGATGACGCCGATCATGATGGCGCAGCTCAACATTCCGGAACTGCAGAACGCTGTTTCGTCCGCCGTCAACGCCTATCTCGACAATCCGAAAAGCCTGACCGTCACCGCCGCCCCCGGCAAGCCGGTGCCGGTGCCGATGATCATCGGCGCCGCCATGGGCGCACCGACGACGATCCCGCAGGTGATCGGTCTCAAGGTTTCCTCGAACGACTGAGCAGCCGTTCGCTTGCGATGCTATTCAGAAACCCGGCGATTTCGGTCGCCGGGTTTTTCTTTGCGAGTTAAGTTTCCTGCCTCGGCTGATACGTCTTCAGTTCGCTGAGCGCATGGGACGACAAGGCAAGCAGTTCCTCCGTCGTCGCACCGTCGCGCGCCTGGACGGACATGCCCTGCACGATCGCGCCGAGAAAGCGAGCGAGCGAGCGAGCATCGACATCCGGCCGCATATCACCTTCCGCAATACCACGCTCGATCCGTGCGGCGAAGATATCCAGCGTCTGCAGGCGCATCGATGCGACATGATGGGCGATCGGCTCGTTCTCCTCGGCGCAGTTCAGGACCGCCGTCGATATCATGCAGCCTTTCGGATGTTCCGGCGCAGTGAAGATCTTGGCGGAATTCGTCAGAAAGCGCTCGAAGGCGGTCACCGTATCCAGTTTGTCCTGAAAGGGGTTGCCGGGCTCCGGCCGGGGCATGCGCCGGTATTGATCGAGCGTCTCGCGATAGAGCTCGGCCTTCGAACCGAAGGCCGCGTAGAGGCTTTGCGGCGTGATGCCCATGGCCGCCGTCAGATCGGCAATGGAGGAACCGTCATAGCCATGCTTCCAGAAAGTATCCCGCGCGGCGGCGAGAACCGTTTCCCGATCGAAAGCGGGCGGACGCCCACGCTTGCGTGGTGAAGAATTTTCCATCTCTTCCTTATTTTTCACAATGGTCACTCTAGAATTATTTCCCGATCTGGTTTATTCAGGAATGGTCATTGTGATTATAGAAGGTTTTGCTCCATGAGTCTTCCCCTGGAAAATTCCGCGCTTGCGAGCGGCGGCAGCCTTACAGAAGGCGTCGACATCGCAGTTGATTCCGCCTTGTCGGACAAGAGGCTGGTCGGAGTGGTGGTCCTCATCGCCCGCGATGGAGAACTGGTCTACGCCCGCGCGGCCGGTCTGGCGGATCGGGAAAACAAGGTGGCCATGCGGGAAGATGCCATCTTCCGCCTCGCCTCCGTCACCAAGCCGATCGTCGCCATCACGGCCATGCGGCTTGTCGAACAGGGCCGCATCGGGCTCGACGATCCGATCACCAAATGGCTGCCGGATTTCCGGCCAAGGCTGCCGGATGGCGGTGAAGCCGTGATCCGTATCCAGCATCTTCTTACGCACACCTCCGGGCTGATCTACACATTTGCGGAGCAACAGGACGGCCCGTATCATCGTGCCGGTGTATCCGACGGCCTAGACATACCGGGACGATCGCTGGACGACAATCTCAAGCGTATCGCCGGCGCCCCCCTTGCCTTCGCTCCCGGCGATGGCTGGCATTATTCGCTGGCGATGGATGTCCTTGGCGGCGTCATCGAGAAGGAAACCGGCGTTTCTCTCGGCGATGCGGCTACGGAGCTAGTCATGAAGCCGCTCGGTCTCTCCGACACGGCCTTTTCCGTCCGCGACCGCAACCGACTGGCTGCCGCCTATGTGGATGGCAACCCCGAACCGCAACGCATGGGAGACGAGGCGCTCGTTCCGATCTTCGACGGCACGATCCGCTTTGCACCCGATAGGATATTCGATCCCACTTCCTACCACTCCGGCGGCGCCGGTATGGCCGGAACGGCAAGCGACATCCTTGCAATTCTGGAAACGATCAGAAAGGGCGGAGCTCCGCTGTTGTCGGCCGATACGGTGAAGACCATGATGACCGATCAGGCGGGCGGGCATATGCAGGCGCAGCAGGCCGGCTTCGGTTTCGGCTACGGCTGGTCCGTCGTCCTCGATCCCGTGGTCGCTCAAGTCCCCTTCTCGGCTGGCACGATCAAATGGGGTGGCGTCTATGGGCACAGCTGGTTCGTCGACCCCAAGGAAAGGTTGACTGTCGTGGCGCTCACCAACACGACGCTCGAAGGCATGTGGGGTCAGTTCACCATGGATCTGGCGAAAGCGGTCTATGCCGCGATCTAGCTGATGCCAGCAGGCAAACAAAAACCCGGCGATTTCGGTCGCCGGGTTTTGCATTTTGTCAAACCTTGGAGGACTTAGTCCTTCTTCACCGGCGGTACCGGGCGGATCGCCAATTCGCGCAGCTGCGTCGGCGTGGCGGCCGAAGGAGCGCCCATGAGCAGATCCTGCGCCTGCTGGTTCATCGGGAAGAGCGAGATCTCGCGCAGGTTCTTGGCTCCGACCAGCAGCATGACAATGCGGTCGATACCGAAGGCAGCGCCACCGTGCGGAGGCGCACCATACTGGAAGGCGCGGTAGAGACCGCCGAAGCGCTCTTCGACGTCGGCCTGGCTGAGACCGACCTTTTCGAAGGCGGCGACCATCGTCTCCGGCGACTGGTTACGGATCGAGCCGGATGCGATTTCGAAGCCGTTGCAGACGGCGTCGTACTGGAACGCCTTGATCGTAAGGGGATCCTGGGTCTGCAGTGCCTCAAGGCCGCCCTGCGGCATCGAGAACGGGTTGTGGGCGAAATCGACCTTCTTTTCTTCCTCGCTCCATTCGAAGAATGGGAAGTCGACGATCCAGCAAAGTTCGAAACGGTCGCGGTCGACCAGGTTCAGCTCCTCACCGGCCCTGGTGCGTGCCTCACCAGCAAACTTGTAGAACTTGGCGGGATCACCAGCAACGAAGAAGCAGGCGTCGCCGTCATCAAGACCGAGCTGGGTGCGGATCGCATCCGTGCGCTCTTCGCCGATGTTCTTGGCGAGCGGGCCGGCACCTTCGAGCTTCTCGCCTTCCTTGCGCCAGAAGATGTAGCCGAGGCCCGGCTGGCCCTGGCTCTGCGCCCAGGCGTTCATGCGGTCGCAGAAAGCACGCGAGCCGCCGGTCTTGGCCGGGATGGCCCAGACTTCGACCTTGGGGTTGGAGGCGATCATGTTTGCGAAGACCTTGAAGCCGGAGCCGGCGAAATGCTCGGTTACCGCTTCCATGACGATCGGGTTGCGCAGGTCAGGCTTGTCGGAGCCGTACTTGCGGATGGCTTCGTCATAGGGAATGCGCGGCCATTCCTTGGTGACCGGCTTGCCTTCGGCAAATTCTTCGAACACCTGGGTCATCAGCGGGCCCATGGTGTTCCAGACGTCTTCCTGCGTGACGAAGCTCATCTCGAGGTCGAGCTGGTAGAATTCACCCGGCAGACGGTCGGCACGCGGGTCTTCATCGCGGAAGCAGGGTGCGATTTGGAAATAGCGGTCGAAGCCGGCAACCATCAGCAGCTGCTTGTACTGCTGCGGCGCCTGGGGCAGCGCGTAGAAGGTGCCGGGGTGGATGCGGCTCGGCACGAGGAAGTCGCGTGCGCCTTCCGGCGACGATGCCGTCAGGATCGGGGTCGTATATTCGGTAAAGCCGACTTCTCCCATGTGGCGGCGCATGGAGGAGATGATCTGCGTGCGCTTGACGATGTTCTTGTGCAACGTCTCGCGGCGAAGGTCGAGGAAGCGATACTTCAGGCGCACGTCTTCCGGATAGTCCGGCTCGCCGAAAACAGGCAGCGGCAGCTCCTTGGCGGCGGAGAGCACTTCGATCTCCTGGGCGTAAAGCTCGATCTCGCCGGTCGGCATGTTCTTGTTGATCGTGTCTTCAGTGCGCGCCTTCACCAGACCGTCGATGCGGATGACCCATTCGCCGCGAACGGTTTCGGCGAGCTTGAAGGCCGGGGAATCAGGGTCGGCAACGACCTGGGTGATGCCGTAGTGATCGCGCAGGTCGATGAACAGCACGCCGCCATGATCTCGGACGCGATGAACCCAGCCGGCAATGCGGACGGTCGAACCGACGTCGGACTTGCGCAGGGCGGCGCATGTGTGGCTGCGATAGCGATGCATAATATTATATCCTGGACTTGGCGGGCGGCGGCGAAAGGACACGCAGACCCCTCGCCCGCCGACGAGAAAATCGGGCGGAAAAGCGCATGGTGCGCCCGATTTGTCAAGGCTCGAACGCCGGAAGTCAGCTTAAAGCTGTTTTCAGTCGCTACCCAAAACAGCATCCGCAAGTGGCCGCTGCGGCGGTTTGGCTACCTCGATGCTATTGCTGAACAGCGAGGTCAACTTTAAACAGGCATCCTTATATCGTCGCCCCGGAGCATGACATGCCGATCCTCACCCGCCGCAATCTCCTGAAAGCTTCAGCCGTTGCCGGAGCCTATGGCGTTGGTTTCGGCATCGCCGGAAGGCTTATGGGCAAGGCGGCCGCAGCCGAGCCGCTCACGCTGAAGACAGCCAGGATCGAAGCCAATCTCACCGATGGCGGCAAGACCAAGAACGTGTTGACCTATGGCGATGCCGGCACGCCGCCGGTCGTGCGCATGAAGAAAGGCGAACCCTTCGCCGCGCGGCTCATCAACGGCATAGACGATCCGACCACCATTCACTGGCATGGCATCCGGCTTCCCAACAATATGGACGGCGTGCCGTTCCTCACCCAGCCTTATATTTATACCGGCGATCATTTCGACTACACCTTTACGCCGCCGGATGCCGGCACATTCTGGTATCACCCGCATTGCAATACGCTGGAACAGATGGGCCATGGCATGACCGGCGTCATCGTCGTCGAAAACCCCAAGGATCCCGCCTTCGATTCGGAAGTGGTGCTCAATCTGCGCGACTGGCGCCTGGGGGGAGACGGCCAGTTCATCGCCCAGTTTCGGCCGCGTGATGCGGCCAAATCCGGCACCTATGGAACGGTCCGGACCGCGAACTGGCAGCAGCAGCCGCAATATGATGCCCCTTCCGGCGGGCTTGTGCGCCTGCGCATTGCGATCACTGACGTCACACGTATCTATTCCTTCCGCATGGACGGCGCGGAGGCGACCGTGATCGCGATCGACGGTAATCCCGTGCCGCAGCGCTTTCCGCTCGATCTTCTGCAGCTCGGACCGGGGCAGCGGCTGGAGCTCGCCGTGCGCATGCCCGACAGCGAAGGTGCGCTCGTCAGGCTCGAGGATATCAAGGGCACCGATCCCAAGGTGCTGGCAACGCTGCGGGCAGTCGGCAGCTCTCTGAAGCGCGATCTCCGCGATCTGGCGCCGCTGGAAGACAATCCCGTGCAGAAGGCCGATCTTGGCGCGGCAACACATATCCCGCTCATTCTCAGCGCCACGGCGGAAAACACCGCCGACAACAGCATCTGCGGTTCGCTCGGCTACAGCTTCTGGGCCATCAACAAGGTGCCGTGGCCGGGCGATACCCCGGACCCCACAGCGCCGCTTGCCGAACTCAAGCTCGGCAAGAGCTATGTCATCGACATGGAAAACGTCACTCCGCACAGCCATCCGATCCATCTGCACGGAATGAGCTTCACGGTTATCTCCTCCTCGACGCGGCAGGTACAGCCATTCGTGTCGGACACCTATCTGATCCAGCCGGATGAAAAGGTTCAGCTCGCCTTCGTTGCCGACAATCCCGGCGATTGGCTGCTGCATTGCCATATCATCGAGCATCAGAAGACGGGCATGACCAGTTACGTGCGTGTGGCATAAGCAGCGGCAAACAGCGCTGGCCCCAGCGGTTTCCACCGAAGCGCCATCCGCTTCCATTAATTTCCGTCAAAAGCGAAATGCGGCAAAGGCTTTGCCCGCGAAAGTATTGACATATCCGGCTGAAAGGAGAAGGAAGTTAAGGAAGTATTTTACCATTGAATGTGTTGATATGATCGAAACTACCGCCCAATTGGAGGCGGCCTGCCAAGAGCTGGCCAAGTCGGAATTCATTACCATCGATACGGAATTCCTGCGAGAAACGACCTTCTGGCCGGAGCTGTGTTTGATACAGATGGCAAGCCCTACGACCGAAGTGCTGGTGGATCCGCTGGTCAAGGGGCTGGATCTGGCACCCTTCTTCGAACTGATGGCCAACCCATCGGTCTTGAAGGTGTTTCATGCTGCGCGCCAGGATATCGAAATCATTTTCCATCGCGGCAACCTCATTCCGCACCCGATCTTCGATACGCAGGTCGCGGCGATGGTCTGCGGCTTCGGCGATTCGGTTTCCTACGATCAGCTCGTCAGCCGCATCAAAAACGTCCATATCGACAAGTCCTCGCGCTTTACCGACTGGAGCCGGCGCCCGCTCTCGGAAAAGCAGCTCGACTATGCACTCGCCGACGTGACGCATCTGCGTGACGTCTATCTCTCGCTCAAGGAGCAATTGCAGCGCGAAGGGCGCGCCTCCTGGCTGCAGGAGGAGATGGCAATCCTCGAAGCGCGCGAGACCTACGACCTGCATCCGGACGATGCCTGGCAACGGCTGAAGATGCGGCTGCGCAAGCCGCAGGAACTGGCCGTCCTTAAATTCGTGGCCGCCTGGCGCGAACGCGAGGCCCGCGCCCGCAACGTCCCGCGCGCCCGCGTGCTGAAGGATGATGCGATCTATGAGATTGCGCAGCAGCAGCCGAAGGATACCGAAGCGCTGGCGCGTCTGCGTACGATCCCCAAGGGTTGGGAGCGCTCGGCCGCCGGCACGGCCGTGCTCGAGGCGATCAATGCGGCGCTGGCGTTGCCGAAATCGGAGATGCCGCATCCGCCGCGCCATCAGCAGGCGCCAGAAGGCACGGCTGCCGCTTCCGAATTGCTGAAGGTGTTGCTGAAGCTGATTGCGGAAAAGCATGGCGTCGCGCCGAAAGTAATCGCCAACAGCGACGATCTCGACAAGATCGCCGCCGAGGGCGAGAAGGCCGATGTCGCGGCCCTAACCGGCTGGCGTCGCGATCTTTTCGGCGAGACGGCTTTGCAGCTGATACAGGGGCAAGTGGCCCTGCGCTTCGTCGGCAAGCGGATCGAGACGGTCGCCCTCTAGCCGCGACATTCTCCTTTCCCGGCGCCTTGCGATTGCGTATGATTCGCGCATCGAGATAGCGGCCGCCATCACGATTGCGCCGCAAATCTCGTGGAATGAACGTCTTGTGTAATCGTTATCTTCGATGACGTTCCAGTTCGCCGGCGCAATCCCGCGTCGATGACAGGCGTCGTTTCTCGGCGGAAAAGTGAATGGACATCTTCCATTCGATGCGCAACTGGATCCTGACGTCGCTGTTCGTCGCTTCGACGGGCGTCATCTATGGCAAGCTATTCTTTCCGCAGGCACCGATGTACATCGGCGCGGTCTTCGCACTGTTCTGCGGCATGCCGCTGCTGGTCTTCGAACGCCGCATGATCCTGCCGCGGCTGAACGACTGGATGCATCGGCTGCCGACACCGGCCTTCATCCTTTCGGCCCTCGTCGTCGATTTCCTGCTGATGAGCGCCGGCTATGCCATGGCGGGCAGTATCATGAAGCTGCTCGGACTGGTCGATGGCTCCTGGAAAGACCTCACGCTGCTGAAGATTGATGTCTATCTCTACGCCGTCGTCGTGACCGCCATCGTCATTTTCATCGGCCGCGTGCGGGAGTTGCTCGGGCGCGACGTCTTCTCCAGCCTGTTGACCGGCCGCTACCGCAATCCGGTGCAGGAGGAGCGTGTCTTCCTCTTCATTGATCTCGTCGGCTCGACGGCTTTTGCCGAGGAACATGGCGACCTGAAAACGCAGGCATTCCTCGGCGCGGTGTTCGGCGCCATGGCTGAGCCGGTGCGGCGGCACAAGGGCGCGATCGACGACTATATCGGCGATGCCGCCATCATCACTTGGCCGCTTCAACGGGGCGTCAAGAATGCCAATTGCGTGCGCTGCGTCTTCAATATCCTCGACGATATCGAAAAGAACGCCGAGACTTGGCTGAAATCCTACGGCCGCGTGCCGCGTTTGCGAGCCGCTCTGCATGGCGGCAGCGTCGTAACGGCGGAAATCGGCGTCGACCATCACAAGATCGCCTATTTCGGCGACACGGTGAACACGACCGCAAGGCTGGAGTCTCTCTGCAAAACGCTGGAGCGCCAGGTGCTCATTTCCAGCGATCTTGCCAGACGGATGGAGCTTCCCGAAGAGATCATCAAGGAAGAGCTTGGCGAACATGCCGTTCGCGGCCGCGATCAGCACCTTGGCGTCATCGCCCTTCATAGGCAGAGCCGGGAGGCTCTCAAGGCGATCCGCAGCAGATTGTAGGCGGTGCAAAGCCAGGCTGCATTTCGAGATCGGCGCACGCCTGAGCTTCACATCTCACGGGTTGTCCACAGTCACCAAAACTTCACCTGGGCGTTAATTCGCCGACATGGCTCGCCTGTTAAGCGGGATTGTTTCGCCACTCCTCGCCAACAAGGTGACATGATGACCCGAATTCTTTCCGCCTCCACGGCACTCTTCATTCTGCTTGCCGCCTCGGCCCAGGCCGACGAGCAGCAATTCAAGGCAAAGCTCGTCGGCCAGGCCATCCTGCCGGCCAACACCATCACTGCCGCCCCCGCCGATGCGGCCGATTTCCTGAAAACCTCAGGCAAATTGACGACGCCGGATCGCAAGCGCACGGACGCACTTGGCACCGTGCCGGGCAAGGATGGCGCCCGCGTCACCGACCTGAAGCTGCCCTTCGCCGGCCAGCCGATCCAGGGCTTCTCCGGCATCAAGACCATGCCCGACGGCACCTTCTGGACGCTCTCCGACAACGGCTTCGGCTCCAAGCAGAATTCTTCCGACGCGATGCTTTTCCTGCATCAGCTGAAATTCGACTGGGACAACGGCAAGGTCGAGGTCGTCAAGAACCTGTTCCTGTCCGACCCGAACAAGAAGGCCCCCTTCCCGATCGTCATGGAAGGCGCCGACAAGCGGTACCTGACCGGTGCCGACTTCGACATCGAATCGATCCAGCCGGTTGCCGATGGCTTCTGGATCGGCGACGAATTCGGTCCCTACCTGCTGAAATTCGATACGAACGGCCAACTGACCGACGTCTTCGCAACGACGCTCGATGGCAAGCCGGTCATGTCTCCCGACAATCCGCTGATCCAACTACCGGGCAATCCGACGCAGAAGATGCCGGCCTTCAACCTGAAGCGCTCCGGCGGCTTCGAGGGTCTCGCCATGTCGAAGGACGGCTCCAAGCTCTACGGTCTGCTGGAAGGCGCAATCTACAAGGATGACGGCCAGATGGAGAGCGTCGACGGCAAGACGGCTATCCGTGTCATCGAATTCGACGTCGCCTCGAAGAGCTGGACCGGCCGCAGCTGGCTCTATCCTTTCGCGGACAAGGGCGTTTCGATCGGCGATTTCAACATGCTCGACGAAACGACGGCCCTCGTCATCGAACGCGACAACGGCGCCGGCACGAAGGACAAGGCCTGCGCCGATCCCAAGCAGCCGAAGCCGGATTGCTTCGAGGCCCCGGCCGAGCTGAAGCGCGTCTACAAGATCGAGTTCAGCGACGCCAATGTCGGCAGGTCCGTCCGCAAGATCGGCTATATCGACCTGCTGCGCATCGAAGATCCCGATTACAAGCGCCGCCAGGGTGGTGGCGAAGGCTTCTACGACATGCCCTTCGTCACCATCGAGAACGTCGACCGCGTCGATGTCACGCATATCGTCATCGGTAACGACAACAACCTGCCCTTCTCGGCAGGACGCGCCGTCGACAAGGCTGACGACAATGAGTTCAGCCTTCTTGAAGTGGGTGATTTCCTGAACGCGAAATAAGTCGCGGCGAAACGGCCTCTCCCTGTTTTGCGGGGAGAGGCTTCAAAACTCTATTCGAAGCGGAAGGCCAGGCGGCGATTGGTGAGCTTGCCGAGCTGCTGCAGCCGCCCATCCAGCCTCTCGCCGGCAAAATCGTGATACTCGGCTGGAACGACGAATTCGAGATCCACATCCGGGTTTGTCGAACGGCGAAACGACAGATTGCGGACGATGCCGGGCATCGAGGCCGAGAAGAGATAGACGACACGCAGCAGGCCGCCGAGCAGCTTGGCCCGCTCGATGTAGAGCGGGGTTGCGATCGTTGCGAGCGGCTCGGTCGCTCCGTCGTCGTTCAAGCCCTCGAAACGGTAGTAGTTGGCAAGCGCGATGAAAGCGCGGCCGGCATGGGTGATGCCGACAAAGGAGGTGTGGGCGATGATATTCAGCGCCTGCAGGCCGCGATAATCAGGATGGGCTCGCCAGCTGATGTCGGCAAGTAGGCACGCTGCCTGGCGATAACGGCTCTCTTCTTCGGTCTCGGTGATACCGAAAAAGGGCATCATCCGCCCGGTCCAATCGGCAAGCTCGCGGGCATGTTCCGGCGAACGCGCCCGCAGGATGGCAAGCTCGCCTGCTGCGGTGAGCAGCGGATCGCTGTTGCGCTCCGCTTCGGTCAGCAGCGAGTAGAGATACCCCTCGCGGACGCCCTGTGCGGAAAAGGAGATAACGGATGGCTTCATGGCCGTCAGCACTTCGCGCATCGCGACCGCGCCGAAGGGCAGCAGCGAACGGCGATGCTTGGAAACCGCCTGCAGAGCCGGGTCCTTCGAATCCTTCGATTCGACGATCTGATCCAGGAAGCGGATCATTTCATCGAGCTGCACTTCATAGCCCTGCATCATGTGCAGCGGATATTTGCGGATTTCCATGTGCAGCTTGGCTACGCTTCGCCATGTGCCGCCGACTGCATAGAAAGTGCGGCCCTCGCCCTTGCTCAACAGCTTCGCCGTCTTGACATGCTTGCGCGCGAAGCTGCGCGCCTTTTCGATCGAGCCGCCGGAATATTCGGACAGACGCAGGCCGCCGAGCGGCAGCGTGATGCCCTTGCCGATCTCCCGGTCCTTGATGTCGATCAGCTCCAGCGAGCCGCCGCCGAGGTCGCCGGCAATGCCATCGGGGTGGAAAAAGCCGCTGATAATCCCGAGCGCGGAGAAGCGTGCTTCTTCTTCGCCCGAAAGCACCCGCACCTTGCGCTGAAGAATGGCTTCGGCCTGGTGAATGAACTGCGGACCGTTGCTGGCCTCACGCGCTGCGGCTGTCGCCAGCACATAGATGGTGGATGCGCGTGCCTGATCGGAGAGCGCCTTGAAACGATGCAGCGCGGCCAGTGCCCGCGCCACGCTTTCCTCATCCATCTTGCCGGTGAGCGCTATGCCCTTGCCGAGGCCGCATAGCACTTTCTCGTTGAAAAGGATGGTCGGAGACCGCGAATGGCCTTCATAGACGACAAGACGGACCGAGTTCGACCCGATATCGACAACGGAGACAGGGGCAATACCCGGAAGGCGCCCCTGGGCTTCAGACTCAACCATGAAGGTCCATTTTATTTGTTGCGGCCCGACAGCAGTCCAGCGATGAGTTTCGGTGCACTGGATTTCAAGGCTTCACCACGACCCGACAGGCTGGGGTTGGTCATGAAATACTGCTGCGCATTAAATGGCTCTTTTCCCTGGCGCACTTCCATGCGCCGTGAAGTCCCGTCCGGCAATATCTCGTAGCTCTGCTGATTGTCAATGATATTGCCCAGCATGATCTGCGAAAGCACCTGTTCATGCACGGTCTTGTTGGTGAGCGGCACGAGGGTTTCGACGCGGCGGTCGAGGTTTCTCGGCATCATGTCGGCCGAGCCGATATAGACCAGCGCCTTGTCCGACGGCAGGCCATGACCATCGCCGAAGCAGAAGATGCGGCTGTGCTCCAGGAAGCGACCGACGATGGACTTGACCCGAATCCTTTCGGAAAGGCCGGGAATCTGCGGACGCAGGCAGCAAATCCCACGCACGACAAGCTCGATATCGACGCCGGCGTTGCTGGCGCGATACAGAGCGTCGATGATATCGGGATCGACGAGCGAATTCATCTTCATCCAGATCGCCGCCGGACGGCCGTTCCTGGCGTGCTCGATCTCGCCCTCGATATGCTGGAGGATGCGCGGACGCAGCGTATAGGGCGAGACCGCAATCTTCATGCCCTCCTCCGGCTCACCATAACCGGTGATGAAGTTGAAGATATTCGCCATATCATGAGCGATCGTGGGATCGCAGGTGAAGTAGGAAAGATCGGTATAGATCTTGGCAGTGACCGGATGGTAGTTGCCGGTGCCGAGATGGCAGTAGGTGCGCAGCTTGCCATCTTCGCGGCGCACGACCATGGACATCTTCGAATGCGTCTTGAGCTCGATGAAGCCAAAGACGACCTGCACGCCGGCGCGCTCCAGATCGCGCGCCCAGCGGATGTTGGCTTCTTCGTCGAAGCGGGCCTTCAGTTCCACCAGCGCCGTAACCGATTTGCCGAGATCGGCTGCATCGATCAGCGCGCGGACGATAGGGCTATCGTTCGACGTGCGGTAAAGCGTCTGCTTTATCGCCAGAACGTCAGGATCCCTAGCAGCCTGGAGAAGAAACTGGACCACCACGTCGAAGGACTCGTAGGGGTGGTGGACGACCATGTCCTTTTCGCGGATCGCGGCGAAGCAATCGCCGGCATGTTCGCGGACGCGCTCAGGAAATCGGGCATTATAGGGCTCGAAACGCAGATCGTCGCGTGGGGCCTTGCAGATTTCCGACAGCGTGTTGAGCGCGAGAAGGCCGGGCAGAACCGCGATGCGGTTTCCCGGAACGTTCAGCGACTCCACCACGAACTGGCGAAGCTCGAGCGGCATTTCGGAGTCCGTCTCGATGCGGATCACCGAGCCGCGGCGCCGCCGCTTCAGCGCGGTTTCGAAGAAGCGCACCAGATCCTCGGCCTCTTCCTCGACTTCGATATCGCTGTCTCGGATGATGCGGAAGGTACCGGAGCCCTGCACCTCATAGCCGGGATAGAGCCGGTGGATGAAGATGTTCACCACATCTTCGAGCGTGATGTAGCGGATGACGTTGCTGGCATCCGGCAGGCGCACGAAGCGGTCCAGCGCCGGCGGCAGGCGCAGCAGCGCCGTCATCGGCTCGCGACCGTTCATGCTTTTCAGCTGCAGCGCGATCGAGAAGCCGAGGTTCGGAATGAACGGGAAAGGATGAGCTGGGTCGATGGAGAGCGGCGTCAGGACCGGGAAGATCGCCTGTTCGAATTCGGTATGGAGCCACTGGCGATCGGCATCGGAAAGGGCAGCGGGGCGGACGATCAGAATATCTTCCTTGGCGAGATATTGCTGCAGGACGGCAAGCGAGGCCTGCTGCTCCATCTGCAAATTGTCGATCTCGCGCAGGATATCGTCGAGCTGCTCGGCGGGCGTCTTGCCGTCCGGGGTGCGCACGAGGATCTTCTGGCGGACCTGACCTTCGAGGCCGGCGACGCGTACCATGAAGAATTCATCGAGGTTGGCGGCGGAGATGGAGAGAAAGCGGACACGTTCCAGCAGCGGATGAGCGGTGTTCAGCGTCTCTTCAAGGACGCGGCGGTTGAACTGCAGCCAGGAGAATTCGCGGTTGATGAAGCGCTCCGGGCTGGTCATCAATTCGCTGACCGAAGGTGCGGCCTCTGGATTTTCCTGGTTGGCGTCCTGATGTTCCGTGAGTGCCGAGTCCATGTTCCACCTACCCTCTTTCCAATCCTGTGCCACGTATATCAGTTTGACGACGGAACTGTGACAGTCGGTGTCAGCTCAATCCGGCTGACCGGAATTGCCCAGTTCATTCAAGACCTCAGCGGCCAACTGGCGCGTGATCCTTGTGCCCCGCCCAAGTGCCAGCCGGTCCAGCCTGTCGACGATCATCTGCGCCGCGTTGAGTGAGCGCTCCATGCGGTTGACGATATAAAGGACGAGTTTGTCATCGATATAAAGCTGGCGGTCGGCAAAGAGCTTGACGATCACCTGCGACAGCAATTCCTCGTCCGGCTCGCCGATCTCGACCACCGTCGTCGCCTTCAGGCGGGAGCGCAGGTCGGGCAGCGTCACCGGCCATGACATCGGCCAGAGCCGGCTCGTCATCAGGAGACTGGTACCGTTTTCGCGGACGCTGTTGATGACATGAAAGAGCTCGGTATCGTCAAAACCGAGGCGATCCACGTCTTCGAAGATGACGGGGTCATTCGCCGCTGCGACGGCGGCATCGGAACCGGCCACCGGATGAATGTGGACTGCCCCGCACCGTTCGGCCCAGATGCTGGCAAGATGCGATTTGCCGGAGCCGACGGGACCGGCCAGAATGACGACCGGCGACGGCCAGTGCGGCCAGGAATCGACGATCTTCACCGCCGCGCTCAAGGGATCGGCGACGAGCAGATCGTCGCGCCCGTTTGCGGGATCATGCGTAAAGGCCAAGGGCAGCTGCTCGGCGGCCTTGCGCCTTAGATCAGCGTTCTTTGCGTCGGTCATGTCTAGCTATTCTCGGTCTTGCCGGTCTTGGCTCTGCGCGCCTTGCCCGCTTCCGAGCGTCCGTAATAGAGATCGCTCTGAAGGTACCGCGAAAGGGCGAAGCGGACAAGAACGCCGCATGCGGCGGCCGCCGGAACCGCGATCAACAGGCCGACGAAACCGAAAAGAGCGCCAAAGGCAAAAAGGGCGAACATCAGCCAGACCGGGTGCAGGCCGACGCTTTCGCCGACGAGCTTCGGCTGCAATATGTTGCCTTCGAGGAATTGGCCGGTGAAGAAGACGGCGAGCGTCAGACCGACCCAAAGATAATCGGGCCAGAATTGAACGAGCGCAACCCCGACGGCCAGAACAAGGCCAACCAGCGAGCCGACATAGGGGATGAAGCTGATCATGCCGGCGAAGAGGCCAATCAGCAGGCCGAAGTTCAAGCCGACCAGCGACAGGCCGACACCATAATATACGCCGAGGATGATGCAGAGCGACCCCTGCCCCCGGATGAAGCCGGCGATCGCCTGATCGATCTCGCGAGCGATCTGGCGGACGGTGGCGACGTGATCGCGCGGTGTCCAGTCGTCCACCTTGGCGATCATACGATCCCAATCGAGCAGAATGTAGAAGGCGACAACAGGTGTAACGACCATCAGCGAGATGATGTTGACCAGCGCCTTGCCGGAGCTCCAGATCTGCGCAAACAGCCCGCCGATGAAGCTAAGCCCGTCGGACATGATGCTGGAGAAATTGTCCTTGATGGCTCCGAGCTGGTTGCGGATCCAGTCCGGCAGCACCATCGTCTGCGCTTTGGCGATCAGCTGCTGCACCTGCTGCACATAGGACGGTATGTGCTGGATGAAGTCGTTGAACTGGTTGATGATGATCGGAATGAAGATCGTGAGCGCCAGTGCGAAGATCAGCACGAAGGAGACGAGGATCACCACCGTCGCCATCAGGCGGCTGAGGCCGATCCGCTCCAGCCGGTCGGCGACCGGATCGAGGAAATAGGCAACCGCCATGCCAGCGATAAACGGCAGCAGGATCGTGCTGAAGATGTAGATGAAAGCGATAAAGACGACGAGCACGATCACCCAGAACGTGACTTGGCGCTTGAGGCTCGCCCCGCTGACCTTTTGCTCCATCGTCTTCCCCGTTGTCTCGCGCCCGTTTGCCGTGTGCTTAGGACATAGGATGACGCCGCAATTATGGTCAAGTCTGCGGCCGGAAATCTGCCTTGGGCGATGGGAAGCGGGGAAAATCGCAGGGTTTGCGGCGCTTGCGCCTTGCATAAAGGGCCCTATCATGCAATGGCGAGCCGATCAAAGCCCTGTCATAATGGACGGGCGGCCATCGGAGGCGGAAGCATGAGCCAGTCTGGAAAAAACGGTCTGACCTATAGCGACGCGGGCGTCGATATCGACGCCGGCAACCTGCTGGTCGAAAAGATCAAGCCCGCCGTCCGTTCGACGCGCCGGCCGGGTGCGGACGGCGAAATCGGCGGCTTCGGCGGCCTGTTCGACCTCAAGGCTGCGGGCTTCACCGATCCGGTGCTGGTCGCCGCCAATGACGGCGTCGGCACCAAGCTGAAGATCGCAATCGACGCCAATTATCATGATACCGTCGGGATCGACCTCGTGGCCATGTGCGTGAACGATCTGGTCGTCCAGGGCGCCGAGCCGCTCTTCTTCCTCGATTACTTCGCCACCGGCAAGCTCGACCCGGACCAGGGTGCGGCGATCGTCGGCGGCATTGCTGCCGGCTGCCGCGATGCAGGCTGTGCGCTGATCGGCGGCGAGACGGCGGAAATGCCGGGCATGTATTCCCACGGCGATTACGATCTGGCGGGCTTTGCCGTCGGCGCCGCCGAACGCGGCCAACTGCTACCTTCGGGCGATATTGCCGAGGGCGACATCATTCTCGGCCTCGCCTCGTCAGGCGTTCATTCCAACGGCTTCTCGCTGGTGCGCAAGATCGTCGAGCTTTCCGGCCTCGGCTGGGATGCGCCGGCGCCATTCGCCGAAGGCAAGGCGCTGGGGGAAGCGCTGCTGACGCCGACGCGCATCTATGTGAAGCCTCTGCTGAAAGCCATCCGCGAAACCCATGCCCTCAAGGCGCTTGCCCACATCACCGGCGGCGGCTTTCCGGAGAACATTCCGCGCGTGCTGCCGAAGCATCTGGCTGCCGAAATCGATCTTGCTGCGGTTAAGGCGCCGCCGGTGTTCTCCTGGCTGGCCAAGACGGGTGGCGTCGAAGCGAAGGAAATGCTGCGCACCTTCAACTGCGGCATCGGCATGATCGTGGTCGTCGCTCAGGAAAATGTCGATGCCGTGAAGGCCGTGCTTGAGGCTGAAGGCGAAGCCGTCGTTACGCTCGGCCGCATGGTCGCGCGCGAAGAAGGCGCTCCCGGCACCGTCTATAAGGGCACGCTCGCTCTATGACCACGCCGCGTAAACGCGTCGTCGTCTTCATTTCGGGCGGCGGCTCCAACATGCTGGCTCTTCTGAAGGCCACGAAGGCAGCGGACTACCCGGCCGAGATCGTTGGCGTCATTTCCGACAAGGCGGATGCCGGCGGGCTGGCAAGGGCTGCGGCTGAAGGCGTTGCAACATTCGCTTTCGTGCGCAAGGAGTTTGCCGGCAAGGAAGCCCATGAAGAGGCGATCCTTTCGCAGCTTGACGCCCTCTCGCCCGATATCATCTGCCTTGCCGGCTATATGCGGCTGCTTTCCGGCCGCTTCATCCAGGCTTACAAGGGCCGGATTATCAACATCCATCCCTCTCTGCTGCCGCTTTTCCCCGGCCTGCATACGCATCAGCGCGCCATCGAGGCCGGCATGCGCATTGCCGGCTGCACCGTGCATTTCGTCACCGAAGGCATGGATGAGGGCCCGGTCATCGGCCAGGCGGCCGTGCCCGTGCTCAGCGACGATACCGCCGATAGTCTCGCCGCCCGCGTGCTGACGGTCGAGCATCAGCTTTATCCGCAATCGCTGCGGCTGCTGGCGGAAGGCAAGGTCAGGATGGAAGACGGCAAGGCCGTGAGCCTTGGCAAAAACCCTGCTGTCGATGGACGGCAGATTTTGTCACTGCTTGGGGACGCAGGTTAAATAGGGAATTCTGTGGCTAAACGCCCCTTCATCCGCCCTTCGGGCACCTCCTCCCCAGGGGGAGAAGGGAGAAGCGCTTCAGGTGCTCCCATTTCAGCAAAGTCATCGCGTTTGGGGTTATGCGACTTCCTTTGAAGCGGAAGTCTAGTCTTCCCAGCAAAGTGCTTTTTGCCGGGATCGGCGTTTATAGCGACCGGATGAGGGGGAGCCAGATGTCTCACCCTCACAATCCTCCTCAAGCCGCAATCGCCATCAACGGGTGCAGCGTGCCGTCGCTATAGACGATGCGGCCGCCGCGGAAGGTGGCGCGGATGCGGTGAACCGAGCCGGGCTCGACGGCCACCAGATCGGCAAGCTGGCCGACGGCGATTTCGCCGCGATCCGTCAGACCGGCCGAACGGGCAGCATTGGAGGTTGCCGTTGCAACGGCCGCCGGCAGACCGCCAGCAACAATGTCGGCGATCTTGAAGATCGCCGGCACGAAGGCCGCCGGGTGATAATCGGCCGCGATGATGCCGAGCAGGCCCGAGCGCGCCGCATCGAGGGCGCTGAGATTGCCGGACATCGACTGGCCGCGAAGCGCGTTCGGCGCTCCCATCAGGGTCCAGAGACCGCGGCGGCGGGCTTCCTCCGCAGCCGGTCCCGTCACCGGAAATTCGCTGATCGTCACGCCGAGATCGTGCATCGCCGCCACCTTCTCGGCACTGTCGTCATCATGCGAGGCCAGCGACAGCTTGTGCTTCAGCGCGAGTTCGACCACCTCATGGAGCTTGCGCTCGATCTCAGGATCCTCGCGCTGCGCGATGCGCTGTGCGACCACTTCCTCGGCGGCCTCCCGCGACATGGAGCGGCGCTCTGACATGCTGCGGATGTAGCTTTCGATGTCGTTATACTGCCCCTGCCCCGGTGTATGGTCGGTGAGCGAAACCATATCGACGGAGCCTTCTTCCAGGAGCCGCTCCAGGGTCGGCGCCGCGTCGAGATTGGTGATTTCGTAGCGTGCATGGACACGGTGGTCGATCAGGAGCTCGTCGCGCAGGCTGCCGATGCCGCGGATCACTGCCGAGGTGGTTTCGAGCGAACGGACGTGGCCGTAGACGCTTTCGGTCGCAAAGGAGAGCGCGGCGAAGGCGGTGGTGACACCGGCCGCCGCCAGCTTCTTGTCCAGCTCGTGAATGCCGAAATCGATCGGCATCATCGCATTCGGACGCGGTGCGATCTCGCGCTCCACCATGTCACAGTGCAGATCGACGAAGCCCGGCATCAGCAAGCGGCCGCCGCCGTCGAAGATCGGATTTTCCACCGGATCCGAGCGGATTTCGGCAATCACGCCGTCCTCGATGCGCACCGCACCCTTCTCGACGACCTCATTGGGAAGAACGAGCGTGAAATTGCTGAGCCACATCGGCTTTCTCCTGAAACAGCGTCAATGAAGGAGGCTCGGAAACATTCGAATGTTTCCGGCCAGCACGCCCCGGTAAGCTTGATTCGTGACATTGTGATGAATGGGGAGCAGAGTTTCACAAAGCTTCCCCAAGGCAAAAGCTATTTCAGACTCGCGACATTCAAAACCGCCCATTGCAGCAGCATGATCGTCTTGGCGTCGGAGATATCGCCCTTCTCGATCATGACAATCGCATCGGACAGGCGAACCTCCAGGACCTCGATATCCTCATGCTCTTCCGCAAGCCCGCCGCCATCGGCGACACGGTCGGACGTGTCGATCACGGCGGCGAAGAAATGGATGACCTCGGTCGAGGAGCCGGGCGACGTCATCGATTTGAAGAGGAAGCGGATGTCGCGCACGCGAAAGCCCGTCTCCTCCATGGCCTCGCGTCGGATCGCCGCTTCCGGATCATCGCCGTCGAGCAAACCGGCTGGCACTTCGATCATCCAGGCTGGCTCGCCGACCAGCTGGGCCGGCAGACGATATTGCCGGACGAGTACCACGGTTTCATGGCTGGGATCATAGAGGAGAATGCAGGCGGCCGGCGTGCGATGATAGACCTCGCGCTTCAGCCGATGATTTTCGCCGCGCGAATCCGTGTAGTCGATCTCAAATGTGCTCAGCCGCGTCCATTGATCCGCCAGCGTCTCCTCGCTGACGATCTCGGCTTTCGCCTTTTCGAGTTTACTCATGCCACGTCCTTGCGAAGCCATACCTTGTTGTCGTGGACAGCCGCGCCGCCATAGGGCGCGACGGGATCGGCGCCGGTGAGTACGTTGATGCCCTCGCCGTCGACATGAGCCTTGTTCGGCCACAGCCCCTCGGCGATCAGCACGCCCGGCTTCACTTCCGCTGTCACGCGGGCGTGGAGGCGAATATCGCCTCGGCCATTGCCGATGCGGACCAACTCTCCATGGATGATCTCGAGTGCTTCGGCATCGGCCGGATTGATCATCACCTCAGGACGGCTTTCCTTCTGCCGCGATGTCTTCGTTTCCGCGAAACTCGAATTCAGGAAGTTGCGCGATGGCGAGGTCGCGAGCCGGAACGGATGCTCGGGATCGGCCACCTCGATGACATCGACCTGATCCGGAAACTCCGGCAGCTCGACATGCGGCCCGAGCAACCCGATCGAGGCCGGCGGGCGGTTCGGCGCCGGTTGATTGACCCAGTCCGGGCGGAAACGGAATTTCCCGTCGGGATGGGCGAAGCCCTTGATGAAATGGGCCTCCTCGAAATCCGGCTGGCGATCGAACCATTTGTGTTCGAGAAAATAATCGTAATCCGGCAGGCCGCTTCTGGACAGAACACGGTCGATCATCTCGCGAGCCGAAAAACCGAAGCCGGGGCGATCCGCAACGCCGAGACGCTTCGCCAGCTCCTCGATCACGAAGAGATTGCTGCGCACTGTCGGCGGCGGCTCCACAAGCTTCGGGCCGAGAAGGATGTGGTTCTGGCCGCCGGCACGATAGATGTCGTCATGCTCAACGAACATGGTGGCGGGGATGACGATATCAGCCATCTCGGCCGTATCGGTCATGAACTGCTCATGCACGGCGACGAAGAGATCGGAGCGGGCGAAGCCGCGCTTCACCAGCCGCTGCTCCGGCGCGATATTCACCGGATTGGTGTTCTGGATCAGCATGGCCGTGACCGGACCGCGATGGCGAAGCGCGACGGCATCGCCTGTCAGGGCGCGGCCGATCTGCGACTGATCGATCATGCGGATATCCTGATCCTTCATGGCGCGGCCGGTCAGTTCGCTCGCATCCATGCGGAAGATATCGCTGTTCGAATGGAAGGCGCCGCCGCCCTCATATTGCCAGGAGCCGAGCACCGTCGCGACCGAGGCTGCCGCATGCATGGCGATCGCGCCGTTGCGCTGGCGGGTAAAGCCGTAGCCGAGGCGGAAATAGGTCTTCTTCGTCGTCCCCACGAGCTTGGCGAAGGCTTCGATCTCGTCGACCGAAAGGCCGGTGATAGCGGCAGCCCATGCCGGGGTCTTTGATTTCAGGTGCTCTTCGAGGCCAGCGGGATCGTCAGCATATTTGGCCATGTACTCGCGGTCGGCATAACCGTCGCGGAAGGCGATGTGCATGACGGCGCAGGCAAGGGCCGCATCCGTGCCCGGCTTGACGATCAAGGCCATGTCGGCCTGCTTCATCGTCGGGTTGTCATAAATATCGATAACGACGATCTTGGCGCCGCGTTCCTTGCGGGATTTCACTGCATGGGTCATGACGTTGACCTGGGTAGCAACCGCATTCGTGCCCCAGATGACGACGCAATCGGTACGGCCCATCTCGCGTGGATCGGGACCACGCAGCACGCCGGTCGCCATGGTGAAGCCCGTCCAGGCCGGATTGGTGCAGATCGAGGAGAAGAAGCCGGAATAGCGCTTGGCATGGCGCAGCCGCTCGATGGAATCGCGCTGCACCCAGCCCATCGTGCCGGCATAGAAATAGGGCCAGATCGCCTCGCTGCCGTCCTTGGCTTCGGCCTTGATGAAAGCTTCGGCGATCTCGTCGAGTGCATCTTCCCAGGAAATTTCCTGCCAGCGCCCCTCGCCCTTTGCGCCGGCGCGGCACAGCGGCTTCATCAGGCGATCGGGATGGTAAAGCCGCTCGGCATAGCGCGCGACCTTGGCGCAGATGACGCCCGAGGTATAGGAATGATCGTTGGCGCCGCGAACCCGGCCGATCCTGCCGTCTTCCGTCAGATCGACCTCCAGCGCGCAGGTGGAGGGACAGTCATGCGGACAGGCCGTGTGGCCGACGCGCGATTTGGCTTGGATGGGGGTCGCAATGTTCATGATGTTTGTATATTTCAAGCGATGTCCGGCCACTAGAGACAATCCGGCCCATCTCAACAATTCATGCGGACTTCACCGACAATGAACTATCGGCACATCTACCACGCGGGCAATTTTGCCGATGTCTTGAAACACGCTGTTCTCGCGCGCCTCGTCCGCTACATGCAGAACAAGGACAAGGCCTTTCGCGTTCTCGATACCCATGCCGGCATCGGGCTTTACGATCTGTCGTCCGAGGAAGCCCAGAAGACCGGCGAATGGCGTGACGGCATCGGCAGGGTGCTGGAGGCGGAACTCGTGCCGCAGGTCGCCGATCTGCTGGAGCCCTATCTCGTCGCTATCCGTGAGCTAAACCCTGAAGGCGGCCTGAGGCTCTATCCCGGCTCGCCGAAGCTCGCCCGGATGCTGTTTCGCCCGCAGGACCGGCTTTCGGCGATGGAACTGCACCCGGACGATTTTCAGCGGCTGCACCGCCTGTTCGAGGGCGATCATCATGCACGCATCACCGAACTGGACGGCTGGCTGGCGCTCGGCGCGCATCTGCCGCCGAAGGAGAAGCGGGGCATCGTGCTCGTCGATCCGCCTTTCGAGGAGGAAGGCGAATATGAGCGGCTGATCGACGGCCTGGCCAAAGCCTGGCGCCGCTTTCCGGGCGGCACCTATTGCCTCTGGTATCCGATCAAGAAGGATGCGCCGATCAAGCCATTTCACGAGGCGCTGCAGGCGCTGGAAATTCCGAAGATGCTCTGCGCCGAGCTGATCGTCAAAAGCGATCGCGGCTTCACCGGGCTTACCGGCTCCGGCCTCATCATCGTCAACCCGCCCTTCACGCTGAAGGATGAGTTGCATGCGCTGCTGCCGGCCTTGAAGGATATTCTGGCGCAGGACCGTTTCGCCTCGCAGCGCGCCTTCTGGCTGCGTGGCGAACATTGAGATTTATCACATACACATCCCGCAGGTGATTTCATGAGACTTCTTTGCTCGCCCACCTCCCCCTTCTCCAGCAAGGTGCGCATGGCGGCACGCCATCTGGGCATCAAGCTTGAGGAGATCCATGTCGACACGAATGCCGGTCCGACGCTGCTGATCGACAACAACCCGCTCGGCAAGATCCCGACATTGCTGACCGGCGACGGCGAGGCGATTTTCGACAGCCGCGCCATCATGCATTATTTCGACCGGCGCGAGGGTGGGCTCTATCCATCGAAGAAGGGCAAGCGCACCGAGATCGAGGTTCTGGAAGCGCTGATCGACGGCACCAACGAGTGCCTGCTGTCGATCGTCTACGAGCGTCGTCTTCGCGAACCCGAGAAGCAGCATCAGCCCTGGATCGACCGGCAGTGGACGAAGGTCAGCCGCGCCCTCACCCATCTCGATGCAGAACCGCCGAAGATCGGCAAGAAGCTGCATGCGGGTCATTTCGCACTTGCCTCCCTCGTCGGCTATCTGCAGCTCCGCTTCGAAGGACAATGGGAAGCAGACCATGCGGGGTTGACGGACTGGGCGCGCAAGTTCGAGAAGCATTTCCCCGATTTTCCGGCGATGAAGCCGCAGGTCTGACGCTGTTCGGCTCAGCTCTGGCGAGCAGTCTCGGCCTTTACAAAATCGATAAAGGCGCGCAAAGCCGTCGGCAGCTGCCGGCGGCTCGGATAATAGAGGAAAAAGCCGGGATAATAGGGGCACCAGTCCTCCAGCACGCGGATCAGCCGGCCATCCTCTAAAGCCGGCAGCGCGTGATCCTCGAACAGGAAGGCAAGACCGGAGCCATTGACGGCGGCGTCCAGCATGATGTCGAGATCGCCGAGCGTCAGCGGCCCCTGCACCTCGATCTCCAGCTCGATGCCCCCGCGCTCGAACTCCCAGCGATAATATGTGCCGCTCGCGAAACGGTAGCGGATGCAGGGGTGATCTTTCAGATCGTGAGGCGTGAGCGGTTTGGGAAAACGCTGAAAATGCTCGGGCGAGCCGACGATCGCCGTCCGCTGGCGAGGACCGATGGGGACAGCGATCATATCGGCGGAGATGCGTTCGCCGAACCGTATGCCGGCGTCGAAACCGGCGGGGGCGATGCGCGATTTCGCGGCCGGCCATAACCACGGCCAGCCAGGCGATCCCGCACGGCTTGCAAAGTCGGTGATCACGCTTGCTCATTCGGCCAATCTGCCGCTGCGCATGCCCTTCGGCTCGGATACTGTCGGCGCGATCGAGACCAAGAATGACTATGTCGCCAGGGAACTGGCCGACTGGCGCGAACTGGCTGTCTCGACCGATTTTCCGAAGGACGCCGTGTAAACAGTCAGCCTATGAAACGGAAAAAGCCGGGGCGTAAACCCCGGCTCAGACTGCTGACAAACCCCGTCAAATTTTGGCGGGGTTTTGTATTTCTGGTGTGTTTGTTTCCTGGGTTGCGGCATTGAAGGGAGATCGGTCCTGCTCCTGTGATTCATGCGAGGCTCGGTTTGGGTGTCTTTGTGAGCGCCATCGCGATCTTCTTGATGTTCTGGGCTGCGGCGGCCATCAGGCACTGGCATCGGACTTTGATGAGACTTCGGAAGCGGGCGTAGCGATGGCCGTGCAGCTGCTTGGCATCGGCAAAGGAACGCTCGACCGTCTCCTTGCGTCTTTTGTAGATCGC